>NZ_KB894022.1:0-7869 GCF_000374345.1 Heyndrickxia acidiproducens DSM 23148
TGTTCTTGTTGTGGTGCAGAAAAACCTGTGAAACTATCTGAACGCACCTACCGTTGTTCGTGCGGTTATGTGGCAGATCGCGACTATAATTCAGCAATCAATATCAAAAATGAAGGTATACGCTTATTAGCGTTATCATAAGTAACAAAACTCTTGGAACAAGAGGGTTAGCTCGGTCAGTTTTCGTTGGCTAGTAAAAGCAACGATAAGTCGAGAAGCCCCCACTTCAATTAGACCGCAAGGTCAATAAGTGGTGGGTAGTTCACCAAAAACCCGGTACCGGATATTAAGCCATATTTAACATCACCATCAGACTGGTCATCAGCACAATGCTGATCAAAATGGAAAGGGAGTTCAGCGTGCTTGACATGGCGACATTGCCGCCGCATTTTTGCGTAAATGCCGTGCAGACGGCGGAAATTGGCGCAAAGGCAATGAGCACAAGCACGAGGCGTACTTCCAATGGCAGCGGCAGCAGGAAGTAGAAGCCGGCTGCAAACAGAACGGCCATCCCGTAGCGGATCATGATGGCTTTTAATATTTTGGCAACCTGGCTTTTTTCCAATTGAAGTTCAAAGCCGATGCCGATCATGAGCATCGCCAGAAAACCGTTTGCCTGGCCCACAATTCCGGTAAATGACGTCACACCTTTTGGCAGCGTGATATGCAAAAGCGACAGCGCAAGCATAATTAAGTATGTATCCATTGGCACGGAAGAGAACATTTTTTTCAAAAAGGATGCCACAGTGGTTTTTTCTTTATTGGCAACAGCTGAAGCAATCGAATACGTGCCGCCTGTGCACAAAACGGAATTGCCCGCATCAAACAGGCAAGTGGCAACGACGCCGGCCGGGCCGAGAAAATTTTGTACATACGGGAGCGTAAAGCAGCCAATATTGTAACCTGAAAAATTGATCATATTAAATGCCTTTTCCGTATGCGTGCGGCGCCTGGAAACCATATAGCCTGTTCCGATCATCACCAGATTGCACACAACCCCGATCCCGACAAGTATGAGCAGCGAAGTTTCGAGGGACAGTTCTTCAAAACTCGTAATGACTGCACATGGAAGTGTAATGTTTAACACCATTCGGGAAATAAGATTAAAATCAGCCTGCTTAAAAAAACCGATACGCTTCAGCAAATACCCAAGCACAATAATCATCACAAACGAAGCAGCTTTCATCAACACAATACCCACAATTTTCCCAGCTTTCTAATTGATCTATTCTCATTAAAAAACAATGAGAAGAAAACAGCAAGAAAAATTTATTGGCAATCACCGCTTTCTTATCATTGCAATGGGGACCGGATCATGGAAACATCCAGGTATTTTTTCAGGTAGTGGCAGGCACCAAAATATTTGGAACACATATTGATGCACCGGTTCATTTCGTTCGCAACCAGCGTTATTTGGAGGAACTCGGGCTCAAGGAACTCGTTTTACCCCTTGTTGTGATGGATAAGTCGAAAGAAGTGGAAGAAAAAAATGATTTTATTCTATCCATTGATGACATCCTATCGTTTGAAGCAGAACATGGAAAAATAGAAGCAGGCACATTCGTCGCGCTTCGTACCGACTGGAGCCATCGCTGGCCTGACAAAGAGGCATTTGAGAACAAAGATGAAGAGGGAAATAGCCACACCCCGGGCTGGGGGATAGACGCCCTGAAATTTTTATTTGAAGAAAGAAATATTAAGGCTGTCGGGCATGAAACTTTTGATACAGATGCTGCAATAGATGTCCGCAAAAATGGATCACTAATTGGCGAATACTATGTGCTTGAACAAGATACATTTCAAGTAGAATTATTAACGAACCTTGATAAGGTACCAGCAAAAGGTGCTGTCATCTTCAATATTAGTCCAAAACCTGAAAAAGCAACCGGATTTCCAGTACGGTCTTTTGCTATTTTGCCATAGTCATGGATAATCTGTTAGGGATTATATGAATCCTTAAGTCCACATGACAGATTTTTTAACTACTTTAGGCGAAGAGGAACAATAGAGAATTAAAATTTATTGGCAAAGTCACGATGATGGTGTAGCGGTAAGTTTTAAGTTCAAATAAAGAAATATTTTAACCGAAGAAGAGCAATGGGCAAAGTTGAAATATATTGTTGATATCTCAAAAGAAATCTGGGGATAAGATTGTAAGCGTACAATCTTTTAAATTGGACGTGAGTGAATTTGGCCCGGCCTGCGAATGACGATGGCCGGGTTTTATAACGCTTTGTTATTTTTGATATGAATCAAGCAGCAACTCCATCTGCTACGGTTTTTCTGTTCTGTTTTTACTATTCCATTCAGGATGACTATCGGATGGATTGTATGGTACAATTTAAGTAGAATTATACAAAGATAATATGTTTATGAGTAAAGGTCACAATCCTTTTTAGGAGGAAAGGCAATGGAATTCATTGCGTTTGTAATTGGGCTGATATTTGCTGTGGTTTGGAGAAAGATGTTTGGGGGCAATGTTCTCACCTTCATTGTTACTTGGGCTGCAGGGATATTCATCGCATACATTTTGCTTGTGATTACAGGCATTGTACTAAGTTTGCTCTTCAGCGCCTTGCTTGTATTTGTGGTCATGGCTTTAGTATTTTCAGTGACTAAGTATTTCAGGGCAAGACGAGATTCATGACCGAAGCAGTACTGGATTTTGCCGTTCTGCTTTTTTATTTGGGTTTTTTCCTCTCCATTTGGAATACAAAAATGGAGAGGAAAAAACACCGGTGTGAAGCTGCATATGATCATAAACCGCTTCGTATTAAATAAGCCTGCCATGAAATTTTCTTCACTTTCGTCAATACTTCATATAATATGCAGTGTTTAACTGGAGCTTAACATGAATAATTAGATGGAAAAAAAGTCATGCATTCAACAATTCTTCAATCTTTTCCTCCAATTCTTCCGGCTTTGTCCGCGAACCGTAATAATGGATCACGTGTCCGTTGCGATCAATGAGAAATTTATTGAAATTCCACGAAATTTTCTTTTCACCTGCTTGCTGCAAAAGTTCGGCAAAGAGCGGATTCATGTCTTTGCCCTTCATTTTCGTTTTTTTGAAAAGCGGGAAAGTTACCCCATAGTTGACTTTGCAAAATTCAGCGGTTTTTTCGCTGTCTTCGAATTCTTGTTTCATGAAGCTGTCGCTCGGAAAGCCGAGTACGGTGAATCCACGGTCTTTATATTTTTCATAAAGATGTTCAAGTCCCTCGTACTGCGGCGTAAAACCGCATTTGCTAGCCGTATTGACGATCAGCAAAACCTGATTCTTATAATCTGTTAGCGATTTTTCTTCGTTTCCGGTTAATGTTTCAAAATGATAATCATAAATAGACATATTCAGGCCTCCCATCAAATTTATTCAAATTGCCAAACACGATGGCTCAAATTTCTGTATCGGTAACTTTGGTGCAGCTTGTTTCTCTTGACATTGAAACTTTTCCATTTAACAATACTCACTTTGATTAAAATGATTGGCGTTTTTATTATAAAGGTTCCACGGCGCACCGGAAAACTATATGCCCGAAATGAAGCTCGAATATTTCTACTTGCCTGTCCCATACTAAAACTTAAAGGAGGGATGACGATGGCTAAACGATCGGGTAAGACCGATGCAGACCAGAAGAATAAAAAAGGATTTGACGCGGCCAAAACTGATTCCGAGTTCTCAAGAGAATTGCAACAAATGGGCGACGGAGCCGGAAGCGCAGCGGCCAACCGGATGCATAAGGAAAAAGCTAAAAAAGAAAAAGCATCCAAAAACCAGGGGCAGTGGAAAGGCATGCATTAATAATAAAAGGGCGGCTCAAGATGGTTCAGAGCAGCCCTTTTTAAAATTGATCCGGAAAGACTAGTAATGGGCTTCTGATCGTTCACGTTTGGTGGTACTTCCGCCGGTAATGCCCAAGCGCGAGCAGCGGAAATACATAACGGTAACTGTGGTAATGAATATAAAAACCGCCGGCCATGCCCTGCCCTTTTGGATAATCGGTTGTCCAGTCCTGTCTGGCGAGGGATGAAAGTAAGTAAGAAATGCCACGTTCAATTTCCTCAGCCGGATGATCGGAAACCGCAATTAACGCATCAAGCGCCCAGGCTGTATCGGTGAGGGTGCTGTGATGGAGCGGGATATAGGTTTGATGCAGGTCGCTAAGGCAGGATTCTCCCCAGCCGCCATCATCATTTTGAATCGCCCGCAACCAGCTGGCTGCCCGCCTGAGTGCCGGATGCGTGGCGGGGACCCCGGCGGCTGCAAGACCTGTAGCGGCGGACCACGTTCCGTACAAATAGCAGATGCCCCATCTGCCGTACCAGGAACCGTCTTCCCGCTGATTTTTGATCAGCCAGTTGGCGCCTTTTTCAATAATTGCGTGATCGTTTGCCAAATTTGTATAGTTGCCGAGAAATTCAAGCGTTCTTCCGGTTAAGTCTGCGGTTGACGGGTCTCCCAGTAAAAATTCTGCTTTTTCAATCGGGATGAGTTTGAGCCATCTGCCGTGGAGATTTTTCTCAAAGGCAGCCCATCCGCCGTCCCGGTTTTGCATGGAGATCACCCAGTTGATACCGCGGTTCCATGCTTTGCTTACATGCGCATCTGTTGAAACTTTTTGGATGATGGATCTTAACGCGGCTGTTGTATCATCGACATCGGGATTAATGGTATTGATGTCGGAAAAACCCCATCCGCCCGGTGCACTTTCCGGATTGTGGATCTTCCAGTCTCCGTAACGCTGGTGCTGGCGGCTTAGCAAATAACGGTTTGCGGAAGCCACCATCGGGTCATCCGCGGATACGCCCGCATTTTGCAAGGCATAACTGATCAGGGCAGTGTTCCAGACATTGGCGGTTGTATATTGCATATGGGGCAGGCCGTTAATCGTTGTTTTCATTGACAGCAGCCCTTTGATGGCATTTTGGATTACCGGCCCGTTTTTAAAATGCCCCAATGAAAGCAACGCAAAGATCATTAAAAAGGTCGAACTGAAATAGCTGAGCAATGTCCCATCCGGTTCAAGGCGGTCCAGCATATATTTTTTTGCACGGTCAAGGGCTGCAGCATGTATATTTTCCGGAATTTCACTCAGTTTTTTCAATTCTTCCTCTATAAAATCAAAAAAGGCTTGCCACTCACCGCTTCTCTTCCAGGGGTACTGCGGGTTTCTTTGCGAAAATAAATCGCTCAAATCCGGTCTGTTTGCCATTTTCATGCTGAACTTTCTGGAGGCCAGGATCATGATCGGAATAAGGTTCGCTCTGCCAAATACAGAAAATTGGTAGAGATTGACCGGAAATGAAGGGGGCAGGAAGATCATTTCAACCGGCAGCGGGGTAAATGCCGGCCATTTGTATTGCCCGGTAATCGAAAGCATGATTTTTGTAAACATGCTGGTTTTTTCAATCCCGCCGTTTTCGAGAATAAATTTTTTTGCAGACAGCAGCTTCGGGTCATTCTTACTGATATATCCTGATGCGAGGAGTGCGTAGTAAGCTTCGAGTGTTGTTGACAGATTCCCGCCATTTTCTTCATCGGCAAAAAGCTTCCAGGTGCCGTTTTTGTGCTGCCTGCTCAAGATTCTCTGCACAAGGCCCTGGATCAATTGTTCATCATGAATATCCAATGTCCGTAATAAAATGATCATATAAGCATCTGTTGTAATGCCGGTCTCAAATGGATAGGCCCAGGAGCCGCCGGGAGACTGGTCTTTTTTTAGTCTGCCAATGAGCCATTCGATCCCTTTGTCCGTGTTGATCATTGCACCCTTCATTCCTCTCCTTTTTTACATGATACATATTCAATATGCGGGCTGTGCATTCATGAAGGAGGCAGAAATGATTTTTTTTGCCAGGTTCAAGGAAAAAACGCCGATTGAAAGAATCAAAAGGGAGTTAAAGAACGATCCGGGCAAGCCTGCTGCACTGAATTATGGGGAAGCCTTGCTTGTCCGGCAAATCCGCCATGCCGCCGCCGAGCGGAATACGAATAATGTCACGAGGACAAAAGCATACTGGGACTTCTACCGGCTTCACCCGGAAATCCACTGGGCTTTTTTGGGGCATATGGTTTCGCGCAACGGCGGCTGGAATATGACCGATTTGAAAGGGGAATTGCTTGCGAGATTACTATCGGGAAAAGAGAAACGCTCATTTTTTTCGTTTCTGGAGAGGGGGAATTGGCTGATTTTTCAGGACGTATACCCGCAGATGCTGTTGTATCATATGAGCATGCAGCAGGGACGCCCGCTGTTTCACTTGTTGCCTTATCTGCAGGTGTCCTGTTTTATGGAAGTAATATGGAACGATTACTGGGAATACCGCAACGATGAGCTCTTGGCGATTGCCATGGTGATTAATGAGCAAAGTTATCTTGAGAAACGGGTGATCCAAAATCCTGTTTATCAAAAAGAAGTATTCAAAACGATTGAGTTTAAACTCCAGGATATTTTTTCTTTCAATCAAATTCTGTTTCCATATGAAGAAACTGGCGGGGTGCAATTGGCAGGGCAAACGCTGCATCAGTTTGGATCTTTACAGGAACGGATTTTATTGGGGAAGCGGTTATACGCCATTCTTTTAGGAGACAGAGGACGGCTCGAACGGTTTGAAAGTTGGGCACAGGGCCACCCGCATACAGGTTCCCGGAAAGATTACTGGCCGCAAATGTATAATAATATCCATGAGGGACTGCCCGGAAAATATCAGCTTAAGTTAAGAGCATGCAAACTGAAGCCGGGGGCAAGGAGGATTTACAGCCCTGCACTTGAAAATGCCTGGAAAAATGCCAGCCAGCCGGACGCAGAAGAAGGGGACTGGTACGAAGACTGGCATGTTGCAGAACAATTGGAACCATTACATGAACCAATTCAGGGAGAGATTATGAATGAATACTGTAAAACACTGGAAAGGCTTGAACGTGCGGCCCTTGCCAAAAAAGCGCTCTCGCTTCGTGAAGCGTAAATGCATTTCAACGATGGTGTTTGCTGCGCTCGTGGGCACCTATTTGGATATTGTTTTTACCAGCATTGGTCTTTACGCATTCCCCATCCGGCCGCTTCCGGAAATTTTCAATGTCAATATCGCCTTCACACTGGCAGGGCTTCCCATAATGACAGCAATTTTTTTATATTTTATTGAAAAATGCAGGGGATTTGGAAAAGGCTTGTTCATCCTGTTTTCCGGTTTGCTAATGGCTGTTGTGGAAAAGCTGGCGGAAAGTTTTGGAATTTTTTCCACAGCAGCCATTGGAGCCATTTTTATACGTTCTTTGGCACGCTTCTTTTTTTATTTGCCATAATGATTTATTATAAACGCTGTTAGGAGATTATGAAGAAAGGTATTCTTAATTTAAAACGGTGTTATGGAGTAGGATTCACTCTGTCTTGTCCGTATGAAAATAAGAGCCCAATTCAATCCTTGCCAGTTTTTCACAGAGTTGGATCTTTTTTGCCTTTTTCATCCCGTTTATGAAGACCATGAAAGCTCGTATGATAAAAAATTCAGCGGGCGTGGGCTTTCATAAGGGAGATGAAGCCCGTTGCGGAGGAAAAATTGTGTCTGTGGTCGTTCATAGGTGGAATGAAGGCCCACGACAGAGGAAAATCCGCGCTCGTGGTCGTTCATAAGAGGAATGAAAGCCCGTGACGGAGAAAAATCTGTGTTCGCGGTCGTTCATCAATGGAATGAAAGCCCGCGGTGGGGGAAAATCCGCGCTCATGGTCGTTCATAGATAGAATGAAAGCCCGTGGCGGAAGAAAACCTGAGAGTTCGGTCGTTCATAAGAGGAATGAAAGCCCGTGACGGAGAAAAATCTGTGTTCGCGGTCGTTCATCAATGGAATGAAAGCCCGCGGTGGGGGAAAAT
>NZ_KB894022.1:7969-27466 GCF_000374345.1 Heyndrickxia acidiproducens DSM 23148
CGGTCGTTCATAAGAGGAATGAAAGCCCGTGACGGAGAAAAATCTGTGTTCGCGGTCGTTCATCAATGGAATGAAAGCCCGCGGTGGGGGAAAATTCGCGCTCCTGGTCGCTCATAAGTGGAATGAAAGCCCGTCGTGGAGGAAAACAGGCGCTCGCGGTCGTTCATAGGAGGAATGAAATCCCATGGCGGAAGAAAACCTGTGTCTGCGGACGTTCATAGGAGGAATGAAAGCCCGCGGCGGAGGAAAACAGGAGCTCGCGGTCGTTCATAAGTGGAATGGAAAGCCCATCACGGAAGAAAACCCGAGTGCCTGGTCGTTCATAAGGAAAATGAATAATAGCCCGCAGTTGTAAAACATGTTGAAATGCCCTTCATCAAGCTTATGTAACCCAAAGTGAGCGGCTCCGGCATTTTAAAATGTCTTCATCCGCTGATAACAACAGCATTGTCACAAAAATCGAAGTGATTACTCACTTTTTTCATTGACAATACCCTCCCGCTATCGCATTATAATAAGTGAGTGATTACTCACTACAAATTTTGTGCTGGAGGTTGAACGATGGGTGCCAGTATTGAAGTGAAAAAGGTCAAGAAAAGTTTCGGAAAGAAAACCGTTTTAAACAATATCAGTTTGAACATTGAAAAGGGACAAATTTATGGCTTTATCGGGCCTTCAGGGGCGGGGAAAACAACCTTGGTGAAGATGATCGTGGGCATGGACAGTCCTGATGCCGGCGAGATTCATGTGCTTGATAAAACAATGCCAAATTTGGAGATTTTACAGGAAATTGGTTATATGGCGCAGTCGGATGCCCTGTATCTGGAATTAACCGGCCGGGAAAACCTTAAATTTTTTGCCTCCCTTTTTCAATTGAGCAAGGCGGAACAGAAAGCGCGGATTGCGTATGCAGCCAGTCTTGTTAATTTAACGGGAGATCTTAATCAGCGGGTATCTGCTTATTCGGGCGGGATGAAGCGGCGGTTGTCACTGGCGATTGCGTTAATCCAAAACCCGATGATCCTGATCCTGGATGAACCGACTGTTGGAATTGATCCCGAATTGCGGCTAAGCATTTGGGGAGAATTGCTGCGGCTGAAGCATGAAGATGGCAAAACGATTATCGTGACGACGCATGTGATGGACGAAGCCGAGAAATGCGATGTCGTGGCGATGATCCGCGAAGGCAGCATTTTAGCGAGCGGTTCGCCGAAGGAACTGAAAGATCTGTATCACGCGGAAAATCTAGATGAAGTATTCCTCAATGCAGGGAGGGGAATGGAATGAGAATTTTTGCGCTGATCAAGAGAATTATGCTTGAAATGGTGCGGGATAAGCGGACATTGGCTTTATTATTCATTGCACCGCTGTTCATCTTAACGCTCATGTACTTTTTCTTTAATGGCAACACGGTTGCTCCAAAGCTTGGGGTTGCTAATGTGGATAGCAGCATCACAAAAGTCATGGATAAAGCCGGAATTGATATTAAACATGTGAACGCCGCAAAAGATCCGAAGCAAACGGTGTTGGATAAAAATCTTGATGGCCTGCTGCAAAAGGAACACGGGAAGTATATTTTAACCTTGAAAAATAGTGACCCGTCCGCTGCGAAAACCTTGCAAATGAAAGTAAAGCAAGCAATTGCGGCCGGGCAGCAAAAACAATTGGCGAAAAATATGTCCGGGCTGGCGGGGCAACAACAGCAAATGTTGAAACTTGCACTGGCGCAGGATCAGATCCAGCAGCAGCTGAGTAAACAAATCCCTTCCCAAGCGCCGATCCAGCAACAAATCAAACAAATCGCCGGCCAGGTGCACAAAATAACGGCAAAACAATTGCCTGTTAAAATGGAATCGGCCAATCAAAATGTGGCGGCAACCTATGTTTACGGGAACAGCAGTACTGAATTTTTTGATGTGTTAAGCCCGATTCTCGTTGGATTCTTTGTTTTCTTTTTCGTATTTTTAATTTCAGGGATCGGGTTATTAAAAGAACGGACTTCAGGGACGCTGGACCGCTTAATGGCCACGCCAATCCGCCGGGGTGAGATTGTTATTGCCTATCTAGCCGGATTCGGGATCTTTGCTGTCATTCAAACCATTATCGTGGTACTCTATTCGGTCAATGTTTTGGATATGGTCATGGCCGGTTCGCTTTTGAATGTGGTGCTCATTAATTTGCTGCTCGCCCTGGTAGCATTGTCGCTGGGCACATTGCTCTCTTCCTTTGCCGCATCAGAGTTCCAGATGGTCCAATTTATCCCGGTCGTTGTTGTCCCGCAGATTTTCTTTTCGGGCATCATTCCGTTGAATGGGATGGCCGGCTGGCTGCAGGAACTGGCAAAAGTAATGCCGATTTATTATGCGGCAGATGCACTGAAAGGGGTTATGTATAAAGGGCTTGGTCTTGGTGATATTGGAAGGGACCTGCTTGCGCTGGCTATTTTTGCAGTTGTCTTTATCATCTTGAATATTTTGGCTCTGAAACGGTACCGTAAGTTATAATTTTTTTTAAAAAGGAAGGAAGTGTCCCGCGTTGCCAAAATACAATCTATTAGAAGCCATGATGGCACAATCAAATCCGGCAGCCAAGCAGACAGATAAGAAGCAGAAAATCGTCGGGACCGCGATTAAACTGTTTGCCGAAAAAGGGTATGCAAACACGCCGACAAGTGAAATTGCCAAAGAAGCAGGTGTCGCGGAAGGCACGATTTTCCGCCACTTCGGTACAAAAGACAATCTGTTGATCACTGTCATTGTTCCATTTTTGAAAGAATCCATTCCATCGATGGCGGAAGAGCTTTTTCATGAGATTCTCTCGAAAAATATCATGTGCTTTGAAGATTTTCTGAGGGAACTGATCAAAGACCGGATGAAGTTTATCAAAGAAAACAAAGAGATTTTCCAAATTGTCATCAAGGAACTTCTATATAATGAAGGAATTAAAAAAGAACTCATTCCTTATTTTGTGAAAAACATCGGGCCGCGGCTGCTGCATCTGATTCAAACGTACCAGGAACACGGCGAGCTGGCAGACATTCCGGCTGAAAAAATTTGTAATATGATATTTATCTTTATTGCAGGAAATTTTGTGACCAGGTTCGTTTTGCTGCCAAATGATAGCGGGGCGGATGAAGAAAGCGAAATCGAAAGCATGGTCCGGTTTGTAATGGATGGGATCAGAAAAAAGTAATGGTATGTAAGAAAAAAGTAATGGTATGTATAAAAAGAGTGAAAAGGGCGGCCTTTCCGCTCTTTTTTCATCGCTAAAACAAAATTGAAAGAAATCCGGGATCAGATTCGTCAAATAGGATGGCGGGCTGCAGGAACTTAGAAAATTGCAGATCGATTACGCGGCAGATGCCTTGAAAGGAGTTGTCATGTATGGTTTCCAAAGGTATGGATCGTCCGCCTCTGACGCATGATAACCAAAAAGGTTTTTTAAAAGTGGGTGTCGAAAATCGAAAAAACCATTACTGTCGGAACGGTTTCAAAGCATCAAAAGAAGGAAGTGGAAAAAAGGCGCGGCAGGCTGAATGAATACAGTCTGGCCGGGCTTGGAATTGGCGGTATGATCGGTGCCGGTTACTTTCTCGGGTCAGGCTTGGCTATCCGGGAAGCAGGCCCTTCAGTCGTCCTGGCTTTTTTGATTGGCGGATTGATTATGATGCAGGTGCTCGGGGCAATGACAAGCATCAATGTGAACCGCCTGCAGCAAGGGTCTTTCCGGGTATATGTTGAACAGTTTTTAGGACACTATGCAGGCTTTTTGATTGGATGGGCATTGTTTATATCCAGCATACTGGCCATTGGGTCAGAAGCAATTGCGATGGGTGTTTTTACACATTACTGGCTGCCAAAAGTACCGCTGCCTGTTCTCGCAACTGTTTTCATGGCAGTAATTATCGTGATCAATGCATTGAATATGGAAGTATTTGGGCATATCGAGTCGGCAATGGCCGCGGCCAAAGTTTTGGCGCTGCTGGCGTTTATCCTGATCGGAGGATGGATGCTGTTCACCCATGGCGGGATTACCGCCCACCATCCATTTGCAAGCCGCCGCGGGTTTTTTCCAAATGGCAGCTCGGGTCTGCTCCAATCCATGCTGGTTGTGATCTTCTCATTCTCAGGCATCAGTGCAATCGCGATGGCTTCAACAGAGGTGGCAAAACCGCGCACACAGATCCCAAGGGCAGCCGGGCTGATGACATTTGGCTCGATTGGTTTATATGCGTTTTCGATGCTGGTTCTTGTCATGTTAACGGCATGGAATACGGTATCTACCCATAAGTCCCCTTTCGTCCATGCATTTGATGTCATAGGCCTGGATTGGGCAGCTGCCTTCTTCAATATTGTGATTTTGCTGGCGGCATTTTCGGTGATGGCGGCAAGTTACTATACATCTATCCAGTTAATTGTTTCCCTTTCGGAGGTAAAGAAAGGGCCGGGCCTGCTTTTAAAGCATTCCAGCAGAGGCTTTTACAGGTATGCATGGCTGGCAGTCGCCACGGGGTGCTTGCTCATTGTCGGGTTGTCTTTTTTGCTGCCTTCTTCTTTATATAATTATTTGGTGTCCGCTTCGTCTTATTTCACCTTTTTAAATTGGATATTGAACCTGATCACCTTTTTAATTTGGCGGAAAAAGCGCAGAGAAACGGAAACCTTTCAATCGAAGCTGGTCTGGGGAGTTCCCGGAGCTTATGTCACGATTTTTGCCATTTTGCTGCTGTTTGGCATCAGCCTCCGCGTCAATGATTTCCGGATGGGCTTCTATGCAGCATCCAGTTTTGTACTGATCATTACGCTGGGCTATGCCGTATGGAAAAGGTCTGCGCCGCATATGGAGCAAGAAAACCGGGAGTGAAGCGGCTAGCTTTAGGTGCCAGTCATCACCTGAAGTAAGTTGAATTCTGCAAAGTGAGGAATGACTATTTGTT
Source organism: Heyndrickxia acidiproducens DSM 23148 (assembly GCF_000374345.1). Lineage (GTDB taxonomy): Bacteria > Bacillota > Bacilli > Bacillales > Bacillaceae_C > Weizmannia > Weizmannia acidiproducens. The sequence continues at coordinate 12,906 of NZ_KB894022.1, forward strand.
GGAGAGTAAGCATAAAGTTTGTTAAAATCATGTAAACAGCTTAATTTTATAAAGATGATACCGAGAAAGATTTTTTGAAGAAATATATAGAGTACGCTGAGTCTAAAAGACCCTGTCGTAACGCCATTGCTGTTTATTTATTTATTAGTAAAATTCAAAAAAGTTTATGAAAATACGCGATAGCAAAATTAAAGCATGAATTCGGTTCTGGATATTGATATAATAAAAGTGTATGTGAATTGTGTTAAGAACAAGTCCTTGCATACCTATCTGATTTTTATTTGAAATAGGATTAAGAAAGTAATGAACATAAAATAAACGTGGGAGTTCGTAAAATTGGAAACAACGACAGATAAAAAACCATATGGGACAGTTTTAATTCGTGCAAAGGAAATACTGGATTATTTGGAACAGCAGGATCATCCGGCTAACCTACAAGAAATTTATACTGCGTTGAACACAAGTAAATCAACGGTATTAAAAATTTTAAATACGCTTTGTTCCATTGATTATGTAAAACGGGATGAAGAAACGAAGAAATATACACTTGGCACTGCACTTATCCGCTATGGGGAAGCAGCCCGCAAGTCGTTTGACATTGTCAATATTGCAGAACCCGAATTAATAGAATTAAATGAAGCGCTTGGAGAGACCATCCACATGGGCATCTATGAAAGGGATCAGATTATCTATGTGAAAAAGCTGAATGGCAAAGGTAAAATTATATTGCGTTCCCAAGTCGGGCATTCGTTGGATTTGTATTGTTCCGCAATGGGAAAAGCTTATTTAGCCGAGCTAAGCAAAGAGGAAGTTCTTGCTTATTTACAGCGGACCCCACTGGTGAAAATGGCCAAAAACACCATTACGGATCCGGAGCAGCTGCTCAAAAATCTTCAGACAGTTAAAGAGTGTGGATATGCAGTTGATGATCGGGAGAACGAAGATGAAATTTATTGTGTGGGAACCGTCTTAAAATATAACGGCAGAGTGGAGGGCATGATCAGCGTCAGCTCACCGATTTTCCGGATTAACGAAGAAAAAAAACAAAAAACCATTGCTTTAATTCTTGAAGCGCGCCAAAAAATTGAAAGCAAGATGAATTGATGGTTTCGGTAAAAATTGGTGCTTACCTTTCAAAAAAAGGTAAGCACCAATTTTTTTATTTTTGTACCTTGTAATGGTTTACATTGGTTGAAACGTGATGTACAATAATCTTGTATTTATTATATATAACTAAGGTTTCCTATAAAGAAATAAAAGGGAGTGGTACTCATGCAAAAATTACTAACCCTGCAGGCACTTGAAAAAAACGGGATTGTGGCTGTTTTACGCGCAGAATCCGTTGAAAAGGCGCTAAAAGTCTCAGATGCTTTGATTGCCGGTGGAATTAAAAGCATCGAATTAACGTTTACGGTTCCAAATGCGGATACTGCCATCAAAAAAATAGTGGAAAATTATCAGGACCATGACGATGTTGTTGTTGGTGCAGGCACGGTACTAGATGCGGCGACTGCCCGGATCGCGCTCATGTCCGGTGCGAAGTTCATTGTGGCTCCAACTTTTGACGCTGATACCGCCGCCATCTGCAATTTGTATCAGGTACCTTATATTCCGGGCTGCATGACCGTCAATGAAATGAAAACGGCAATGCAGGCGGGCGCAGAAATTATTAAACTCTTCCCAAGCAATATTGTCGGGCCAACTTTTATCAAAGATGTAAAAGCACCATTGCCACAGCTTGAAATCATGCCTTCCGGCGGAATCGGGCTCGAAAATATGGCTGACTGGTATCATGTCGGTTGCAAAGTGCTCGGCGTTGGCGGAAGCCTGCTGAAACCGGCCGCAGCTGATGATTTTGCCGGTGTAACCGAAGCAGCGAAATCCTTTGTACAAAAGTATCAGCAATTACGCGAAGCAGAAGAGTCTAAACTGAGTGGTCAGTATGCCTAAAGTTTTGGCACTTGGTGAAGCATTGCTCCGGCTTTCCACTGAACCGGGGGAACTATTGAACAGCAGCCATTCCCTGCAAGTCCACTATGGCGGGGCGGAAGCGAATGTCGCATCTGCATTGGCGAATCTCGGGCACTCTGTCTCATTTGCAAGCAAACTGCCCGATTCTCCTTTAGGCATGGCTGTTGTAAGAGGGCTTCGTGCCAATGGTATTGATATCGCTCCCGTATTATTTGGTGGAAAACGCCTTGGCGTTTATTTTGTGGAACAAGGGAACGGCCCGCGTTACTCGAAAGTCATTTATGACCGGGCGTGTTCCAGTTTTTGTGAGATGGGGATCAAAGAATGGAACTTTGACAAGCTATTCGCAGGAGTAGAACTTTTTCATATTACCGGCATCACCTTTGCCTTATCGAAAGCTTGGCAAAAAAATGGCCAAATCCTTGTACGTGAGGCTCATAAGCGCAGCATCCCGGTCAGCTTTGATTTCAACTACCGGCCGTCGATGTGGCCGTTGGAAGAAGCAATCGCTGCTATCCGTCCAATTTTGCCCATGATCAGTTATTGCTGTATCAATTATCTAGATGCGCGGAATTTTTTTGGAATAAATGAGGCCATTGCAGTGCCGGATCATATGGAAGCCTGTTACCGCGAAATCAGCCGCATGTACCCGAATTTTAGGGCGATCTATGCCACTAACAGGCAAGTTGTGAACACATCTCATCATCAGTTACAAGGTCTTTTATGGATGAAAGGGAAATTTGCGAAAACCAAGCAGTATCAAATCAATCCGGTGACCGATCGCATCGGTGGTGGAGATGCGTTTGTTGCAGGTATGCTACATGGGATATTGGAAGGGATGGAGATAACTGAAAATGTGCAGTTTGCGACAGGAATGTCCCTGCTTAAACACACGATTAAGGGTGATTCCATTTCCTTGAATGTAAGTAATATTCAGGAATGGTTAAATTCCACAAACAGAGAAGTTAGAAGATAAAATCAAATAAATTTTTACAAATAAATGAATAAATAAATTGTCCATTGACTACTAAGAATTGAGAATTATACTAGAAGTATAGATAAATAGTAAACCAAATTTCCACATAATAAATAAAGTCTTTTTTATAAGAATGGAGGGATATTGAAAAATGTTTCTACTTAAAAAAGAATTAGAAGAAAAAAAAGAAGAATTTTTAAACCAAGGCATTAAGTTACCAAAATTTGATTACGAAGAAGTAAAAAAGAATACGCAAAATACGCCAACCTGGATTCATTTTGGGGGAGGAAATATATTTAGATGTTTTCATGCGAAAATTCAACAACATCTAATTGACAATGGTCTGGCAGATACAGGAATTATTGTGGTAGATACTTTTGATGATGAAGTGGTAGAAAAAGTCTACCATGATCATGATAATTTAACTTTAATGTGTGTGACAAAAGCCGATGGAACAATAGAAAAAGAGGTTATCGAAAGTGTTGTAGAAAGCCACTTTTATTCAGATCAGGCTCCCTCATCTGTTGCAAGAATAAAGGAGGTATTCAAGTCACCGTCTTTGCAGATTGCTTCCCTTACGATTACGGAAAAAGGCTATAATTTGAAGAATTCTTCAGGAGAATATTTACCAATTATAAAAGAAGATATTGAAAACGGGCCTGGACATGTAAAACATGGAATGTCAATCCTAGCTTCCTTATTATTTGAACGATATGAAAGCGGTTTATATCCGATTGCTCTGTTAAGTACAGATAATTTTTCACATAATGGCGATAAGCTGAAATCCTCTGTATGTGAGATTGCAAAACAATGGAATAATAAAGGATTTGTTGATAAAGGATTTATCGAATACCTATTAAATGGAAACAAGGTATCTTTTCCATGGAGTATGATCGACCGGATTACGCCAAGACCGTCGCAAGCTGTTGCTGAAAAGTTAAAAGAACTTGGAATGGAATCGATGGATATCATTCAGACGAAAAAAAGGTCGGTTTCAGCACCATTTGTAAATACCGAGGAAACCCATTATTTGGTTATAGAAGATGATTTTCCAAATGGCAGGCCGCCGTTTGAAAAAGCCGGTGTTTATCTTACGGATAAAGAAACTGTTGATCAAGTTGAAAGAATGAAAGTATGTACATGCCTGAACCCGCTTCATACGTCAATGGCAATCTATGGATGTTTATTAGGATATACATCGATTGCAGAAGAAATGAAAGATCCGGAAATCAAAAAACTGATTGAAAAAGTTGGATACCAGGAAGGACTTCCGGTGGTAACTGATCCCGGAATTATCGAACCTAAAAAGTTTATTGATGAAGTAATTGAAAAGAGGCTTCCAAATAAAAATATTCCGGATACGCCACAAAGAATTGTTTCTGATACATCACAAAAACTGGCAATCAGATTCGGTGAAACGATAAAACTTTATAAAGATCAAGCAAAAGACTTATGTTATATTCCACTGGTGATAGCCGGGTGGTGCAGATACTTAATGGGAATGGATGATGAAGGAAAAGCAATGGAATTAAGCCCGGATCCTTTGATTGAAGAATTCCAGCAATATATTTCCTATTTAAAATTAGGTGAGCCGGATTCAGTAAAAGAACATTTACAACCTTTGCTTTCAAACCAATCAATTTTTGGAGTTAATTTATACAGCGTTGGGCTTGGATCCAAAATTGAGGGCTATGTAACAGAATTAATTGCCGGTGCTGGTGCAGTCCGAACAACATTAAAGAAATATTTGGCATGAGAGGAGTAGATTTAACGTGCAAATGACATTCAGATGGTATGGCGAGAAAGATGATAAGATTACGCTTCAACAAATCAGGCAGATTCCGAATGTAAAGGGGGTTGTTGGCGCGCTTTATGATGTGCCCGTCGGGGAAGTATGGCCTGAAGAAAAAATTAAACATATGAAAGATGTTGTGGAAAAAGCCGGTTTAACTATGGAAGTCATTGAAAGCGTTAATATCCATGATGATATTAAAATCGGCTTGCCGTCAAGAGATCAATACATTGAAAATTATATTCAAACGATCAAAAATCTATCAAAACACGGTATTAAAGTCATTTGTTATAATTTTATGCCTGTTTTCGATTGGACCAGAACAGATCTGGCATTTGAACTGGAAGATGGATCAACCGTTTTATCATATGACCAAGCCATTGTTGATAATATTGATCCTAGTCATATGGTAGAGTCTTTGACAAGCAATTCAAATGGTTTTGTCATGCCTGGCTGGGAACCTGAACGGTTAAAAGAGTTGAAAAACTTATTTGAAAAATACAAGGATGTAGATGAAAATAATTTGGCGGATAACCTGAAATACTTTCTGCATGCGATCATTCCAACGTGTGAAGAGTATGGCATTAAAATGGCTATTCATCCGGACGATCCTCCGAAAAGCATCTTTGGATTGCCAAGAATTGTGAAAAACTTTGAGGATTTAAAAAGAATCGTTGAAATGGTGGACAGCCCGAGCAACTGCTTGACAATATGTACCGGGTCATTAGGGGAAAATCCGGAAAATGATGTCCCGCAATTGATTAGATATTTTGGGGAAAGAGACAGAATCGCCTTTGCACATTGCCGAAATATTAAATTTACAAGTGATGTGAATTTCCACGAATCCGCTCATTTATCTGAATTGGGATCTTTGGATATGTACGAAATTATGAAAGCATTCCATGATGTACACTTTGACGGATATTTGAGACCCGACCATGGCCGCATGATCTGGGGTGAAGTTGGTCGTCCTGGCTATGGATTATACGATAGAGCTTTGGGAATCGCTTACTTAAACGGTTTGTGGGAGGCATTGGAAAAACAAAAATAACAAAGAGTTTAAGCTATATAAAATGAACTTAACACATCAATATAATCACTACTCTATTGACGTAGTAATAATATAGTTCATTTTATATAGCAACCAATTATCATATAGTAAACAATAGTTATTATTTCAGATAATAATTTGGTGATTATGTTGTTTTGTAACTGTTTTTAAGTTTTGAGTAGGAGGTTAAGTGATTGAAAAAGTTGGCAAGTTCCTTTTTAGGTGGTTATAAAAAATATCCGACTAAAGCAATTCAGTTTGGCGAAGGTAATTTTCTACGAGCTTTTGTTGACTGGCAAATCCATCAAATGAATAAAAAAGGATTGTTCAATGGAAACGTTACTATTATCCAACCTTTACCTAATGGAAGAGTGGATAAGTTAGCTAATCAGGATTATTTATATACAGTTCTGTTGGAAGGCAAGATAAATGGAAAAAATTTGCAAACACATGAAATTGTTACATCTGTAAACAGCGGTCTGGATCCTTATAAAGATTATGATGCTTACTTAAAACTGGCGGAAGATGAAAACATCCGTTTTATATTCTCCAATACAACCGAAGCAGGTATTGCCTATCATGAAGGCGATACTTTATCAGATCGTCCGCCAGTCAGCTATCCTGCAAAATTAACGGCATTACTCTATCATCGTTTTAAAGCCGAAAAAAAAGGATTCTATATTATACCGTGTGAGCTCATAGAAAGTAATGGTAAACAATTAAAAAAGATTGTCAATCGTTATGCAAAAGAATGGAATCTTGAAGAATCGTTTATAAAATGGTTGGAAACAGAAAACACGTTTTGCTCTAGTTTGGTTGACAGAATTGTACCCGGCTACCCAAAAGATCGCGAAGAGGCGCTGTGGAATGAGTGGGGTTATGAAGATACATCTGCGGTAAAAGCAGAGCCTTTCCTCATATGGGTGATTGAAGGGCCGAAAGAACTTGAAGAAGAGCTGCCACTGAAAAAAACGGGATTAAATGTAATCGTGACAGAGGATTTGAAACCATACCGTGACCGGAAAGTTTATCTGTTAAACGGGCCACATACAACAATGGCTTGTCTTGCGCGATTAGCAGGAATCAAAACAGTAGGAGAAGTAATGGAAGATAGAGACTTTTACCATTTCATAGACCGTGAAATGTATGAAGAAATCATTCCGTCTCTTGATTTGCCAAAAGAAGAGTTAACAAGTTACGCGTCAGGCATCCAGGAACGTTTCAGAAATCCATATATGGAGCATCAGCTGGATTCGATTGCTTTGAATAGTGTTTCGAAATACAGTGCCCGGCTCCTTCCAACTTTACAAAAACATATTGAACGTTTCCATAAAATTCCAACTCGCATCGTCCTTGCACTTTCCGGCTTACTAGCAATCTATGGAAAGCAAGAAAATACACAGGCAAAAGCAATTGACATGCCTGAAATTTTGAAAACGTTCTCGGAGGCTTATAAATCCGAACAATATGTTTCAGTGATCCTGGCAAATGAATCTTTATGGGGTACTGATTTGACAAAAATTGATGGGCTGTGTGAACAAACGGAAAAAGGTTTAAAGCTTATTGAAAAAGAAGGTGTTCGCAAGGCAGTCCAAATCGTAAACGAGGGGGCGATGACATTTGAAAAATAAAACAATTTTGCTAAACCAGCGGGATAATGTGGTTGTTGCATTACAAGATCTTAAGGCGGGAGATGTTATATCTGCCGGAGACCAATCCATTACCCTTAAGGAGGCTATTACCCAGGGACATAAAATCGCGCGACAAGATATTTTGGAAAATGCAAGTATTATCAAGTATGGCGCGCCGATTGGACATGCAACGGAAAAGATTGAAAAAGGCAGCTGGGTGCATACCCATAATGTCGCTACAAATCTTTCCGGAAAGCTTGATTATGCTTATCAGCCTGAATTGCATCCAAATGTATTTCCAAATGAAAACCGTACATTTAAAGGATATCTAAGGAAAAACGGTAAAGTTGGGATTCGAAATGATCTGTATCTTATTCCGACTGTTGGCTGCATTAACATGGTCGGAGACCTGATTGTTGAACAGTTTAAGCAAAATCATCCGGATTACGGTGCTTTTGATGAGATTATTCTTTTCAAACATCCATATGGCTGTTCCCAGCTAGGTGATGATTTGGAGTACACACGGAAAATCTTAACTGATGCTGCATTGCATCCAAACGCTGGCGGAGTACTGATTTTCGGGCTTGGCTGTGAAAATAACCAACTCGATGAATTAAAAAATCAAATGGGCGAGTTTGACGAAAAACGCGTGAAGTTTATGATCTGTCAAAATGTTCCGGATGAAGTAGAAACAGGTTTGCAGCTATTAGAAGAACTGAATATTGTTGCCCAAAATGATGTACGCGTGGATGTTCCGCTATCCGAGTTAAAAATTGGGCTAAAATGCGGAGGCTCTGATGGCTTTTCGGGTATTACCGGTAACCCGTTACTCGGGCGCCTTTCCGATTATATCGTTTCCCAAGGAGGTTCAACCGTTCTGACGGAAGTACCAGAAATGTTTGGTGCTGAAAAAGTACTGATGGCTCGCGCTAAAAATGAAGAGGTGTTCTATAAAATTGTTTCACTGATCAATAATTTTAAAGATTATTTTGCTTCATATGGTCAGCCAATATATGAGAACCCTTCACCCGGCAATAAAGCTGGAGGGATTACAACATTAGAGGATAAGTCACTGGGCTGTACCCAAAAATCCGGTACATCTGCTGTTGTAGACGTTTTGGAATATGGAGAAAAAATAAAAGAAAGGGGATTGTCACTTCTTCAGGCACCCGGAAACGACCTTGTATCGTCCTCGGCTCTTGCCGCTGCAGATTGCCAAATGGTTTTATTTACAACAGGTCGTGGGACGCCGTTTGCAACTTTTGTCCCGACTGTCAAAGTTTCCACGAATACGCAGCTTTATGAAAACAAAAAACAGTGGATTGATTTTAATGCCGGGCAATTGCTTGATGCGTCCATGGATGAAGTTGCAAGACTGTTTATCCAATTTATTATTGATGTCGCCAGTGGGAAAAAGACGAAAAATGAACTTCGCCACATCCATGAAATTGCAATTTTTAAAAATGGTGTTACAGAATAGCATCGATCTGTACTATTATTTAAAATGTTTAATTTGTAAAGTTCTTAAAAATTTATAAAAAGGGAGTAACTATGATGAGCGTGTTTCTTTCATTTTTATGGGTAGCTTTAGGAATACTACTATTATTGATTTTTAATTTGAAGTATAAAATGCATAATATCTTAGCATTGCTATTGGTTGCATTAATTGTAGGTTTATTGGAAGGGATGGACATTGGAAAGATAGCATCAACGATTGAGGCTGGTGTTGGAAGTACAATGGGATCCTTGGCTTTAATTGTAGCGCTTGGAGCGATTATTGGAAAATTGATGACTGAATCAGGTGCTTCTCAAAGGATAGCATCCACAATAATCGATAAATTTGGAATAAAATATTTACAATGGGCTTTGGTATTAATTGGTATCATTTTCGGTATGGCCATGTTTTATGAAGTAGCATTTCTCATCGCTGCACCGCTTGTTATTAGTATAGCAAAAGAAGCAAAAATACCATATATGAAATTGATTATTCCAACCGTGACGGGTGCAACCATGGGACATAGCCTTTTTCCACCTCAACCTGGTCCTATGGCACTTGTATCAGCATTTAATGTAGATGTGGGTCAAGTTTATATATTTGGAGCAATTGTAATCATCCCATCGGTCATATGTGCAGGAATTATTTTACCAAAACTTTTAAAAGGTTTGGATAAAATGCCGTTGGCTGATATTCTAAAAGCTCCTAAAAAATTTACTGAAGAAGAAATGCCTAGATTTGGCACTAGCTTATTGGTACCTCTTATCCCAGCAATAATTATGGTAATAGCTTCTATTGTTAAGTTTTTCACAAGCGAAAATTCAACACCATATAAATTAGTTTCATTCTTTGGTAGTGCTGAAGTTAGTATGACAATTGCTTTATTAGTGGGCATGTATTTTTTTGGAATAAAAAGAGGAATGAATGGACATACTATTCAAACACATATGTCAAAAGCCATTTCAGAGGTTGCAAATGTTATTTTGGTAATTGCCGCCGGGGGTGCATTTAAACAAGTTATCATTGATAGTGGTGTAGGAAATAACATAGTAAAAGTAATGGAACATAGTAGTTTATCACCTCTTATTTTAGCTTGGATACTTACTGTTATTATCCGGCTTATGACTGGACAAGGAGCTGTTTCGGCGATTACTGTTGCTGGTATAATGCAGCCTATGATAAGTAGTTTCAGTGTTAGTCCAGTACTTATGTTACTGGCTATAGCTTGTGGAAGTAATACAATAACTTTAATGTATGATGGAGGATTTTTATTATTTCAACAAACACTAGGTATTTCTATGAAAGATACTTTTAAAACATGGGGATTATTAGAATTGGTAAACTCTGTTGTTGGTTTGATAGTTTGTTTATTATTAAGCTTAGTAATTTAACGATCTATATAAAATGAATTAATCATTTTTGCTTAATTCCTTGGTCCTTTTTCGGGTATAAAGTTTATAACTATACCAAAAAGGACGGAGAAAAATATTATGTTAAATCAGAAAATCAAATCCTTACGAAATGTAATGCAGAATACAAAGGATAAACGTCTCTATGAGCGTTTCCTTTCTGTTCTTTTACATTTAGAAAGCCGTAACTTTCCGAAAATTTCTAATATTATAGGACATAATTGTCAGATAGCTATGAATTACTGCAACTCATATGAAGAAGGCGGAATCTCAGGCTTTCAAATGAAAAAACCAACGGGTAAACCTAAGAAGTTAAGTAAAGAACAACAGGAACATTTGGACGATATCATTGTAAACAAAACACCTGCAGAAGTCGGATTTGAATCCAAGTACATTTGGACGCTCCAATTAATAGCCAGCCGACTGGATTGAGTTTCAGCAGTCTTTTACTCCAAAAAGGCGTTTCTACAATGTTACACAGGCTTGGATTTAGCTATACAAAGGCAACGTATACAGGCAAAGCCGGATCCGGATTTGCAAAAAGAATTCAAGAAAGTAACTTTTCCTGAGTTAAAACAGCAACTGGAAAATGGAATCATTGATCACCTATTATTCGAAGAAGAAGCATTCATCCGTGCTTACCAGGCTCTGCGATATACTGGTTTCCAAAAGGACAGCAGAAGAAAATCAGAACATGGACAACATAAAGGTGCTGAATTGTTCGCTTCAATAAACTATGGAACCGGCGAAATCACGAACTATGAAGAAGAAAACAGTAGCTCTTTGGCCTTCAAACGGTTTTTGGAGCTTCTTCTAAACGAATACCCGTAAGGTTGTAATGGTTTTGGACAACAGCAGAATGCATAAATCACATCAAGGATTTTCTTAAGGAAAATCCACGGCGGAGATTTGTTTTTCTTCCTAAATACAGTCCTGAGCTAAATTCAGTGGAAGGATTATGAAAATGGCTGAAGCAGGATAGCGTTAACAATGTCTTTTTCAGTAAATTTTATCTAATCCGGTCCCACGTGGCTGAATTTATGAAACAAGCTAGCTAAAAAGTTATTAATCGACTGCTTGTTAGATTAGAGCTGTCGAAAGCTTAAGTTCATTGTATATAATCTCTTTAAAAATAGTTTTTACTTTATAATGGGAGATTAATTAGTAATCTCTTACTAATTTCAATTTTTATCTATATATTTATATTAATTCAAAAAGAGATTGGATTCAATTTATTTGCGTAAAAATTTTATACTCAATATTTTATGCGTGTAAAAACTCCATTTTGTAACTTTCTTTAAACAGAGATCATTTATGTATTATTTTGTCTGCTAATCCTTATATTGAATTAAAAAATTATACGGGGGAAGAACTATGAAATTAATAAATGAAAAATTGGAAATTATTATCAATAGTTTAGGTGCTGAACCACAAAGTATTAAAAATGTTATAGATGGGTTTGATTACTTATGGAATGGCGATCCCAAATTTTGGCCCAGGCATGCCCCCATTCTTTTTCCATGTATCGGTAATTCTAATGATGGTTCTTATTTCTTAAAGGGAGAAAAGTATACGATTACACAACATGGTTTTGCACGGGATTTTTCGTTTGAAAAACAATACGTTTCGAATGAGCATATTTGTTTACAACAAAGAGATAACAAAAAAACGTATCAGATGTTTCCTTTCCATTATTTATTACAAGTGGATTACCATCTCATTGCAAATCGACTCATTACCCGGTATACGGTTACAAATGAAACCGATCGGGATATGCCATTTTCAATCGGATCGCATCCTGCATTTAATATTCCCTTAAAACAGGAAGGCCAATTTGAGGATTATTTTATCAGAACCTATCCGAAAGTAGGACAGTTACGCATCTTTGAAGCAGTTTTGAAACCAAAACCATTCCGGACGGGAAGAGTGGTTCCATTTAGAAAAGATCATAATGGAACAATCCAGTTAAGCCATGATTTATTTAAAAATGGTCTATTAATTTTTGAAAATCCTGGAATTGACAAAATTGAACTGTATTCTCCAAAAACGGAACATGCAGTCGTTCTGAGTATAAAGGAGTTTCCTTATTTTACATTATGGACGACTGAAAATAGTTTTTCGCCTTTTCTTTGTATCGAACCATTTGCTGGTCTGCCTGATGTTCTGGGGTATACGGTAGATTGGTATCAAAAAGAAGCAAACTATACGTTGACCAAAGGAGAAAAAGTCAAATTCACATATGAAATGACCTTTTACTAATGTGTCTAATTTTCAGGAAGTTGGATTTTGTACAAAGGTGTAGTAAATGAACAATGTTAAATGGCTGTCATGCAAAGGATAGATTTTAGGAAGCCATTTATAAGTAGGAATGATGACTGTGAGTATTATGATTGTTTTTATTCGATCAATTATTCCCTTATGTATTTTTTGCTTAGTCGATTATTTTTCCATATTGCCAAAACAACAATTTTTATTGGGTAGTGGTCGGTGAAAAGTGATTTTGCTCGTTCTATTGTTTAAAGCAAAAGTTTTGGCGCTTTCTTATCTGATAATATTAAACTGTAGGTAATATTTTTATAAATGATTGACTCTTCAATTGAAGGCGTTATAATAATGTTATAGTTATATATAATAAACTCAGTTTATTTATAGGAAACTTATGTTGTGTTATTTTATTGAAACTTAGGAGGCGAATCAAATGAGCGAATGTATTACAGCCGGAGAGCCATTGGTTCTGTTCATCGCCAATGAGAAAGGTGCCTTGAGCGAGGTTCGACATTATACCCGGTACATGGCTGGTGCTGATGTGAATGTGTCGGTTGGTGTTTCAAGGCTCGGGCATTCCGTATCGTTTTTGACACAAGTCGGCAAAGATCCGTTTGGCATATTTTTTCATGAGTTCTTAGCGAAGGAAAACATTGATACGCAATATGTTTTGACATCACCAAATCATCCGACAGGTTTTATGTTAAAGGCACTTTCCGATAACGGCCAGCCGGAAACATTTTATTTTAGGAAAGGTAGTGCAGCGTCAAGGTTAACAAAAGACAAGGTAGATCAAATAGATTTTACAAATGCCAAAATCCTCCATCTCGGCGGCATCTTGGCCGGATTAAGTGAAGATGGTTATCAGACTACGCTTGCCTTGATTGAAAAAGCGCATGAGCATGGCTTACAGATTACATTTGATCCGAATTTACGCCCTGTTATTTGGGAATCTGAAGCGAAGATGATTAAGCGGACAAATGAAATCGCTTGCCTCTGCGATGTGGTGATCCCGAATGCAAAAGAAGCCAAAATCCTGACAGGCGAAGATGAAAAAGAAAAAGCAGCTGATTTCTATTTATCGAAGGGCGTTCAACAAGTGATCATCAATTTGGTTGAAAACGGTGCCTATTCGAAGAAAAAATTGTCGGACGGTACATTTGAGGAAATCACGGTGCCACGGTTTGAAGTCAAACATATGGTTGACCGTGTCGGAGCCGGGGATGGTTTTGTAGCGGGCATAGTTTCGGCCATGCTTGAAAATCTTGAAGGAAAAGATGTTTTACTGCGCGGTAATGCGATTTGCTCGATCCAAATGCAGCATCTCGGGGATAATGACGGCCTGCCGACAAAACAAGAGCTGACACAGTTTATGGAATCCTCACAATTAGAAACGGTTCACTTGTGAAAATTGAGTAATAATGTTTAGAAGGAGTCTGGCATCTTTGTTAACAAAGAGCCAGGCTTTTTGTTTTGCTTATCGAGTGTTAGAGTTAAGGATATGCAATTTCTTTTGTGATTGTTTTCGCTTTGGTAGGGTTCGTTTTTTCAAATCGTTTGTTGATAAAAGCAGATGCAGCAGCCATTACTATCAAACATGTAACAATCAATATTGTTTCAAATTATTAAGCCTCGGCAAAAAGATCGGTACCTTGCCCGGCAGCAAACAATTAATGAATGATACATGGGAGAAAGAGTTAAGTCCGTATAATTGTGTAAAAAGGGTTATCTGAATATGAGGGAATATGGAGTATAGGGGCTGTTTTTCTGGAGGGGGCTGGCCAGCCCCCTCCAGAAAAACAGCGGGATTTCATTTCTCTCGCCGTCTCTATCATTTTTTCATAGAAAATGAGCCAGAGCCCGTCATCTCAGTTAGAATAGAGTTAACCAAAACAACTTCTAAAGGAGAGATTCAGGGATGGCTCAATTACAGATTACTCTAGATGAACAACTTTTGCATCAATTATTTCT
>NZ_KB894023.1 GCF_000374345.1 Heyndrickxia acidiproducens DSM 23148
AGTATGGAAGTCCACCATGCCATTCTCTATGAGGGGTGGGAAATCAATGGCAAAAGGGTTTCCCTGCGCCAGCCTAAAGTGATGATGACAACCAAACCAATTCAGACATTCTGGGATGAGGTCCAAGCCACAGCTGCCAACACATATTCCCTCGAAAAAGCCCGTGTCATTACCAACAGTGATGGAGGCCCGGGGTACACACCTGAACGGTTTCAAACGGCATTCTCACAGTCAGAATTTCCGACACTCAATCAGCTGGATGCTTACCATGTCGCACAGGCCGTTGTCAGGACATTTGGGGGTGGGAAGAGCGAAGTAAAGGAACAGATTAGAAAGGCGATAAAAACGCATGATTTGGGCCAATTCACGCTGTATTTGGACACGTACGAAAGCACATTAACGGACGAAAAGAGCTTCAAGAAAGTCAAGGACTTCCGTTCCTATATCCAGAAAAACTGGGAGCGCATTTTCGACTGGAGAGACAAGGTGGAGAATACGCCTGATGACGCCAGAGGCTTGGGGGCGATGGAATCCAACCAAAGGCATATCTCCTTCAGGATGAAAAAATGGGGCATGCATTGGAGCAAAAAAGGCGCAGAAGCTATGGTTAAAATCAAGCAAGGGATTCTCAACCGAACATTGAGAGAAGCCTATCTGAAGCACCGTACAAGAAGCGTGAGAAAACAACGGGAATTGAAGCAAGCAATCAGGATATCCCAGCTGCTTAAACAGCCTGTGCGCCCGTCAATTGGGGTAAAACATGGGTCGGTCAGCTTGTTTACGAGCACATCATCGGCAATCGGAAATTTAAGCAAAATTTTGAGAGTTTAATTTCAGCCTGGGTAAATGGCATTAATTTGGAAAATTGATGCCATTTACCCAGGAGAGCAAGCGAAGCGCGGTAGCTGAAAGTGTACAAAAAGAGTGTCTTGAAATACCCGATATTTAAACACTATCGAGAAAAACTTGACACATACAAATTTTATTTCCCTCTTTACAATTTTAAATGAATTTGTTATATTCAAAATAACTTCATTTTTTAATATACTGAGTAATCACTCATATTTTATAAAATGGAGTAATAAATGAAAAAGGAGATGTATGTAAGATAGTGCAACTTTCTGTGGGGAAATTTAGTTTGAAAACGTTTGTAATTTTTCTTTGCTTTAGTTTGGTTTTAATGGCTATTGCTCCAATGTCTACTGTATTAGCTGCAGAAAAAGAAATTAATGAAAGCAAAGAATTAACAAAGTACGTTGAAAAAATAGATACAGGCTATACTTTTAATGCCACTAAAGCTATTGATGAGGGACATTCTAAAAACAGCGTAAAAAAATTCAAACGTAATTTCGAAAGATTATCAGTTGATAAGCAAGAGATAATTTACAATTTTGGAATTAAAGGTGAAATGTCTACACGAGTAGCCCCACTGGTGGCATTTTTATCTGGTGTTGTTGCAGGTTGGGTATTGGAAAAATTATTGGATTATGGAACTAAAAAGTTTTGCAAAAAATATAAAAATTATAATAGTTACACAAAAGTTGGTTGTGATATTTTTGGTTAAAAGAGAAGAGCTAAATCAGAGGTGTTAAAATGGCATCTAACCAAATCACTTTAGTAGGTTATTTCGTCTATGGATTAATACTGGTACTATTAAGTCAAATTACCTTGAAAATTTTGAATTACTTTTTTGATATTGATCGTTTGCTTTTTGATTTTCTTGTTTATTTTTGTATTGCTGTTCTTTTATTTTGGATAGCTAGAGTAGTCCCCTTTTTTAAAAAGCACCCCTAAACCGCAACCAAAATTCGGACGTTCCCCTGTTTTTAGCCGTCCTGTATGAGGCGGTACTTTTTTGTGCCTTTAAACCTTGGTTCTGAACAAGCACCGCCTTCTTTCGAGAAATTTATAGGCTTTTTACAAGGTAATCATACAGATCTCCGCTGATTTTCATTTCTTTTTTCTTTACATATCCCAGGTTGAAATATAACTTTTTTGCCCTCGGGTTGTTTTTGGCCACATTAAGGGAGATGGAAAAATATTTCCTTTTTCGGGCTTGTTTTTCTGCTGCGGCAATCAGCTGCCTTCCGATCCCTCTGTCCTGGTAATCAGGATGGACACTCACCGTATCAATATAATAGTCATCCTTGTCTGCTTCAATATCCAAAAGTGCTGGTTTCCCCGGTTTTTTACGAAGCCTTTCCAAAATCGGCTGATCAAGCCTGACCGCATCTTTTCCGTGATAAATAAGAATCAAGCCGACTGCTTTCCCATCTTGATCGGCAATCAGGCAATTCCGGTAGCTTAGCCGATTATCCTCCCGGGTAAATAATGACGCAAGGCCTTCCAATATTTTGGATTCCTCGCTTTCTCCTGTCAATGTTTCCGCAATTCCTTCAATGGCTGATCTAATGAGAAGGGCCGCAGCTTTTGCATCTGCTTTGA
Organism: Heyndrickxia acidiproducens DSM 23148; assembly: GCF_000374345.1. Classification (GTDB taxonomy): domain Bacteria; phylum Bacillota; class Bacilli; order Bacillales; family Bacillaceae_C; genus Weizmannia; species Weizmannia acidiproducens. The sequence continues at coordinate 2,446 of NZ_KB894023.1, forward strand.
CTGCATTTCGTATATTCATTCGCAATTTATTTTCTCCTTCTGCCTTGAGTTCCATAGTAAATTATAAATCAGTGGCTTCTTTTCCGCAAAAGGACGCAGCTTTTGGATAGGCGCTTAGGAAAAATATTTTTGATACAGGGCACGTGCTGCCGTAATATCTTTTGTTCCGTGTACCAGAATTCTTCCGTCTTTAAATAAAACGGTGCGGTGGCCGTCCAATTCCGTAATCATCAAATAATCGTTGGACTGCACGTCCATCCCATCTGCTTTCATCTGGCAAACCGTTTCATTCAGATTAAAATGGCCTTTCCGGCGGATTTGCACTGTATCTCTGCCGCACAATACATCTGCAGAAGATTTTTCAGAAAGAGCCGGGTAAACGGGAGTCTGCCCGCAGGAAGGGCAGTGCGGATTTTTCAGTTTTCCCGCTTTTATGTACCGGTGTTCATGAGCGACTGCCTTTGCAAATTATGCTCATCCACATAATCGCGGTTCACAATTGAAAGCTTGCCGGTTTCTGCCCTTGCTAACATATCCGCATTCGCAGAACCAAGTGCCCCCGCACCGATGATCAGGACATGCTTTGCGGAAATTTTCCGCTGCCCATCTTTTCCAATCGGTGCAAACAGCATTTGCCGCGCATAACGTTCCATATTCATCCCTCCCGGCGCTTAAAATCACCGTTTTTGCCGCCTGTTTTTTCGACTAAGTATGTCGGCCCGATCACGATGCCCTTATCCACTGCTTTACACATGTCATAGACAGTCAAAGCAGTGATGGATGCCGCACAAAGGGCTTCCATTTCTACACCTGTGCTCCCTTTCGTCTTCACAAAAGTATGGATGTTCAGCTCAAATTGCCCGTCTTCCCGTTTTTGCCAGTCCAAGTCGATATCGACCCCGGTTAATGGAAGCAGATGGCACATTGGGATCAACTCGGCTGTTTTTTTCGCGCCCATAATCCCTGCCACCTGTGCGACCGCAAGCACATCGCCTTTTTTGTTTTTCATCCCGGTGATATTTTCATAGACTACTTTTGATAAAATCACACTGCTTTTCGCATGGGCCGTCCGCACGGTTTCGGTTTTTTCCGTCACATCCACCATTTTGGCGCGGCCCTGTACATTTATATGTGTCAGGTGATCCATCTGTCAACCTCCGCTTACAGGGGGAATAAGTGCTACAACATCCCCATCCCTGATGATTTCTTCATCTGCCGCAAATTCCTCATTTACCGCCACCATCACCGCAGATGCCTGTGCCAGCATGCCATTTTTTTGCAGCGCTTCACGCAGCTGGCCGACAGACATTTCCTTTTTCTCTATTAAAATTTCCGGACGGTTTAACTGCTCCCTTAAGTGCGCAAACAATAGGACGCGAATCATCGGCCACCCTCCTTTGGAAAACCTGTTTTTTCATAGGAGACGGTTCCATGCTGGCTGCCGATCCATTCTTCGCCGTCATCCCAATGTTCTTTTTTCCAGATCGGCACCATTTCTTTTATTCTTTCAATCGCATACCGGTTTGCCCGGTAGGCGTCATCGCGGTGCGGGGCGGATACTGCAATCGCTACCGCCACATCAGAAATCTCAAGGCGGCCGATGCGGTGGACAATGGCGGTTTTGGCTTCCGAAAACTGCCGCTTGATTTCCCCGCCAATTTGTTCGAGTTTCTTCTGCGCCATCGCTTCGTATGCTTCATATTCAAGATAAATGGTTTTCTTTCCATTTGTTAATTCACGGACGGTGCCGATAAAAGTTACAATGGCCCCCGCATTCCGACCGGCTGTAGCTTGAATCACAGCGGCAACATCAATCGGTTCTTTTACAATGGCGAACATCTCCCCACTCCTTCCTGTTCCAGTTTTTGCGGTTTTGAAGATTAAAACCGCTCTGCAGGCTTTTCATCCCACACAGGCGCACCTTCGTCATCCTCCAGCAGCAGCACCTCTGCATCCTCGCCCCTTTTGAAACCGCGCGAACCGCCGGGCAGCATGATCAATGCATTGGCTTCAATTAAGGAAGAGACAATATTCGGTTTATCCAATCTGACCGGCCCTGCATGCAGGACATTCCCGGAAAAGCCGGCTCTTGCCCGCACAAACCGGGTAAACGGATTCGGCGTTAGAAAATCTTGTTCAAGAACAGCCTGCACTTTCTTGAGGAAAACATTTTGCTGCCCGGACATGGCTTTGATATACGGGCGGACAAACAGCTCAAAACCGACATAACAGGAAGATGGATTTCCGGAAAGGCCGAAGATGATTTTTCCGTCCAGCACGGCTGCCGAGGTGACACTGCCCGGGCGCATCGCCACTTTATTAAATAAAAGTTCGGCGCCCAGTTTTTCATAGACCTGTGGAATATAATCAAAATCGCCTACCGAAACACCGCCCGTTGTCATCACAATATCCGCTTCTTGCAGTGCTTGTTTCACCGCAAGACAGGTCTCTTCAAAATCATCCTGAACAAGGCAGTAAAAAGAAGGTTCTCCCCCTGCGCGAAGGATCTGCGCCTGCAGCATATAAGCATTGCTGTCGCGGATTTTGCCTTTTTCAAGTGATGCATCCACCTCCAGAAGCTCACTGCCGGTTGCGATGATCGCGGCTTTCGGCTTTTTCATCACAGCCACCTGCTGGTAACCGAATGTGGCAAGTGCTGCCATGACACCCGGATTGATAACGGTGCCTTTTGCAACGAGTGTTTCCCCTTTTTTCATATCTTCGCCAATATGGACAATGTTCTCGCCTTTATGTACGCGCCGCTTGATTTGCACATAGGTTTTGCCGCCCTTTTCAATTTCTTTTGTCAGTTCAACCATGATCACCGCGTCCGCTCCGTCCGGAACTGCAGCGCCGGTCATAATTTTGACCGCCTGGCCCGGCCGGATACCTTCGTCCCATGTAAAGCCGGCCCCGATTGTGCCAAGGACTTCTAAAAAAACAGGGTGATCCGCACTCGCCGCAGCCGTTGATCCGGAAAAAAGCGCATAACCGTCATAGGGGGAACGGGTAAACCATGGCACATCATTTGTGGCTGTTAAATCTTCCGCCAGTACCCGATTAGCGCTTACTGGGAGCGGCACCATTTCCTTGCTGCCTGTTAAGGTCCAGGTCATCACCTTGTGAATCGCATCTTCGACTTTGATTGGTTTCCTCATCCATTTAAGCCCCTTTACTGTTTCTATTTTCTTGTAAACCGGCTTTTGTACTGATAGTTGTAAAGCATTTTTCTTCCTTAAAACCGGCAATCGTTTTTAATGCCCTGGTGGCTGTATAAATTCCGGCGGTTTATGCCAAAGATTTTTCACCGCCAAACCGGTGCGGTGTTCCGCCGGCCAAAATCATTCCGGCTTCATGTCCGCCGAAGCTCCCAGACGATATGCTTTAATTCAGGCAGGATTAATTTTTTCATCGCCAGCGCGACGGCATTGCCGGATCCGGGCATGCAGAAAACCGCTTTTTTGCCGATCGTGCCGGCAACTGCTTTACTCAACATTGCGGCGCTGCCGATTTCCTGATAACTTAAAAAACGGAATAATTCCCCGAAACCCGCCATTTCTTTATCAAGGAGCGGGCGGACCGTTTCCACGGTCACATCTCTTTTCGTAAAACCGGTTCCGCCATTTAATAAAATTGCATTGACTTCTTTTGGTACGGACCGGATCTCTGACTGAATGGCTTTATGGTCATCTTTTACAATACTGTAAGCAGCGGTTTCCATTTCTGCTTCCTTCAATAACGCCATGATCAGGCGCCCGCTTGTATCCGTTTCTTCTGTACGCGTATCCGATACAGTAATGACTTTACAATAAACCGGCATATTGGCTTTATGCTTGTGCGCTTTTGTACTCAATGTCTACCCTCCAATATAGGACATTTCGATCCGCTTCCCGTTCAACGTCGGATGTTTCCCTCTTTCCTGCGAATATCGGTCGCGGCGGATACGCCAGACACCTTTAATTTGCGCAATGATGTCATCATTGCTTGCCCCGCTGCGCATGGAGGATAACAGATCGGTTCCCCGGGAGGCGAATAAGCATGTATAAATTTTTCCGTCAGCAGAAAGACGGCAGCGTGTGCAATCCCCGCAGAATGGCTGCGACACGGAAGATATGAAGCCGACTTCCACATCGGTGCCTGCGTAGCGGCAGCGTTTCGCGACCTCGCCGTAATAATTTTCTTTCAGCGGTTCAAGCGGCATTTTCTCTGAAATCATATTGAATATTTCTTTGCTCGGCATGACTTCATCCAGTTTCCATCCGTTCCGGGAACCGACATCCATATATTCAATGAAACGGAGCGTGATCTCCTTTTCTTTGAAATAGGCAGCCATCGGCACAATTTCGCAATCATTCATGCCTTTTTTTACCACCATATTGACTTTCACTTTGATTCCGCACCGGATGGCTTCATCGATGCCTTCCAGAATGCTTGAGGATTTGACGCCGACGCCGTTGATGGCGGGAAATATTTCATCATCGAGTCCGTCCAGGCTTACATTCAAACGGTCCAGCCCCGCTTGTTTTAACGCGAAGGCATACCGCTTCAGCAAAAATCCGTTCGTTGTCAGCGACAGATCTTCAAGTCCCGCAATCTTATGTATCATGGCTACCAGTCTGTCAATCTCTTTTCTTAATAAAGGTTCCCCGCCGGTCAAGCGGATTTTCCTCACCCCTAAAGAAACAAAAATTTCTGCAAGGCGTGTGATCTCCTCAAATGTCATCAGGGCAGATTTTTTCATAAAACAATATTTTTGGCCGTCCGTTTCCGGCATGCAATACGTACAGCGGAAATTACAGCGGTCCGTTACAGAAATTCTCAAGTCGAGAAGCGGCCTGCCCAAAACATCTGTTAACAAATATCATCCCCCATTTCCGGTATATGGTTTGCAAAACGGCAGGGGTTATCCCCTGAATATCCATCCTGCAACGAAAATCATGCTATTTTAATCGCAATAAATGTTCTTTTGGCAGATACAGCTTCTTTTCAACGGCCAAAACGGCTTGAATTTGATCGGGCGGCACCGATGCACAGACCGTAAAATAAGGCGTCTCCGCGGTGACATGATAACCATCAAATGTTTGGCGGCAGTCTGTCACGCGATAAGAAAAAACATTTTCCTGTGCCTGGTTGGTAAACTTCACATGATGGGCATGGATCCCAAGAAAACGATAAGGCCCGGCCTTCTTACCGTCTACTGCAATTGCGGCACCGCCGGCCATACAGATCCGGTTTTCAGCCCGGCTGATTTCCAGGATATTGCTGCAGCCCGCAATTCTGGCCGCCTCTTTCGTTTCCGGGTGGTAAAGGACCTCGTTTTTCGGGCCGGTCTGCAGCACCTTCCCGTCTTTATACAAAACCAAATGGTCACATAATTTGACGGCTTCTTCTAAACTATGGGTCACAAAAAGAACGGCGCCGCGGAAATTTTCGTGAATAAAGGTTGCGAATTGCTGCATTAAAAATTGTTTGGTCTCATCATCCAGCGCGGAAAAAGGTTCATCCAATAGCAGGCACGCCGGCTCCGGAATCAGCGTGCGGGCAAGAGCCACCCGTTGCTGCTGTCCGCCTGACATTTCATTCGGATAGCGGTTTCCATAGCCTTGCAGCTGGATTTTTTCGAGGAAGCGCCTTACCCTTTCTTCCCTTTCTTTTTTTGGCATCCCTTTTAAGCCGTAAGCGATATTTTGCTTGACGGTTAAATGCGGAAAAAGGGCATAATGCTGAAACAGATAACCTGTTTTGCGGAATCTCGTCTTGATATTGATTTTTTTCCCGGCATCATACACGACGCGGCCATTCACCCGGATCGAACCGGCATCGGGATTTTCAAGACCGGCAATACACTGCAGGGTTAAACTCTTGCCGCTTCCGGACGGCCCTAAAATCCCGGTGATGCCGGGGTGAACGCTGAAATCCACGTCAAGATAAAACTGCGGAAACGCCTTTTTAATCTTGATTTGCAGCATGCCTGTTTTCACCCCTTATCATCCGTTTCTCCAGCCGCTTGATCCCGTATAAAATTGCAATTGACAGAACCGTCATAATGGCTACCAGCATATTTGCCATTTTTGTATCCCCTGCCAATAAAGCGTCATAAATCGCAACCGGCATGGTCATCGTTTGATTGGGGATACTGCCGGCAACCATTAATGTCGCCCCGAAATCCCCCAATGCCCTCGCGAAAACAAGCATGACCCCGGAGGCCAGCCCCCGCCATGATAAGGGGATCATGACGGTGAAAAACAAATTCCATTCCGAACGCCCGAGCACACGGGCAGCGTTGAGCAGGTTTTCTTCTATGCTTTCAAAGGCCGTTCTTGCGGATTGAATAAAGAAAGGGATGGAAACGGCAAGCGCGGCGAGTACTGCGCCGGTCTGCGTAAATACAATCGTCCATCCGAAGTGCTGCTCCAAAAAGCGGCCGGGCGCACCCTGCCTGCCGAAAAAGACCAGCAAATAATAGCCGAGTACGGTTGGCGGCAGCACAATCGGCAGGGTCAGCAAAGCGTCAAAAAAATCTGTGGCTCTCCCTTTCGACCGGCTTAAATAGTATGAAACCGGCAAACCGACGATAATGGCAAGCAATGTTGCCAAAACTGCAACCTTTAAGGACAGGTATAAAGGAAAGAAGTTCATATTTTTCACGGTCATTTCCCCTCAGGAATGGCATAACCGTATTGCTTTAAGATTCTTTTGCCTTGCGGTCCGGTTAAAAACGCGCAGAATTTTTGCGCGGCCTTTTGCTGTTTGCTGTTTTTGACAACGGCCATGGTTTGCTGCAAAGGATCATACAAGCTGTCATCAATCATCCGGTAACGGACAGGTTCCCCTTGTACAAGCGAATGGGATACAAGCCCGGCTTCGGCATTTCCGGATTGAACATATGTCAGTGTATCTGAAATATTCTTGGCATACACCAATTTATCCTTCACTTTATCCCAAATGCCGGCCTTTTGCAGCGCCTGTTTCGCAGCCATTCCGTACGGGGCTGTTTTCGGGTTGGCAATCGCAATTTTCTTCACTTGCCGGCTTGTAAGACCATCGGGATCAGCGGGCTGAATCTTGCTGTCTTTTCGGGTTGCGACGCCGATTTCGCCAAGTGCATAAACCTTATCCGAATTAGCGGTAATCAGGTTTTTATCTTTCAGTTTTTTTACATACGTATGATTAGCTGCTGCATACACATCATACGGTGCACCGTTTTCGATTTGTGCTTCCAGTTCGCCGGATGCGCCGAAAATAAATTTCACTTTGATACCGGTTTGTTTTTCAAATTGCTTCCCGATTTTTTGAAAGGACTTCGTCAAATCTGAAGCGGCCGCGACGTTGATTTCTTCAGGGGAAGAGGCCGTTTTTTTCTGTGTGGAACAAGCTGTGAGCAGTACAACACACAGCAAAATGAAACTTAATTTTTTCAAATGGCATCACCTGATGACAATTTTTCAAAGAAAATTTTTTTCAAAAGCGCCTCCTTTGTTTGGAAAATTATTATATATGTATTATCATAGCCTATTCTTCTATCTTTCTCAATTTTTTAATTTTCATAATTTCATTTCAATGCCCTGCTCAGACTCATTTGGGCGCAAAAGCGGGGCAAGCTTTAGCTGCCCCGCTCCTGATTAGTCATCTATTGTCGATAAATCGCCGGTCGGGAGGTCCAGTTCCCATGCCTTCAGAACGCGGCGCATGATTTTCCCGCTTCGTGTTTTCGGGAGTTTCTCGCAAAACTCGATTTCCCGCGGGGCTGCGTGGGCGGCAAGGCCTTTTTTCACAAACAGGCGGATTTCTTCTTTCAGTTCATCCGATTCTTCATAGCCGTCCCGCAGCGCGATAAAGGCCTTGATGATTTCGCCGCGGACAGGATCCGGTTTGCCGATTACACCCGCTTCAGCAACGGCCGGGAATTCAATCAGCTTGCTTTCCACTTCAAACGGCCCGACCCGCTCACCTGAAGTCATAATGACATCATCGACGCGGCCCTGGAACCAGAAGTAGCCGTCTTCATCCATATAAGCAGAGTCCCCTGACACATACCAGCCATTCGGGAAGAAATACGATTCATATTTTTGCGGATTGTTCCAAATCGTTGCCATCATCGAAGGCCAGCCTTTCTTGATCGCGAGGTTCCCCATCCTGTTTGGCGGCAGCACATTGCCCTGGTCATCGACAATCGCTGCTTCAATGCCCGGAAGCGGTTTGCCCATTGAGCCCGGCTTTATATCCATACACGGGATATTGCAGATCAACTGCGCACCGGTTTCCGTCATCCACCATGTATCATGGATGCGGAGCCCGAATACTTCATGTCCCCAGCGGATGACTTCAGGATTCAGCGGCTCGCCGACACTCAAAATATGGCGCAGCGTAGAGAGGTCATACTGGCTGATCACTTCATTACCGGCACCCATCAGCATCCGGAATGAAGTCGGCGCGCTGTACCAGACTGTGACACCAAAGGACTCAATCGTTTTGTACCAGGCACCCGGACTGAAGCGGCCGCCCACGACTACATTCGTTGCCCCGTTCAGCCACGGTGCGAAAATCCCATAGGAGGTCCCGGTGACCCAGCCCGGATCGGCCGTGCACCAGTAAATATCGTCTTCTTTTAAATCAAGCACCCATTTCCCTGTCTGGTAATGCTGGATCATCGCATTATGGACATGCAGTACGCCTTTAGGCTTGCCGGTTGAACCCGATGTGTAATGAAGAATCAGCCCGTCTTTTCTGTCCACCCATTCAATATCCAGCTGATCCGGGGCCGTTTCAAAGTATTTAAGGAAATCAACAAACTTTCCGTCTTCCTCGACATCTTCCCCGACGATAAAGATTGTTTCAAGGGCAGGAAGCTGATCCACCGGAACCCGGCCAACCAGATCCGGCGTCGTTACCAACACTTTTGCCTCGCTGTCTTCAAGACGGTCTTTTACGGCCCCTTCCATAAATGCTTCAAACAGCGGGCCGACAATCGCGCCCAATTTGATGGCGCCAAGGGTTGCAAAATACAATTCCGGCGAACGCGGCATGAAAATAAAGACACGATCGCCTTTTTGGACATTTGCTTTTTCTTTCAGCACATTTGCTGCCTTGTTTGAAAATTTTTTCATCTCATAAAACGTGTACTTTTCATTGCGCGTACCGCTTAAATACATGAGTGCCACTTTATTTTTCCGGAAGCTTTCGGCATGGCAGTCAATCGCTTCATAAGCGGCATTTACCCGCCCGGTTTCCGACCATGAAAAATCCTTCTCAACCTCTTTCCAGCTAAAAGTTTTGTACGTTTCTTCATAGTTTTGAAGATTATACTCCCCTTGAACAGATGGTAACGCTTCCAGTTGCATGTGCATATCCCCCTTTGTTTAGATTCACATTCCCATTATAAATGAAAATGTTTATATTCACAATTTTAATAATTTGTTCACATGTTACGTACATATTTACAAGGAGCGATTTCGATGGCAATTTTATTGTGAACAGGATATAGAACATGTCCATCATATGGAAATGCTCAAACATTTCAATCTCAAAGGCATCTTGTTAACAGGAAAATGGAGGATAGCATAGTTTTCTTAAGCGCTTCAGAAAAGGAAACATACACAATTACTGATCATGATCCAATAATTTGTCATAGATGCTTATGGACGTTTTCATATATTTAAAGGCTGACGAAGTATCTCCTTCTTCATACATCACTTCAGAAAGTAACGATAAGGCTTTTGCAACCCAGCGGCTCATATTAAGCTCACGAAAAAGATTTAAAGCATCATCGATTAACATTCTTGCTTTGGAAAAGTTTTTGAAATGCAAGTTACACAGCCCTAAGTTATAGTAAAGTTTTGCTTGCAAGTCTTGATATCCTTTGATCTCAATCCCTTCTTCAACTAAAGCAAGCGCTTTTTCATTCTTTTTGTTCATTATATTTGTGAATGATAATTCATAAAGATTATTTTTAATATACCATGTTAACTGTTCTTTCTTAGCCATAGATAAGCTGTCCATCAAATATTGGCTTGATTGATCATAATCGTCCAGATGACGATGAAATATCCCTAAATTTGTTAAACATCCAATCACGTCTTTTGGATCCTCTAAATAATTTAGCGCTTCTTTTGTATAAGATATCGCTTTACGATCATTCTTAAAAAAATTATAACAGTGGCCCTGTAACATTTTAAAGGACCCATACCTATAGTAAATGTTCTCTGACTTTGAAACAGATACAGCCTCCTCAATATACTTTAATCCCTGTTTATATTCTTTTCTTCTACAGTGGCAATATGCAAGTATATAAAACAGCTTTAGTTGTAATAAATGATCAGACATTCGAGACTTATTATATATCATGAGACCAGAAATGCCAGCGTCAATCGCTTTGTCATAATCATTAACATGCATACAACACTCTGCTAATTTCTGATAAATTTCACAGATAGATTTAAGGTTTTCAGTACCGAGGTAGATCATAGCCTCTTCAAAAAAAGGTATGGCCATCCCATATTCCTTTTGAGCGTAAAGAAGAGAGCCTTGCAGTTCATTGATGTACCCCAGATATTCCGTTCTCTTAAAAGCTTTCAATTCCTTCAGAACCTGCTGCGCCTCATCAAAACGTTTTAAGCGAATAAGACTACTGCATATTCCAGCCTTTTCGATCATTTCTTTTCGCTTAGTCGCATCATTTGTCTCTTCTTCTTCTTTTCCTAAAAGAAAATTGGTAGATACAGCCAGCTTATTCGCAATAATTTCCACGGTTTTGTATGGAGGATTTTTTATTATTCCATTTTCAATTTGACTAATAAATCCTCTTGTGAAATGAGGCTCAGCTATCTCAGCTTGCGTTAACCCAAGTTCTTTTCTTCTTCTTTTTATTTTTTCTCCAATAGATATCATGCATTCACCTTCTTACCATCTGTTAATTTGTCGCATATAAAAATGAACTATCATAGCTCAAATTCCATCTGAACTAATAAATAGTTTTGCCAAACCCAAAGAACAATTTGTTTATTAACTCATTTTTCCACGCACAAAGAAAGACACCGTTCTTCTTTGGCATAATATGGGGAGCTTAGGTAGCAGCTAAAAAAGAATAGTGTCCTTTATATGATAACGAAAGAAGACCACTTAGCGCAATTATTTAAAAGAAAATTGACTTTTTCCGCCATTGACGGGGTGGAACTGTTTGAAAGTGTTAAAAAAGACGGCGAGGATGTCCTTACCCGAGTGAAGATGGCGTTACCCATTACTATTATCGTTTAGTCGGCTACAATGACGATCGGGAAAGCCCCTCCCCCGAATTGTGCGGATTTGAGCCTTTGAGAGCCAAAGAAGGCGACAGTTCTCAAAAGGATAGAGTGGGGATCACAGCTGACAAAAGGCTAATTGAACAATTTATACGTATTATCATCATTTTACGGGTATCCTTATTTGTGATGCGCTGTTGTACTAGGAGAATTTCTTCTGTCTCTTCTTTTTCCATTTTCGCGTGGCATAAAGTTTGTATGTGCTCAAACCGTATGCCTCTGCTTACATTGGTCAGCTTCATATCAAATTCTTCCAAGGCCTCTACTTGGATTATTTTGTTGTTCTCCTTCATTTTTCATTCATGGTCCGGCTTTCTTTTTAAAAACAAACCAAGCGTGTCCTTGACGATCGTAAGGCACATATCCTTCATGCGAATAATCAAGTCAATGCCAAAGCCGGCTACCATTGATAAACGGTGCTTTGGTAAGTTTCCTGCGGTAAAACTTTTTCCATTGTCAATCACTTTTTTATCCAAATTTACGCTTTTTAATATTCCATATTTTTGAAATAAATTTATTTGAGACATAAATTCTTCGTTTGGCAAGTTTCTGTTTCCAACTTTTATATTTTCTAAGATACTTTCCTCAAATAAATAAATGCTTTGAGGTACTATACTGGTTCTTGCTAATAAAGAAAAACATGTTACAACCGTTTTGCTACCTTAGCTATCAATATGAAAAGCTTCCCAATGGATACGGAAGATACTGATCAAATGGATCAATTATTACCTTGGTCAGCAGCACCTCTTGATATTTGTCGAGTTCATAGCAAAAAATCTTAGATAAGGCTTGCTGAACGAACCAGATGCAAGCCAAAATCTGGTTATCAAAATATAAAATAATATTGTGTAAGAGTCAAAAAATAACCTGAGCTTTCGCACCAGATTCAGTATGAGAAATTGAAGAGTTACTACTGTTTCACTGGTATCCAGAAGGCTTGTAAATTTCTGCCTGTTGGCGGTAAAGTTCATGAATCACTAGGAAATGCCGGTTCTTATCTCTGCTCAAGAGAGACAGGGAGCTTTGGGTAACAGGATTTTCAATGATTCCCAGATCCCGTTTTACATATCCTAAGCTGTTTGCCGACAGCTTTCCGGGTTTTTCGAGCTCCAACTTTGCGTTGCTTGGCGACAGAAAGATAGTCCAATCGAACCCTTTTTCTGTAGGTCCGTGGCTTTTGTAACTTTCCTTTATTATACTAGACTCCTTGCATATTTTTCGAGATTGAATGAAAATTTCATCACGGACTCAGCTTAAAATAAAATTTAAAAATAAAAAGTAAAAAGCCACTACAAAAGAGAATATCGAGAAAATTATATTAAACTTTCTATTCCCACTGTTTTCGTTTTTTAAAAAAAGTAGATAAACGCCGGTAAAAAAGAAGCCTATAAAAAAACCGATATTCATTTTAAAAATTGAAAGAATAAAACCTAAAATTGCAAAAATCTGTAATAATTTTAAAAACATTTCAAACACTCCTAAAAAAACAGTAAAATTTGCCTATTTAATTTAATTTGTTAATTCAATATACTCTTATTATACCAGATGATTTTGGTAAATAAAAATAATAGGGAAGGTAGAGAGTATGGAAAATTTAATTTTTGAAATTATGGGGACATTTCATGTATCTAGGGATACAGCACAAAAGGTTTATAATTTGGTTAATGCTGGTGCCTCTGTAGCGTCTATTGTCGCGGTAATTGTTGCTGCAACAGGTCCAATGGCAGTAGGAGGAGCAGTAGTAGTGTACATGATTAAAAAGAAAATTAAAGGAATGGCAGCAGCAGCAGCTGTGGCTTGGTAATTAAAAAAGCAGATAAGAAGACTGCCTATTTTTCTACGCAGATCTTCTTATCTTATGAAGGTGAATAAAAATGAAGGAATTCAAAAAAATATTCTCATTAATCTTATTGCAGCATCTATTACATTATAGATGGTTTGTTAATAGGATTTATCCGGGCTTTGTTATGGGTAAAAGGTTCGCAATAATTAGTATAGTGAATTTAGCTATAGGAATATTTATTATTTCTTTTATCACTGCATATAGTTTTTTTAAAATAATCAGCAATAATGTTGGAATTTCTACAATAACAGGCGAAAAAATTTTTATAATTTATTATATTCTTTTGTTTATTTATCTTATGAGGAACTCTTTCAACGAGGCATATATACGGGCTTTCCATTCTAAAGATTATTATTATTTACGTCTACAAAAAGTTTCACCAATCACCTTACAGGTAGCTAAGATTATCGATGCATTTTTTTTAGAGATTGTTTTATTTATACTACCTATACACTTAGGAATAACAGCACCATTTATTATAGTTTTTCATGGAATTGAATTATGGGGTTGGACTACAGTTTTCATACTGGTTGTTATACTTTCTTTATTTTTGAGAGGTTTATTTATGATTATACTTTATCTTATCGACAATCATAAGTTGCAAAATAGAAAAACTTATTCTGTTGTTGGTAAAATAGTACTTTGGATGATTTATGGTTGGTTTGTATCATTTTCGATTATGCAATATATATTAAATAAAGAAATGTTGCTATCAATGGCATCTACTATATTGAATATTAGAATGGATGAACCACTTCACAATACATGGGTATTTGGCGGTGGGTTGGCTATTTTTCTAGTATCGGCAATCTTATCCTTTTTTTACATGTATCAAAAAAGAATTGATAGATATCGAATAGAAGCAAAAGTTATTGAAAAAAGGAAGATTTATAAAATTGAAAATGCCTTGTTTAGGTTCAAAATGAAAAGTAAGTGGGTTTCTCTTTTTCTAAAGGATTTACTACTTCTTATAAGAGGCGAGTATATCTCCTCAGGCTTTCTGAAAGCGAATCTCGTATTCTTTTCATTTTTTTTAGGAGCCATGTCTGCATTGTCTATTCACTATAATGATGGTACTAAAACTGGGATTGTTTGTATGATTATTATTGTCTATCAATTGATTAGCAATGAGTTAATAACACAGTCTATTTCAAAGATTTCCAGTATTGATCAAGAACGGAACTGGTTAAAGTTTTACTATACTCATATGAATAATCCTTATTTTATTTACTTTTCTAAGCTATTATTACTATTTACAATTTCATTTTGTACTTTGCTTATTTCAACAATCATTATACTAATTATAATTAGAGCATCACTATCTATTATTTTATTGTTTTTGTTAAGTACATTTTGTATCTCTTTTATATCTTCGATGAGTTTTTTGGTTGGTAACGCTTGCTTTCCAAATTTTAAATGGGAAACAGAAGACCAAATTAATACATCAATCCCCGGGTACATAACTGAAAATATATTTTCAAAGGTATTTCAAATAATTATAATCTCTATTTCAGGTACCAATACTGTTTTCTTATTTGCACAAAAAATAACTATACAAGATTTTATTGTCAATAATATTGAATTGTTTACTATAAGTACCCTCATATGGGCAATAATATTATTTTTTATCCTAAGAGCACCATTATGGAAAGGTTGGAAATGGTAATGTTGGAAATTAGGGAAATATCATACACTTACGATAATGCAAAAAAGGCAGCTCTTCAATCTATTTCTTTTGAGCTGGATAGGGGGGAAATTGTAGGTTTAGTTGGTCATAATGGAGCTGGTAAATCAACCTTATTAGAGTGTATAAGCGGATTGAAATGGCCACAAAGTGGAAAAATAATAATTAATGAAAAGGAATATGGAATTAGTTTTGTTCCTAATGATTTATTTTTATATAATATGTTGACGATTAAAGAAACATTGTATTTTATTGGCTCCTTACATTCCTTATCTCGTATCGAAATAGATAAAGTAATCAAACCTTTGCTAAGACTTTTTTCATTAAATAGTAAAGAGAATGATTACATGAAAGATTTATCATATGGGATGAAACAGCAGGTTGCCTTAATAATAGGCATTCTTTCCAAGCCAACATATTTTTTATTAGATGAACCAATGAATGGATTTGACGCATTGTCGACAAAAAAAACAAAGGATTATCTAACAAGCTTAGCAAAGGAAAAGGAAATAGGGATTCTTTTGTCATCTCATCGATTGGATATTATAGAGGATATTTGTGATAGGGTTGTTATACTAAATACAGGAAGATTAGTTTATGAAGGGACGGTCTCCCAACTGAAGAATAATCAAACTTTTGAAGATGCTTTGATTTCCGTATCGGGTGATAAACATGCGGATAATTTTTAAGTTTTTTAGTCAACCTATTATTATTTGTTCACTAATTATTTATTTCTTTTCAATTTTGACTGGAGCTATTTTATCAAAAGAGGTAGATTTCTCTTTTTATAATGGAGATTTCTCTTTTTCTCCCTTACATTATTTTCAACACAATTTAGTAAGCTGCATAATCCTTATCAGCGGAATAGCTGTGTTCTCTTTATCCACCTTATGGAGTTTATTCCTAAATGGAGTGATGTTGGGAGCGACATTCGTAGGAGTCGCCATTGAAAAGTCCATTCAGGAAGCAATAGCAAGTATCTTTTTTCATGGTATTTTCGAAATCCCAGCTATTATTTTAAGCGGAGCCATAGGTTTATACCCAATATATCTCATATACTTATTATTACGGAATAAAAAAGAAATTGATTATAAGAATCAAATAAAAAGTATTGGAATAATGTTGGCATTGATTGTTGTCTTTTTAATAATTGCAAGTATTATGGAAGCAAAAGTATCGCCATTAGTAATTAACTATTTTTTCAAATGAACTTTTTAATAAAGTCAACAGAATGACAAACACAAAAAAATAGGAAATTGGAAACTTTTTTGGGATTAATAGTCCGGAATGCAGACGTTCTGTTTCTTCGAGTTCATATTCGTCGGATTTATACTGGCTCCAGACCAGGCTGATGTAGGTAGCTAACGTTTGATGATTTTAAAAATGCTTGATGTCACCAATTTTGGTAATTAGGCCAGCTGCGTAAACATCCCCAATCCCTTTAAATTGAGATTAATGTTTGGGGAACGCTTGTCATGATTTTTGCAATTTCCTTGTCAATTTTTTACTTCAGATTTCATGTACTTTATAACGCTAAGACTGACAGAAAGTGAAATATTAACCAGGTCTGCCATCACTTTATCTAATCGATACTTAGAACAGTCGAGCTTTTGAAGATATTTTGTAACTTTCTTAAGATGTTCGATGTGATTTATCCTTTTCGCTAGAAGAAACTGAATTAATTCAACAACTAAGCATGCTGTTCCAAACATATCCGCAAAGGGGTTGTCCTGTCGAAGTCTACTAAATTTGAGAAAGACTTGATTCAAAAAATAGATTTTATAGCTTAAGATATTCTGCATTCTATAAAAAATGACAGAGGCTGGAGTTCCTCCATTTTCTGGCGTTTCCGATACTCGATTAAGGATACGTGAGGAATTATCTCCCTGCGAAAATACAGTCTGAACACAATACCAATTGAGTGAAAAAAAGGTAAAACATAAATATTAATGATGGGGAAGCCGAGAAGCTAGCCTTACATCCTATAGAATTTTAGAGTGAATTTTATGATAAACCAGATCAACTGGAAGTTCTTTTAGAAAGAGCGAGCTCTTACTACTACTAATAATACGAGGAGCGTACATATGAAATTACAAAATCTTTTCGTGGTTCTATATAAGCCACGTCAAATAATTACTACTAATTTAAAGTCAAATGAGTTATTTTTTCCGATCCTTATAATTGGGGTTATTTCTTCTATTCTATATACTGTATTTGCATCTCAATCGATAGATCAGACAATGTTGGGAATTAACTTTAAGTCAGTTAGCCCATTATTGATTATTTTTTCATTGCTCATTGGTTTTCTATCGCCTTTTATTAGTATTATTATAAATTCAATTATTAACTATATAACAATTCTTATAACAGGCATATATATAGAATTTAAAAGTTTAATGGTAATAGGAATTTTTTCATACGTGCCAGTTCTAATTGAACTATTATTAAAAGTAATATTCTCTTTCTTTTCCGGAAAGTATTTCACCAATTTTTTTAATCCACTTGCTGGTCTTTTTAATAATCAGCATCAAATTCTGCAGATACTTTCTAGCAGTATAAGTATTACGGGACTATGGAGCTTACTGATCTATATTTTGGGAGTTATCATATTATTGAAAAGTAATGATGGGAAAGTAAATAAATTAACAATTACGCTAGTAGTAATTGTTAATTTAGCCTTAACTGTTATGGTGGCTGCCTTGACCACCATAACTGGGGACCTTAAATCAGTCCTTAATTAGGGCGCGCTGAATAAGCAAAAATTTCAGATTCAACAAGGATTTTGGCCACTTTTGTCTAAAATAAAGTGTAAGGTTTTTATGGAAAATACGTAAAAAACCTTGCACTTGAAGTCCGATTATACAAAGGTATTAAATGGTAAATATATGGTATTTATTGGTACATTCCGTGTAATTAAGTGGTAAAAAGTAAGTTAGAGGTGATACGTCTCAGTGGCCGTAATAAATTGACCTTTTTTCTGATCTTTTTGGCGAAATTAATGACAGAACAAGTTACAATCCTGTATGTGAATATTTTCATAAGCAAACAATAAAAGATAAGCGACACTTCCTGATTTATTTCAAGGATTAGCTGAGTTACCAGGTGGACTTTTATTCACTGATCATATAATATCTTCGATTAAAAAGTAAGCACAACCATTTTTTGCGGTTATGCCGGGATATACTAAATTTAAAGAACATGGTCTTTCGCCTTAAATTCAAATTTCGAAGAATTATTTTACAATCACTTGTAATTGGTGATTTATTTTACCGGCTAGCTTCTTTAACTCCAATCCGGATGGACCGTTTAAAATATAGTAGCCAATACGGTCATCAGAGTTTCGAGGCGGAGTAACCTTGTCACCTCTAAACACACCAATTTCGTGGCGCACATACTCCGGAAGGCTTTCCACACTCTTCATGCCTTCTACTCTATCAAAAATGCCCGTTGTATCAGCAAAGATAAAACGTATCAATGCAGAATAATCTTTACTCTTCTTGATAGACACCGTGTGATCAAGATAGAGTTCAACTGTTTTTTTAAAGATGTTAATTCCATAAGCATTTGGTATCAAATCAGATGTAATGCAGTCGCCTCCTGGCCGGCCATTTACCTCAATAATTTTTGGGCCATCAGAGGTCAATTTGACTTCAATATGCATGGGTCCATTATGGAAATCTAAAGCCTGCGCTGCTTTAAATGCAACATTAATTATTTTTTGTTTATGATTTAGATCAATCGTCGTTGGAAAAACATGCATCAATTCAACAAAGTATGGAGGTTTCGATACATGTTTTTCAGTAACCTCAACAAATTCAATTTTATCGTGGTTCAAAAAAAGCTCAACACTGAATTCCGGGCCATTCAGAAATTCCTCAATTAAATACTCACCCCGCACAGAAAAATTCATGTAGCTTGTTTTATATTTTTTTAATTCGTCCATTCGCTGTTTCAATTGGGTTTTATTTTCAATATAAAATACATTGATGCTGCTGGCAGTGTTGGTTGGTTTCAAAATAAATGGAAATGGAATACTTTTACTAGCTTGTATTGCTTCTTCATAATCACGAACTACGGCAAATTTAGCTGATGGTACTTCTTTCTGTGCATAGACTTCACGTGCCTTATCTTTATTCCTCGCACAAGTGGCAGCAAAAACAGATGTGCCAAATGTCTTCAATACCTTAGCTACCCGGGCAGTCACCGCAGTCACATAATCTGTAGCGGGAATTAATGCATCGAATTTGCAATATTTGCTAGAATCAATTGCATTTAAGATACTCTTTGGATCACGAATATCCGCAACTAACAAATCATCATAGCAGCCTTCGTATCCATATATTTTCGGGTTCTTTACATCCGAGACAATGCAAATCACTTCACATCCAAGTGATCGGGCAGCCTTTACAAAGGATACCCCGTAAAAACTTGGTTCAACAAGCAACACTCTTTTTTTCATAATCTAAGCATCTCTTTTCTTTTTTAGTACGCCTAAACTCCAGACAACTCCCACTATCATGATTACAAACATAATAAAAAAGCCAAAATTAGCTCCGAATTTATCGTTTGCAAAACCCATGCCAGTTGAAGCGAATATTTCTATGAATTGAGCAGTGCCGTTCCAAAGAGAAGTTGCTCTGCCCATATAAGCTTTATCTACCTGTTCCATTAGAACGGTATTTATAACAATTCGGAGCGAAGAGTTAGATAAGCCAATTACCAAGCTGCCAAAATACATAAGTAAAATTTTATCGCCAATAAACAAAGAAAAAAGCGCGATTGCAGCAGCAGAAAAGAAAGAAACAATAATACTTCTGTTTGAAACACGGCTGATGATACTTCCCATGATCAGCCCAGATAACAAGCCACCAATACCATAAGCCATATCCGAAAATCCATACACTACACTATTTGCCTTTAATATGGTTGAAACATAGTCTGGAGACGAAACATTAAATAATTGGGTAACGATTAACGGTAAAATTGATAATAAACCAACACTTAAAATGAGCTTATGTCTCCAAACGTACTGGATTCCGGATACAAAGCTTGAAGTATTTTCCACATCTGCTGGTATTACCTGATCTTTTTTTACTGTTATGATGAGCATTGATGCAATTAGAAAAACGAGTATGTTGATGATGAGAATTACCATAAAACCAGTATAATGCAGTATTATCCCGGATAATGCACCGGCAGCGAACATTCCGACCTGTAATGAAACTTCAATAAATGAATTAGCGGCAAAATTATTTGAACATAGCTTCTGGAAGCTGCCATGTATGTAATCCATCCAGCACCTGTTAAAATTGACAGCAAATACATAAGCTCGATACTAAATCCATTTAGATAAAAATATGCAGAAATGACTATCATTGGCAATGCCCGACCAAGAAATGTAAATAAAATAACGTTCTTTCTCGGATACTTATCGGTTAACACTCCGGCAATTGGAGACATTAAAAAACCAGCTAAAACATTAATCGTAAGATACAAACCAACATATTTATTTGAATGAGTTTGCTGAAGCATATACCAATTAGCGCCTACAGTTGTCATGCCTACTCCAAAACCAGAAATAATGTCTGCCAAAAAGAAATTCCGAAATTCTTTTTTCTTCATTAGTCCAAAATTCAAAGTTGTCATCCACCTTGTTTAATTGATTTTACGAATGCCTCTAGACTATCCTTCGAAAAATTAAGATAGTCCAAAACTTCATAATGGCTACCACCGTATATCGGCCACTTATCATCTACCGTATATCCATAAACCTTTTTATTTGGAAGCAAAGTGGCTAATACTGAAGCAAGGCTTCCCAATAACCTATGTTCCTCAACAGCAATTATTGTTTCACTAATACTATTAAACAATAATAGCTTTTGATTTAAGAAATTCAAATCGGAATTCAGCAAATGCAGATGACTAACTCCACTTATATTCTGAGTCACTTTAATACAAAAATCGGTTGCAACTTCCCCCGATGATATTAAACATACAGTGTCATGCTTACCTCTTGTATACCATGAATAATAATCATGATCCTCTTGAATAGGAAAATCCTCATAATCATTATTTCTTCCAAGGCGAATATAATAAGGGGAGTTCGTATTAATAGCCTGATCAATTGCAAGCCGTGTTTCCCTTTCACCATAAGGACAGATAATTTTAATGTTTGGAATTACTCTTATTAATGCTAAATCTTCTAAACAATGATGGGTGGTACCAAACCATCCACCTGCGGCTCCCCCATAACAGCTAGCGGCAACAATGTTAGCCTTCAAACAGCCAGTTTTTTCTTCCAATTACGACCGGTTTAATTGCGCGTTCGCTCCGGTTATTGTCAATCTCCAGGCGTCCATCCTCCAAAAAGGCCATCAACTTTTCCCATTGATTAAGACAGTATTGAATGGCTTTGCCAAGTGCACTCTTTGGCAACACTTTCCGTTCCTGTGTTTTCAGCCATCCCAAAAAAGCATCCAGGATCGGCTTGCTTTGTATCAGGCGTGCTTTCTTGCGTTCCGCAGGGTTCAGGCCTCTTAGTTTCCGTTCTACTGCATACAGTTGGTTACAGAAATCAAGGCCTTCAGTGGCTACCACCGGCTTTGTGCTTCCTGGGGGAAGAGTCTTAAGCGCATCAGTGAACCCCCTTCGGGCATGGGCCCAGCACCCTACAAGTTTCACTTCGGGCACTTTGTGGTAACCTGCATACCCATCCACCTGTAAGTAGCCCTTAAAGCCATTCAGAAAATTTTTCGGGTTTTCACCCGCTCTGGTTTCCTGGTAGTCATACAGAATGATAGGAGGACCTTCGATCCCTGTCCGATACAGCCACAGATAGGATTGTGAAGAAGCTTGCCTGCCAGGCTCGCGAAGGACCTGGAGAGTGGTCCCATCGGCATGCAGGATATCAAGCTCCAAGAGGCGAAGGTGCATCTGTTCATAAAGTGCGCCCAGCCACTTCTCAGCTCCGGTTACCATCCAGTTAGCGAAAGTCTGGCGGGACAAAACCACTCCCATCCTTTCGAACTGCTTTTCCTGGCGGTATAAAGGCAGCCCTTCCACATATTTTTGAGTCATGATATGTGACAGGATAGATGGCGATGCCAGGCTCCCTGGGATGGCCGGCTTCGGCATGGATGCCGTCTTGATCGGGGTATTGATCCCTTCATTTTCACACTTGCGGCAGGAATAGACATACCGGACATGTTTTTTTACCTTCAATTCCGCAGGAATATAGACAAGTTCCTGGCGAACTTTTGTACTCATTTCATGCATGGTACCACCGCAGCACGAACAGACCTGCTCCTCGGGGGACAGGCGGTACTCGACCGTCTCCACAGGCAGGTTTTCGAGCATGGTTTGGCGTTGTCCGCGTTTCTTACGGCGGCGTTGATACGTAATGGTTTCCAAAGAAGGCTCAGGCAATTCAGGATTTGCTTCCTGTTCAGTTTCATTGAAAAGCTCAAGCTGACCGGGATGAGTTTTTTCGCTTGAAACGCCGAATCGCTTGTGTTGCAGAAGGCGGAACTGTTCTTCAAACCATTTTAGCCTGGCTTCCAGTTCGTTTTGCTTTTTCAGCTTCTCTTGCAACGCTGCATTTTGCTTCTCCAACGTTTCAAGACGTTTCAGGAGTTCTTCAATTGTAGGGTTTTGGATAGGGGAATTCGCTGTCTTTTTCATAAGACCATTATAAAACAAAAATTGCGATTTCTCTGGTTTTTCATTATTTAAATAACGGTCCTTTCCATGACGGCCTGATGGGCCTGCCTTTGTTCCAGCTCCAGCCCGTCGAGCAGCCATCTCAGCTGACGTGGGCTTATCTTTATGGGCGCGGTGTTTTTCTCGGAAGGCCAATGGAACTTCCCACGTTCGAGCCTGCGGTAATAAAGCCAGAAACCGTTATGGTCCCAGTGCAGGATTTTTAACTTGTCATGTCCTCGATTGCAGAAAACAAACAGGCTTGGGGAAAAGGGGTCTAGGTTGAATTCTTCCTGCACAAGTGCGGCCAAACCGTCAATAGATTTCCGTAAATCCATACTGCCCTGCGCGAGGTAAACGCGATCGACAGCTGTCAGGTTTAGCATACCGTCTTCAGCACCTTTACGACATCGGCAAAAAGGGATGGATCAAATCCCGGCTTCACTTCAATGGAAATATTGCCTATTTTGACCTGAAGGGTATCCTGATCCGACTGTTTAGGTTCTTCAATTAACAACGGTGCAAACGAAGGTGCAGAGTTCGTTTTGGAGGATGGGACTTCAATCCTCTTCAGCCAATACTTGAGTTGATGTAGTTTAAGTTGATTAGCCTCACACCATTTTGCTTGCGTCAGGCCGCTGGACCGGAAAGCGGCAATCCGCAGTTCCCATTGCTTTCTTAATTCGCTATTTTCCATAAAAAAACTCCTTCACAAAATTCTAAGGAGATTATTTCATAGATATACGGCCGTTGCTAGGTGTGAACAGTTTGACGCTTACCATTTACCTTGAGGCGTTTTCTGATTGGTTTTCCCGAAGTCTACCTGAGCTTGTTGCCCCATTGGCGGGTCAGGTATCGCTTGATAAACCCGTTGATGTGTCTCTTTTGGTATGGCATATTTTTCACGAAGTTCTTTGACATAACTACGTACCGTACTTTCCCCAACAATTAGTTTAGGGTAGTGCTCCATCAACCAATCATGGATCTGTGCCGAAGACACATCTGGGTTTTCACTCAGCCAAGTATGAATAATCATTTCATAAGCATCGAGCTTCTTAGTTCGAGTCTTTGTTGAGGCCTCCCACAAAGCCATTTCTTCCGGAGACTTTTCCAGATATTTATATACTGTGGTTCTTGATATACCAAGCTTTCTGGCTATTCTTCTTATCTTAAATCCTTGTTCTTTTAATTGCTTGATCTTCATGTACATTTCCCATTTGTCCACCTTTACTTCCTCCATAACAATATAAATCAAACTATATTATAACGTATCGAGGGAATTATTATCAGGGGAATAGCGCCGATGCATTTGATAGGTGTTGCCCCTCCCCGGGGCAACACCTATCAAATGAAAAATACCTGCCCCCATATCTCAGTAAAAGTGTTCATTTTTATCTAGTAGGAATGGTCTACTTTAGTTTAGCATTCACAAGAGATTCACATTTGCTTTCAAATTAACGACAACTTCCCAGATAAATAAAGCATATCCCCTGATATATTTGGATAACAGCAAATGCCCGAATCCGGGAAACGCTGCGGACCACCACGCAATGATATAAGGGTTTCTTAAATGCAATTGCGTTGTCCCTAAAATACTGACATGTGCTTTATATCGCCTGGCTGTATTATCGTTACGATAATTGTCCATCTTACCCACCTTTGAAGCCCATTTAGGATAGCTTGTCGAATACGGAGGGCATTTATACCCGCGGCGTTCTGGCCGGGATAATTGGATGAATCTGATTGGATTCTTAAAAACATAACGGCATTCCCATAATGAAATGGTTGCCGTTCTTTACTGGTAAAAAGGAAAACCCCAAAAGCCGCCGGCACTTCATTGGCGTTAACCTGAATCCGTGACAAAAACCTAATTTGCGGCATTAATAGGTAGATTTCATTGTGCAGCCTTCCGGTAAGTGACTGATTATTTGTTAAACAGTAGTTTTCTTGTTTTCAATCTTTGAAAAAGCTGTTCAGGTGATTTTCCAGGCACAACAAATAAACTTGCCACTTCCATTTTTTTGCAAGTTTTACGGCAATGTATTGGTACTGGTTCATGCCTGATTAGAAAAAGGCATAGTAGAGGCGTCCGAAAACTGGAAGCCATTTGTTGGTTGAACTTATTTTTAGCTT
>NZ_KB894024.1 GCF_000374345.1 Heyndrickxia acidiproducens DSM 23148
CCAATCTCAGCGAACATATCTTTTGCAAAATCAGATATTTCGCTATCGAACACTTGTCTACGGTATTTTACAACCAATACAAGGTGATAATGCAGTAAGAATACTGAATGATTATTACTATCTAATTTCATTGATATATCAATCCTTTATTCCATCTAAGACTGATTATATCAAAACCTTTGGCTAAAGCCAACCGAAATTCATCTCCCACCTACTCATTGGTGCTATTCGCACCTTCACATTCCTTGAGGATGGGAGACTTCTTTCGGAAAGCCGTTAAAAATAGCTGTATTTCTTTCGCCAAATAACGCGTTACTTACTATGATCGGGCGCCTTATGTAAAAAAATTGTTCGACTAAGTTTATTGAATCGGAAAAAGTGGTATCTAAAAGTTGGTAACACTTAAATAAAAATATGAACGACCTTTAGAGGAGTGATGTTCCATTGAAACCAATTCCCACCCCATTTCCACCCGTCCCACTGGGAGACATACACGTATATGATGACATTATCCAGTATTTTAATTTCAAACAGGTAAAACAACAGTTACCGCACCGGGTTCAATCGATTACCTTCGTCACGACCGGAATTATTCCTTATGACGGCGGACAGACAACGATGCTGCATTTAGGTACGGAACTAAGCAAACTTGGTTTCCAGGTCTACTATTTGAGCTATTTTGCCCAACCGCAGAAAGAAATGGAGATCAATGCTGAGTTCAATTACGCCGGGTATCAGGGAACCTGTCTGGATGCGGGCGCGCTTGAACACCATCAGTCTGATATCTGGATAGGGACACTTTGGGAATCCGTTTATGTATTTAAGGATAAGCCTGGCTACAAAATGTATTTCGTTCAGGATTATGAACCCTATTTTTACGCATTTGGCGATCGGTATTATCTTGCCAAGAAAACCTATGAATTAGGATTACATATGGTTTCGCTCGGGCCTTGGTGTGCTGAAATGATTGAACAAAACTGCCAGGTGCAAAGCCCTGTTGATGTGATCCGTTTTCCGGTGGATATGGACCGGTATCCTTACCAGCCAAGAAATTTCAAAGACTATCAGAACAAAAAGGAATTTAACATTGCAGTGTATACAAAATGGGACAGTCCGCGAAGGGCGCCGATCAGTATTCAGATTGTCCTCAACAATTTTATCAAAATTTGCCGGGATCACGGGTATAAGCTGAATATCAACTATTTCGGCACCGATAAAAGCGCGCAATTTATCAATGGTGAAAATCTTGGCAAGCTGACGAAAGAAGAATTACACAAGCTGTATCTCAAATCGGATTTTGGGATTGCACCTTCGATGACCAACTTTTCTCTTGTGCCTTATGAAATGATGAGTACCGGTTTGCCGGTTATCGATTTTTACGAAGGTACGGGCCTGAGCTTCATGCCGGAGAATTGTGCTTTATTTTGCCATCTTGATGAGCAGAGTCTTTTCCAGGCCTTCCAAAATGCGATCAACAGGCCGGAACATATCGCCAAAACGGTCAATAATGCCCGGGCGCATTTGAACACCGTTACCTGGAAGGAAACGGTCAGTGATTTTACAAATGTGATCCATGCGATTGAGTCCAAAACAGGTCATAACAGAATCGTTTCCTGATAAAGCTTGTTTTTATCCTCCTTTTTATTCAGCTGAAGCCTTCAGAAGGAGCTGGCATTACAAAATCGCTACTCTGATGATCAGCATCAAAATTTTAAAAACCTAATGAGACTCCGTTCACAAGCGTCTCCAGCTCCCAAGGACTCTTTCTCACTGTTTTAAAAACATCTCTTATCCACACCTTCATAGGGGAGGCTATTTAAACCTCCCCTTGATCCATTTCATATAGCTGCCGGTAGCGGTTATTTCCGGCCATCAACGCTTGATGGGTTCCCTGCATGGCAATCTTTCCTTTATCCAGAAAAACAATCTGATCCATTTTTTCAATACCGGTTAAATGGTGGGTAATGAAAATGACTGTTTTATCCTGCAGAGAGGTAAAGATCGTATCCAAGAGGTCTCTTTCTGTGATCGGATCGAGCCCGACTGTCGGTTCATCCAGAATCACAACCGGCGTATTTTGAAGCAAAATCCTTGCAAGGGCAATTCTTTGCCGTTCCCCCCCGGAAAAGCGCTGGCCTGTTTCCTCCATTTGCGTATGAATCCCGTTTGGAAGCGTATGGATATAGTTGTCCAGCTTGACTTGCTTGATCACAGCTTCAATTTCTGCCCCGGTTGCATCTTCCCTGCCAAGCCCGACGTTGTTTTCAACGGATGTCGCAAACAGATACGGTTTCTGGTTCAGGACGCTTACCCATTTGGAAATACCTTCTCCGTAATCCGCCGGGTTGCAGCCATTAATTGTTACGGTTCCGGAAGCTGGTTTCAACGCACCGATCAATAACTGCAACAGCGTTGACTTGCCTGCTCCGCTTTTACCGAGGAGCGCCATTTTCCGTCCGTGTGGGATCGAAAGCGTAATGTCTTTCAAGGCGGCCTCCTGATCTTTTCCGTATGAATACGAAATATGCTGCAGACAGATATCGGCGGTTTGCCCCACCGGATCCGGTATGGCCTGTACAGTTGCTTTGGCATTTAAAGCGGGGACATACTGCTGAATGCGGTCAATCCGCTGCAGTGATTCCTGATATGTTGGAATTTTTTCAACCGCCGGCACAGCGGGAATCAGCCCTTCAAGAATCGGGAGCGTCACCAACGTAAAAGAAGCAATATAGGTTGGCATAATCTCGCCGGCTTTTGCGGCATAGCCTGACCAGAGCCCGACAAAGATCAAAATCGCTCCCGAGATGACCTGGAGCTGGAAGGTACGCGTATGGTTCCAGTAAGCCATTTTCTTTTCAATGGCATGGCTTTTTTCACTGTCTTCATGGAACTGCCGGAAAAACCTTTCTTTATTGCCGCTGATGATCCAGTCGCGAATGCCGAATAATGCATCCGTGAAATTCCGGTACAGGCGGCTTTGCGTTTCTTTTAACTGGATTTGGCGTTTTTTTAACAAAAATAAGGACAGAAGCGGGTATACAAAGACAACAATGCTTAAGCAAAACGTGATCCAGAGCGCGAAAAGCCAGTCAAACACGGCCAGGACCGTGACCGTGTACAAAAATAAGAACAGAGCGACCACTGTTGGGAAAATCGTGCGGATATAGGCATCCTGCAAATGCTCAATATCATCGGCAAGCGTTCCGAGCAAATCGCCGGTTTGAAAACGGGAGCGGATAAACAAGGCTTGCGGCTCAAGCATTTCATACAGTTTAACACGCATGTCGGCAAGGATTTTTAATACGGTGTTATGGCCTGCCAGCCGTTCAAAATAACGGGAAACCGGACGTGCGATCCCAAATGCGCGGACACCGACAATCGGCACATAAATAAGCAGAATCGTAATCGGCATTTCGGCTGCCCGCGTGATCAGGTAGCCGGATGTAAAGGTGAGCATGGCAGATGTTAAGAAGGTAAGAATCCCAAGCAGAACCGTCGTCAGCATCAGCCACCTGTACTGTCTGATATAGGGCCTAATGTACTTGCTGTAATACTTCATCTTTCCTGCCTCCCCGGTGTGCCATCACAAGTTTATAGAAAGCGCCGTTTCTCCGGTACAACTCATCAAATGTACCGCTTTCTGCAAGCTTCCCGTCTTCCATGACCAAGATCTCATCCATCTGTTTCATCCAATGCAGGCGGTGTGTTGCAAAAAAGACAAGCTTATGTTCTAAAAGCGGAAGCATCAGCCGCTTTATTTCCTGTTCCGTTTCAATGTCGAGATGCGCCGTTGGTTCATCAAACAGCATAACCGGGCGGGAGTCGAGCAAAGCACGGGCGAGTGCAATCCGCTGTTCTTCGCCGCCGCTCAACGCCCTTCCGCCCTGGCCGATGATTTCATCCAGACCGTTCGGAAAACTCTGCACCAACTCGGACAGCCCGGTGATACGGACTGCTTCCTCTATTTTTTCAAGCGGCGCATCCGGTGCATACCAGGCGATATTTTCTTTCACGCTGCCTGCGAAAATATACGGATGCTGCGGAATATAGTTTACCTGCTGCTGCCATTCCCTGAATGAGAAATGCGGGACTTGTGTACCGTCAATACTGATATGGCCCCCCGAAACGGCTGAAAATCCCGACAGCAGATCAATCAATGTCGATTTTCCCGCCCCTGAGACGCCGATAATCCCGATTTTTTTGAAACCATGAACTTGAAAGCTCACCTCTTGTAAAATGGTCCGGTTTTCTTCCGCCGATTTCTTCTCCAACCCTTCAACAGATAATGTACTTGCTGCATTCCAGGCCTGAACCGGAAAAGAAAGATCCTTTCCAAGGCCTTGCTCCATTGCCAGCAGGCGGTGGATTTTTTCCCCGGCTTCTTTCCCGTCCATTGTCGCATGGTAGTCACTGCCAAGGTCCCGGATCGGCATAAAATACTCCGGTGCCAGGATAAGGAGCGCCAATGCCGGCTCAAACCCGATATGGCCATTAAGCAGCCGGATCCCAAGCTCCACAGCGACTACAGCAACTGACAGGGTTGAGAAAAAGTCCAGGGAAAAGGAAGATAAAAAAGCAACCCTTAACGTACGGTTTGTTGCAATTCGGTACTTATTGCTGACCTCCCAGATCGCTTTCTTATGGCGTTTACTGCGGCCTAAAAACTTCAAAGTCACAAGCCCGCGCAAAGAATCGGTAAAATGGCGGGAAAGCAGCTGATACGTTTCCCATCTGGCATCTTTTTGCTTTTGCGCTGCCAGCCCGAGCAGGATCAAAAAACCGATCATAATCGGCAGAACAGTGATTAAGATCGCTCCGGTTCCCGCATCTGTGAGGAAAAAATAGACAAGAAGAACAGCCGGTATGCAGATCATGGAAATGAAGCGCGGAATAAATAATTCCAAATAGGTACGGAATTGCGGAATCCCCTCCAGGCAAAGTGTGACGAGGTTTCCCGTACCCTGCTGGCTGATGGCACGCGGCCCGATTTGAAAAAGCTTTCGCACAAGAAGGTTTTGGTATTCCAAGGAGGTCCGGTTCGCAAACCGGAAAGCGAGCCGTGACTTGGCCCACTGCAGAAAATGCCTTGCTGTATGAGCAATAAAAAAGATCGTGAACGCAGAAATGGCTGTCTGCCAGTTTGCACCTTCATAAAGATGGACAATGGCCTTCGCCAAATAGACTGCCTGCACAATGATTGCAGCTGCCTGGGCAAGGGTAAGCACGCCTGTTAACAACATGACTTGTATACTGCCTTTATAATGAATCAGATGTTTATCCACCGGCAATCTCTCCTTGCTTCATGCCAAAACACTGTAGCTTACGGCATGATTTTTCCACTCATGAAAGGAAAAGCACCCGGTTTGGCCGCGGGTGACTTTTCCGATTGATTTTCTTTACTCAATAATGCAACTGTTCATTTGTCGATATACGCTTGCGGAATACATAATAACTCCAGATCGTATAGGCCAGCACAATCGGCACCATCGTGGAGGCGACAACCGTCATGATTTTGAGTGAATAAGGGCTTGAAGATGCCTGATATAAGCTGATACTATCCGCCGCATTGGTGGAACTGATGATCACATTCGGGAACAACGCAATGAAAAACGATGCCGTGACCAAAATGAGGATCAGCCCTGTTGCCGTAAAGCTTAAACCTTCCTTCTTACCGCGCAGCAACGGATACAGAGCCAGGTACAGCACGACCGCGAGCGCAAAGACCGGAATCAGAATGGCACCTTTTTTTACAAACGCATCTGTAAAAACAGCTGTTAATGCGATAAACAAGATGACGACAGCACCTGCAGCGAGATACATTTTGAATGCGGCTTTGCGGGCCCGTTCGCGTAGTTCGCCGTCCGTTTTCAAGCTGATGAACATCAATCCGTGCAAATAGACCAGCGTAACAAAGGCAATGCCCCCGACAACAGTGTAAAGGTTGACAATATCAAAGAAACCAGCATGCATAGTCATGGACTTATCAACCGGAAGCCCCTTGATTAAGCCGGAGAACAGGACGCCCAGCAAAAACGGGGGCAACATACTGCCGAGAAATATTGACCAGTCCCACGTCTTTTTCCAATGGCTTGCCTGAAGCTTGCCGCGGAATTCAAACGCAACTCCTCTGGCGATCAAAGCAAGCAGCAGGACGACAAATGGCAGATAATAGCCGCTGAAAAGCGTCGCATACCAGTTCGGGAAAGCAGCAAACATTGCACCGCCCGCAGTCAGCAGCCACACTTCATTGGCATCCCAGAAAGGCCCGATTGTGTTGATTAGAACCCGTTTTTCCGTTTCGTTTTTTGCCAAAAATTTGGTGCTCATGCCGACACCGAAATCAAACCCTTCCAAAAAGACAAACCCGACAAACAAGACGCAAACCAGCACAAACCATAATTCATTTAACTGCATTATCCAACCCTCCTAGTGTTAAAAGGATCCGTTGCGGCCACTTCTTGCATCGGCTTCGCTTGCGGCCCCTGTTTGATGACGCGGATAAACAGGTATACCATCGCGGCAGCCAGCAGCGAGTATACAAGCGAGAAAGCAATAATTGAAAACAGCAGTTCCGCTGATGTCACATTTGGCGAAACACCAGCACTTGTTTTCATTAATCCGTTTACAACCCACGGCTGCCGGCCCATTTCAGACATAATCCAGCCGAACGAGTTTCCGATTGTCGGCAGAAACATAATCGGAAACAGCCATTTCAGGAAACGCGTGCTGTTTTCAATTTTCTTTTTCCATATCAAATACAGTCCGATCAGGCTGAACAAAATCAGAATGCCACCCGTTACGGCCATAATACGAAAACTCCAGAAAGTGGTTTTGACCGGCGGAATATAATTGCCTTCCCCATACGCTTTCACATATTCTTTTTGGAGCGTATTCATGCCTTTGACATCGCCGGAAAACTTGCCGTATGACAGATAGCTCAATAGGTACGGAATTTCAATCGTACCGGTTGATTCCTTATTTTTTGTATCGATATTCGCAACAACCGTCCATGGTGCGGGATCCCCGCTGTCATGCCAAAGCCCTTCTGCAGCCGCCATTTTCATTGGCTGAACCCGAACCAGGTATTGTGCCTGGCTGTGACCGGAAAACGCAATGCCAAGCCCGCTGACTAAGCCAATGATTAAGGAAATCGTGATCGAGCGTTTGAAAAACCCGATATCTTTTTTCTTGATGAGATTCCAAGCCGATACGCCAACCACAAAGAATGCGCCGGTTGCAAGGCTTCCGAAAACAATATGCGGAAAAGCCACCAACAGCTTCTGGTTCATTAATAGCCCGGCAAAGTCGTTCATTTCCGCGCGGCCGTTTTTTATCGCATAGCCGACAGGGTTTTGCATGAAGGAGTTTGCCGCCATAATCCACAAAGCCGAAAGCATCGTCCCAATTGAAACAAGCCAGATGCAGGCCAGATGCAATTTTTTCGGCAGTCTGTCCCAGCCGAAAATCCACAGCCCGATGAATGTCGACTCCATGAAAAAGGCAAGCAGCGCTTCAATGGCAAGCGGCGCCCCAAACACATCTCCTACGAACCTTGAGTAACTGGACCAGTTCATTCCGAATTGAAATTCCTGAATGATTCCGGTTACAACGCCGACCGCAAAGTTTATGAGAAAAAAAGTTCCCCAAAACTTCGCCATTTTTTTGTAAACGTCTTTCTTTTTCACCAAATAGAGCGTTTGCATAACGGCGACAATAAAAGCCAATCCGATTGACAATGGAACAAAAATAAAATGGAACAATGTCGTGGTCGCAAACTGTGTACGCGCTAATATGACCTCGCTCATCTTTTAAAATCCCCTCCTTATCAAACTTTCCGATGCTTTATGCCTACACTTATATTATATTTAATTTTTTTAAGGTACAGATAGGGGGAGTGTGACAAATTGTTTAAAATAATGGGAATAATTGATGACAGTTGCTTTTAACAACGCCCAATTTCCCGCTAAATATTGACAAATCTTTAGCAATAGGTTCCATAAAAAAACCAGCGGGGATTTTTCCGCTGATTCATCCTTAATCTTTCACTTATCCGCTATGCCGTTTTCCAGTCTGGACGGTATGGCAAATTGCACATACTCACTTTGCGGCGCTACCTTCGTTAAGAGCCTGAACAGGATCCGGTACCTTTCTTTCATCGCCCTTTTTACAACCCGTTCGATCCTTTTGTCACCCAAATCATACAGGATTTCTTCCATTTCCCTTTTTAATAAATACTGGATTTCCAGCAATTCTTTTTCATGAACCACTAAGCCAAGCACCCATATGCACCCTTTCTGTTCGTTGTACCCCTATTTTTTCCAAATTTAAGGAAATTATCAGTAAAACTTTCATTTGCATATTCCCCCTTTTTTTGAGCATAAGATATTAGAAGTACTTGTCTTTTCGACGGAGGGTTGAAGGATGAATGATTTTACTGTATGGAATATGCGTAAGCTAAAACAATTTCTGCTTGTGATGGTCGTTTCCTTTTTTACCGCGGTCTTCTTCTACACGCAGACGATTTCACAAACCGCTGCATTTTCAGCAAATGGCGTGCCGAAAGCCGTGTTTAAAGGGGAAAATGGGATTGCACTTACCTTTAATATTGGCTGGGGTGATGAAAAGGCGATTCCGATCATTGAAACACTCCGGAAAAACGGCGTCAAGTCTGCCACTTTTTTTCTGTCCGGTGCATGGGCCGAGCAGCATCCCGATATCGTTAAGAAGATTGTAAAAAACGGTTATGAGGTCGGCAGCCTTGGCTACGCCTATGTGGATTACACGGATGTGGAACCGGAAAAAATCAGAAGGGATATATTAAAGTCACAGGAAGTATTTAAAAAACTCGGTCTTGAGCACGTTAAATTACTGCGCTCCCCGACCGGGCATTTTGACAAAACGACACTAAAAATTGCAGACCAGCTTGGCTTGACTGTTGTCCACTGGAGCATTAATACCGATGATTGGAAGAACCCGGGGACGGAAAAAATTATCGAAAAAGCGAGCAGTGCAAAGGATGGCGATATCGTCCTTCTCCACGCCTCCGATGCAGCAAAACAAACAGCTGCAGCACTCCCCGTCATCATTCACAATCTGTCAAAAGAAGGAAAATTCATAACCATCTCCGAAATGATCGCAAACGGCACCACCCAAACCAAACTCATCCCGTAGCACGAAAAGCGGAGGGCGCTTGATTATCAGCGACAGGCAACTGAGCCGGCACCAGGGAAGTCCGCCCTTTGACTTCAATGGGGCCGGAACAGTTGACCCTGAGCCGATAGCGCCCGCAGCTGGATCATCGAAAAGCGGAGGGCGCTTGCCATCGGCGACAGGCAAAAGGGCTTCCCCCAAAAAAGTCCGCTTTTTGACTTTTATGGGGGAAGAACTTTTGACCCCGAGCCGATAGCGCCCACAGCTGGATCATCGAAAAGCGGAGGCGACTGTTCATCGGCGTACGGATTTCGCAGTCTTTGACTGAGATATAGGAAACACGATGAGCCTGATAAGGCGAATCGATGTTGACTTATCGCAGGGAGAAGACGTAGAAATCCGCTAGCCGATAGGAGCCGCAGCTGGACAAAACGAAAAGCGGAGGGCGCTTGATTATCGGCGACAGGCAACTGGGCCGGCATCAGTGAAGTCCGCCCTTTGACTTCAATGGGGCCGGAACAGTTGACCCCGAGCCGATAGCGCCCGCAGCTGGATCATCGAAAAGCGGAGGGCGCTTGCCCATCGGCGACAGGCGAATACTCACTAAAAAGCGGATGCCGACAGCTGCGACATCCGCTTTTTAATTCCCGGTCTTTTGCCCCCGGGCGGCCATTTTCCGAACAGCTGCCTTCTCCTCCCTTTCCTTTTGGGAGCGCTTTAAAAAATAGGGAAGCACAAGCAGCTGGAAAGCATTGCAAAGGATCAATGGAAATACCATTAAATACAACCACACCTCTTTATTTACCCGTAATGCCGGCACCCACTCCAAAATTGTTGCCGCCACCATAAAAAACACAGCCGGAATAAAGGTGCTGCCGGTTTTCGTTTGCTTTACTTTGGCAAAAGCGACCACGAGCGCCGCCAGCAAAATGATACCCGCCAGCAAAAGCGACTGGTTGAAATGAACAGAAAAAGCTTCCGCACGAAAATACACAAAATCAAACAATATATAACAAGCCGCTACAAACTGGATGGCGCCCCATACCGTCCGTGACCGGAAAATATCAAGGCCGAGCTGATGCACGAACAAGTAGGCAAAATATCCGACCTGGCTGACCAAACTAAAGATAAAACCCATACCCGTAAACCAAAGAAACGCGCCAAAAATAGATTGAATATCAACATGTATAAAATAAGGCGCCATCTCTTGCCACCTGATCATAAAACCCAATATTCCCGTCGAAAGCCCGCCAACCCCTAATGTAGCAAAAAAGAAACGAACCATGTTCCGGCTTGTCAATGCCTCATCCCCCTCGTTCATCACCAATTTAGAAGTATTTTGATTGTACCAAACCATTATTTGAAAAGTCCATCATTTTAAGCCCGAATGCATAAAACGAAAAAAAGTCCCCATATTAAATATAGAATGTAGGAAGGGAGCAATCAGAATGAAAAGGATATTGGCCGCGCTCCTCACCAGCCTTTTTATTGTCCTTACTGCCTGCTCGGGGGATACCACAACAAACGGGCAGACCGATTATAACCAGACGAAAAAAATGATGATTGACATATTAAAAACCGACGAAGGCAAAAAAGCATTGCAGGATATTATGTCCAGCGATGATATGAAGAAGAAGCTTGTGATAGACCAGAATTTTATGAAAGAAACCATTGAGGAAACGTTAACATCCGAAAAAGGCACGGCATTCTGGAAGGACGCCATGAAAGATCCTAAATTTGCCGAAGCGGTTGCCAAAAGCATGAAAGCAGAAAATAAGGACCTGCTGAAAAGTTTAATGAAAGATCCGGCTTATCAAGCCATGATGATTGACGTTTTGAAAGATCCTGCATATGAGAAAGAAGTCACATCATTATTAAAAAGCAAGGAAATCCGCAAAACGATGCAGGATGTGGTTTTGGATACCTTTAACGACCCGCTGTTTAAAGCAAAAATGGAAGACAGCCTTCTAAAAGCAGCGAAAGAAGCAGGAAAATCAAACAAGTAAAGAAACGGGCACCAAACATAGCTGGTGCCTGTTATGGTTGATTACTTCTTCAATTTTTGAATGATTTTCCCGGCAATCCCGCCATAAATTTTTCCAAGAGGATGGTCTTCAGCATAGATGGAAGGAGCAAAATCTTCCTCATCCCAATCCGGCTGCTGCAATGGCAACTGGCCGAGAAGCTCTGTTTGCAGCTCTTTTGCCAATTTCTCACCGCCGCCGCGGCCGAATACATACTCGCGTTCTCCCGTTAACTTGCTTTCAAAAAAGGACATATTTTCAATTACACCAAGCAGCGTATGTTCAGTCCGCAAAGCCATCGCGCCTGCCCTTGCTGCAACAAAGGCCGCTGTCGGATGCGGCGTTGTCACGATGATTTCATTGCAGTGCGGCAGCATCGAATGAATATCAAGCGC
The DNA here is from genome assembly GCF_000374345.1 of Heyndrickxia acidiproducens DSM 23148. GTDB lineage: Bacteria > Bacillota > Bacilli > Bacillales > Bacillaceae_C > Weizmannia > Weizmannia acidiproducens. The sequence goes on from NZ_KB894024.1 coordinate 11,570, forward strand.
AACATCCCCGGTTCCGGGAGGCAGGTCAAGCAGCAAATAATCGAGTTTGCCCCATTCGACTTCTTTAAAGAAGTTGTTCAGCATTTTGCCAAGCATCGGGCCGCGCCAAATCACCGGGGCATTATCTTCCACAAAAAAGCCCATTGAAATGACTTTTACCCCAAGCCGTTCTACCGGGAAAATCTTTTCGCCGCGCACGACAGGCCGCTTTGTAATCCCCATCATATCCGGTATACTGAACCCGTAAATATCCGCATCAATCAGGCCGACCTTTTTGCCGAGGCGGGCAAGGGCAACGGCCAGGTTCACTGATACCGTTGATTTTCCGACACCGCCCTTGCCGCTTGCAATGGCGATAAATTCCGTTTTTCTTGCGCCCTGCGAATTGCTTCCCGCTTCCATTTCACCGCGGAACTGATCGAGCATTTCTACCGGCAGTTCCGCGAAACGGATGCCGACTGTGTTGGCCCCGATGGCTTTTATTGCTTTTACGATCGCCATCTGCAGCTGCATCTGCTCCCTTGTGCCTGTTTTGGCAATAGCAATCTTGACACTGACATGCTGGATTTCATCTTTGATTTTTATTTCAACAATCCCTTTTGTTTCTTCCAATGTTTTATGTAAAAAAGGATCCTCAAACCCTTTTAGTGCATCATATACTTGTTGTTCCGTCAGCATTTTCCAATACACCATCCTTGAAGTGGATTCGTTTCCAGTCTTATTTAGTATAACATAAACAGCTAAATTGATGGACTAGAACGGCTTACCTGAATGGTGTGATTTCTTATTCTTTTAAATCCTTTTCTTTTGTAAAATATCTCATCATGCCTTCATAAATAGATGCCGCTACCTGGGTTTGGTAGTGGTCTGATTGCAGCTGTCTCCGTTCTTCCGGGTTGGATAAAAATCCAATTTCAACCAGGCAGCCTGGTTTTTTCGCATGTTTTAGCAGATAGACATTGGACATGGTTTTCGAAACCCGTGATGTATTTTCAAGATTGCGGATCAATTCTGCCTGAATAAAGGTTGCGATCCGTTTATTTTCAACCAGTTTCGGTGAATAAAACGTCTGTGCACCGCGCCACTGCGATTGCGGGATCGCATTTAAATGGATGCTGACAAATAAATCCGCCTCCGATTGATTGATAAGGGAAAGGCGTTTTCTTAAATCTTCCACTTTCCTGCGGCTGTATCCTTTTGTTTCATTATCCGCCAAATCCGTATCTGTTTCACGTGTCATAATGACAAGGGCGCCCTGCTGCTGCAAATAATCTTTTACCTTGTTTGCGACATTCAGAGCGATATCTTTTTCGAGCACTTCTTCTTTGGTTGCCCCGCCATCCGGACCGCCATGCCCCGGGTCCAAATAAATGATTTTTCCGGAAAGCGGCAAATTCCATGACCGCCATGTGTCCTTTTGGAAAAATTGAAATTGGATCAGCAGGAATAACAGCATGGCGCCAATCATAAAGCCGGCAATTTTGATCTTCCGTTTCATCACAATCTTCCCTTCCTTGTCCCTTACTAATAGTTATGGGACAAGAAGGGAAATTAGAACTGAATTTTAAACGCCCTCCGCTTTTCTTTGTCCAGTTGCAGGCGCTATCGGCTAGCGGATTTCTACGTCTTCTCCCTGCGATAAGTCAACATCGATTCGCCTTATCGGCTCATCGTGTTTCCTTTATCTCAGTCGACGACTACGAAATCCGTACGCCGATGAACAGTCGCCTCCGCTTTTCTTAGTGAAGTCTTAGTTTTCTTCTTTGTTCGCCTTTTTTAAAGCCTTGGGTCCACCAGTAGTCGACGAATTGTTCGCATGTATAGTTTATGGACTCCTGTATAGGATTGTTTCCGTATGTCCAGTAAAGCCAGAAATTGTATAATGTATCGGTGATGTGCCCGATTTCTTTTTCACAGCGTTGTTTTGTTTCTTCGGGGGTTTCGCCGTAGTATCCAAAGCGGCTGAATTGGCCGCCTAATAAATATGCTTCAATCGCAACATCATAGCAGCCTTCCTCAACGCCCTGCTCCATCCATGTCCCGCCATTGATCCGGATTGAACCGAAATGGGACTGGAAACTTTTTTTCAAAGACTCAATCGGCAGTTGACGAAGCAAATTGCGCTCATATTTGATTTGCCTTTCCCGCCTTTTTGCAGACAAGGTGGTGATTACTTCATTCATTCATACCCACTCCTTAAGGGTATTTTTCAACCAATGGCGCATACTCATGCCAATTAAGAATTTCCAGCACATTTTTTATGAAAAAAACCCGGATTACAAGCAATCCGGGGATACCAATGGACTAAAGTTTTAGGAAAACCGGGTATGAAAGCTTAATCAAATTCCTCGAAATCAATTTTACAGTCATGCAATGGAACAACTTTTGTCCGCTTTACCAATTTGTAACCCAGCCACATCACAACAAATAAAGGAATCCCTAAGTAAGCTGCAATCGCGCTCATCCAGTCAATATGGCCGCCGAGAAAAGCCTGGTAGTCCTGGGCAAAAATGACAATCAACCCGACCACCAGCGCAAAAATTGGGCCAAACGGATACCATTTTGCATGGTAAGGCAGTTTTTCAAGCGCATGCCCCTGGGCAACATAGGCTTTCCGGAAGCGGTAATGGCTCGCTGCAATCCCAAGCCAGAAAATAAAACCGGTAACGCCCGCAGCATTTAACAGCCATATATAGACGGCGCCGTCCCCGAAAGCGGATGCTAAAAATGCGAGCGCGCCCACAATTGTTGTCACGATCAGCGCCGCTGCCGGTACGCCGCGTTTGTTCAGCCTGCCGAATATTTTCGGGGCCTGGCCTTCTTTTGCCATTGCGTAAAGAATCCTTGTTGAAGCAAATAAACTTGAATTGCCGGCCGATAACACAGCGGTTAAAATGACGGCATTCATAAATGACGCCGCAAAAGCAAGACCTGCTTTTTTAAAGACAAGCGTAAACGGACTTAGCATAATATCTGTGCTTTGCAAAGTCTTGGTCGTATAGGGAATAATCAAGCTGATCACGAGAATGGCCAGGACATAAAACAGTAAAATCCGCCAGAAAACACTTTTGATCGCTTTTGGGACATTTTTTCGCGGATTTTCGCTTTCACCGGCTGCTACGCCAACAATTTCCGTTCCTTGGAAGGAAAACCCGGCTGTAATAAAGACACCAAGCGTAGCAAGAAGTCCGCCATGAAAAGGCGCGTCCCCAATTGTAAAGTTTTGAAAACCGGGTGTACCCCCTTTTATAATCCCGAAAATCATCAAAGTGCCCACGATGATAAATAGGATAATCGTCGCCACTTTAATAAACGAAAACCAGTATTCCCCTTCCCCATAGCCTTTTACAGAAAGGATATTCAATAAGAAGATAATGAGCAGAAACAAACCGCTCCATAACCAGGACGGGCTGTGCGGCAGCCAGAATTTCATGACCAAAGTCGAGGCCGATAGTTCCGCCGCCAAACAAATGGCCCAGCTGTACCAGTAATTCCAACCAAGTGCAAATCCGAGCGCCGGATCAATAAACCGTGTCGCATATGTGCTGAATGCGCCGCTTGTCGGCATAAAAGCTGCCAGTTCACCGAGGCTTGTCATAATAAAATACACCATGATGCCGATGATGATATAAGCAAGCAAAGCCCCGCCAGGACCTGCCTGGTAAATGGCTGCGCCGCTTCCGAGAAACAATCCGGTCCCAATTGAACCGCCAAGTGAAATCATGGTAAGGTGCCGCGCCTTCAAGCTTCTGTTCAGGCCTGCGTGCTGTTTTGCCTGCGTGTGCGCCATGCGAAACACCTCCATTTTGTTTCTTCCCTAATTGCTGGCATATATATATATACACACTCCATTTTTCTCATGTAAAAACACAACGATAAATACAATAGCACAAAAATATCAGGTTGAAAACAGGTTTTTGCATATTTCCATCATTTTGATGTATATTATTGCATTTTATTTTACAAAAGGCATCGTGTTCACATTTAAACAATCAGGAGCGGCATTTCCAATCCGTTTTCTGCCTGTTTACCATTTTTACTTGCGGGAAAAGGGAGCATAGGTATATGTGTTTATGAAAGGAAGATGTGAACAATGTTGAGAAAGCCCTTTTTGATGATTTTATTTTTTCTTCTTATTATTGTAGCAGCGGACCCCATCCATTCAATGGCTGCTGCAGATAAAAGCACGATCCTTGTCCTTTCTTTTGACGGTATGAAAAATGATTATGTCCATGAGCATAAAAAAGCGCTGCCGCATTTATATAAGCTGATGAAACAAGGAACCGAAGCCAAAAATATTACCGCGGTATCCCCATCACTTACAGCCGCTTCCCACTCTTCGATTGCTACCGGCGCCAAGCCGGAGAAAACCGGTCTTGTGAGCAACGAATTTAAGAACAAGAATAAGAAACTGACAGAAACGGAAAATGCATTTTGGTCCAGGCTGGGTGTCCCGGCGATTTGGAATGAAGCCCGTAAGCATGGGAAAGTAACGGCAACCATTGCCTTTCCGGGTTCGAATCCGGAAGTGACCAAACAGGATGCAAATTATGCGATTTATTATGGCGATACTTGGTCGCCAAACTCCCTGGACCAACTTTCTTTCCATACTGCCAAAGGGTGGAAAAACGCCCCGGAAAGCAGCCGGCCGCTTAAGGAAGCGACATTTCGCCTCAAACTGGCGGGGGCGAAAAACCGTACTATCTATGTACTGGCAGCAGCCGGGAACCACCATACGTATGATACTTTTTACTTTTCCGCTGACAAAACGGTCGATCAAAAAGATCCAAAAGCCGGCACGAACCAATGGGGAAGCTTTCCGATTCAGGTGAAAAATAACTTAATGGCAGGATTTTGGTTTAAAATCAAACAGGCCGGCAGCAGTTTTTCCCATGCAACCCTGTACCGAACCGCGGTAACTTCTGCTAATATCGAAGGGCCGCATGGATTTTCAAAAACCATTCAGAACCATTTCGGTTTCTTTCCGGTTGCAGAGGATTCCGCCGCGCTGAAGAAGGGGTGGATTACCCGCCGGGAGTACGAAGATATCAGTACCCGCTTTGTCAATTGGGTAGAGGATGTATCTTTTTTTATAAAAAATCGCTATCATCCGGATCTGCTCATGTTTTACGAACCGCAAATCGACCATGAGGAGCACGCGTTTTTATTAACCGACCCGAGACAGCCTGGCTATTCTAAACAAAAGGCAAAACAATACGCCAATTATATTGATTGGTCTTATAAACTGGCTGATCAAACTGTTGGAAAAACATTAAAAGCGATAGATAGAAATGATAAACTTTTTGTTGTTTCAGACCATGGGATGGAGCCAATGCATACGTCGCTTTCACCAAATTATGAACTGGAGAAAAACGGGCTTCTGGCCTTCAAAAAAAACGGGGAAATTGATTTGTCTAAAACAAAAGCCTATGCAGTCGCATCCGGCACGATGGCACATGTCTATATTAATTTAAAAGGCAGGGAAAAAGGCGGAATTGTTTCGAAGCGGGATTATCAAAACGTACAGAATCAAGTCGCCAGGATTTTTGAAACTATCCGTGATCCACGGGTATTGGCCTCTAAATCAATACTGGCTAAATACTATTTATCGGACTGGTGGAATGGCGTAAAAAACGGGCATAGCAGTCTGTCCGCAACCGAAGAAACCGCGACTGAGCTTTATAATATGCTGAAAATTAAACCGGCGCGCCCCTATCAATCAGTCATAAAAGCCCAAAGCAAAAAAAGTGAATGGTCACACCAACCACATGCGGGTGATATTACGCTCGTTGCTGCCAGAGGCTATATGATGGACTCCAATTCCAAATCTTCCTTCCACTCGCCGTCAGAGCTCGGAAACCACGGCGGTAATCCGGAAAGAAGCAACCTGCGCCCTGTCCTGTTTGTCTACGGAAAAGGAATCCCAAATCAACGCATTACGCGCCGCATCTCCCTGATCGACGTGGCTCCCACTATTTACAAAATGATGGGGATACCCGTACCGGATTTTGTTGATGGACAAGCCATTAAAGAGTTAACCCGCTAATTGAAAGATGAGTGGTGTTTGAACCTGCAGCTAAAATTAGTAAAACGCCATCTTCCTTTCGCACCTTGAACGGCATTTTATGTGGCTTTTTCCGGGCCGGATTGGCGTTCATTTGGTCCATGAACGACTGTGCCTATGTGTTTTTCATTCTCGCGGGCGGTCATTTCCCTTATGAGCGACCGTGCCTATGTGTTTTTCATTCTTGCGGGCGTTCATTCCCCTTATGAACGACCGTACCTATGTGTTTTTCATTCTCGCGGGCGGTCATTCCCCTTATGAACGACCGTGCCTATGTGTTTTTTGATCTTACGGGCGGTCATTCCCCTTATGAGCGACCGTGCCTATGTGTTTTTCGATCTTACGGGCGGTCATTCCCTTTATGAACGACCATGCCGATATGTTTTTCATTCTTACGGGCGGTCATTCCCCTTATGAACGACAATTCGAGCAAAAAAGTTTCCTGTGACAGCGTTCATCAGCACTGTGAACATCATTTCGAGCCAAATTTCTGCTCGCGATGGCGTTCATTAGCACTATGAACTACATCTTGAGCCAAAATTTTGCCTGTGATGGCGTTCATCACCTTTATGAACAACATTTCAAGCCAAATTTCTGCCTATGATGGCGTTCATCACCCCTATGAACCACATTTCGAACCAAATTTCTGCTTGTGATGGCGTTCATCTCCCATGAGCATCATTTCACTTTCTCTGTCAGGGCCGGATTGGCGTTCATTCTCCTCACGAATGACACTTCGCTCCTCTTACCGGTCCGTTACTGGATTTTATTCGGCCCATGAACACCATTTATCTTCCAAAATTTTTCCATATTGGCTTCCATATTCCTCCTATTATCTCCAATAAAACCGGTACACATTCAACGCCCGTGTAAATAAAAAACCCCCAGCCATAAGCGGTTGGGGGTTTTTGACATTCGATATTATTAACGTTTTGAAAATTGTGGAGCTCTGCGGGCGCCTTTGAGTCCGTATTTTTTACGTTCTTTCATACGGGCGTCGCGTGTCAGAAGTCCTGCGCGTTTTAAGGTTGCACGGTATTCAGGGTCAGCCTGCAGCAATGCGCGTGCGATACCGTGGCGGATTGCGCCGGCCTGGCCAGTGAAGCCGCCGCCTTTTACGTTTACTAAAACATCATAGTTGCCAACTGTTTCAGTTGCAACTAATGGTTGTTTGATGACTTCAATTAAAGCTGCAAATGGAATATAATCTTTTACATCGTGGCCGTTAACTGTAATATTGCCGTTCCCTGGAACCAGGCGGACACGGGCAACAGAACTTTTACGGCGTCCTGTTCCAATATATTGAACTTGTGCCAAAATAATAACCTCCCTTTAAAATTATCCGCGAAGTTCGTATACTTCCGGTTTTTGTGCTTCATGTGGATGTTCTGCTCCGGCATACACATGTAATTTTTTAAATATTTGGCGTCCTAAAGAACCTTTTGGAAGCATGCCTTTGATTGCAAGTTCCAGCATTCTTTCAGGATAATTCGAGCGCATTTCGCCTGCCGTGCGCTGTTTCAAACCGCCTGGAAATTGGCTGTGGCGATAGTAGATTTTATCGCTTAATTTTTTACCTGTTAATTCGATTTTTGACGCATTCAAGATGATCACATGGTCACCAGTGTCAACATGCGGCGTGAAAGTTGGTTTATGTTTACCACGTAAGATAGATGCCACTTCAGAAGCAAGGCGGCCAAGCGTCTTGCCTTCAGCATCCACTACGTACCATTTACGTTCAACGGTGTTTGCATTAGCCATATAAGTCGTACGCATTTGTTTACCCTCCTAGGAAAAAATCATTCAAAACCATTCATAATCTATTATCATCATCACGATTAAGTTTCCGGGGCTTATCGTGGAGTTAAAAAAGCAATACCATAGGTTATCATATCTTTTTACAGTAAGAATGTCAAGAAAATGTTACACCTGGTTCGGTTGTTTTTAACCGGCCGGCAGCATCTTCCTAATTCTCTGCCTTTCCTTCATAAATACGATACGCTCCATAAGTACAGGCCATGGGGCGGGGCTGTTTTTCCGGCAAAAATCCGGTTCCTTTTTTCAAGAATTTCCTGTATTTCTCCGGGGGCCCGTTTCCCGCTGCCGATTTCCAGCAAAGTGCCGGTGATGATGCGGACCATATTATATAAAAAGCCGTTCCCGACAAAGCGGATGACAAGCTCATCATCCTGTTGTAAGAAGTCGATCTTCATCAAGGTGCGGACTTTGTCTTCCACATCTGTTTTCGCAGAACAAAAACTTGTAAAGTCATGGGTTCCGAGCAATGACTGCGCCGCTTCTTCCATTGCCGCAAGATCAAGCGGAACAGGAACTAAACAGGCGTAATGGTGCTTAAACGGGTTTCTGACATCCGACTGGTAAATCCGGTAGCGATATTCCTTCTGCCTGGCTGAAAACCTGGCATGAAAGCCGTGCGCTGCTTCTTCCGCTTGCAGCACGGATATATCGTCCGGCAGTACACGATTCAAAGCAACCGGCCACTTTTCGCAAGGAATTTTTAAATCGGTATCAAAATGGATGACCTGGCCCATGGCATGGACACCGGCATCCGTGCGCCCGGAAGCAACGATTTTCACCTGCCTGCCTTTATGGATGGACCCGAGCGCACGCTCCAATTCAGCCTGAACGGTCCGCTGGTTCGGCTGGACCTGGTAGCCGGCAAACCGTGAACCGTCATAACTGACAACACATTTGATCCTTTTCATTTCACCCCTCCATTACGTACGGAAAACAGCGAGTAAAATCGTTATCAGCGCTAGCAGGCATAAGGATAAGGTATCGGCGGCTTTCCAAATAAGCAGGCGGTACTTTGTCCTGCCTTCCCCGCCCTGGTACCCTCTTGCTTCCATCGCTGTTGCCAGTTCCTCCGCCCGCTTAAAAGAGCTGACAAACAGCGGAATAAGCAATGGGATAACGGCTTTCATGCGCTCTTTTAAACTTCCGCTTGAAAAATTGGCACCCCTGGCCATCTGCGCTTTCATAATTTTTTCCGTTTCATCCATAAGGGTCGGGATAAAGCGCAGCGAAATGGACATCATTAAAGCCAGCTCATGTACCGGAAATTTCACTTTTTTTAACAGATTTAACAGGGACTCAATTCCGTCTGTCAGCGAAATCGGCGTCGTCGTTAAAGTTAACAAAGACGTTAAAAAGATCAAGAGCAGAAAACGCAGTGAAATAAATATCCCCTGCCTGATTCCTTCGCTGTAGATACGAATAAAAGCATAGTGGTACAACAGATCGCCCTGCCGGTTAAAAAAGACCTGCAGGAAAAACGTAAACACGACAAGCCACAAAATGGGCTTTAAGCCATTTAAAAAGAAGCGGATTGATACTTTTGAAACCAGCATAATGAGCACCGTAAACATAGTCAGGATGCCATAAGTCACAAGGTTATTGGCCAAAAACACAATACAGATATATGCAAAGACGAATATTAGCTTAGAGCGCGGATCCATGTGGTGAATGATGGAATCACCCGGAATATAGCGCCCGAAGATCATTTTCTCCATCAATTGCCCCCACCCCGATTCATGTACGCCTGCAGTTCACCAGCAAGTTCTTCAGTCGTTAAACAAGTCCTGCCTAATTTGTGGTTGATCTTTTTTTCAAGCAGGGACTGGAAGCGGACTATATGCGGCACGCTTAGTCCCCAGCTTTCCAAATCTTCCGGATGTGAAAAAATTTCACGCGGCGGCCCTTTGCGCTTCATCTCCCCGTGATGGAGGATCACCAGTTCATCTGCATAGGCAGCCGCATCTTCCATGCTGTGTGTGACAAGGATGGTCGACAGCTGTTTCGCGCGGTGCAGCTCATAAAACATCTCCATCATTTCATGGCGCCCGCGCGGATCGAGGCCGGCTGTCGGCTCGTCCAGCACAAGCACATCCGGATCCATGGCAAGCACGCCTGCAATTGCCACACGGCGCATCTGTCCGCCTGATAAATCAAAGGGCGACTTTTCTAAAACACCTTTGGGCAGCCCGACAAGATCGACCAGCTCTTTTGCCCGCTTTATCGCTTCTTCCTGCGGCACGCCGAAATTCATCGGCCCGAAGCAAATATCCTTTTCAACCGTTTCTTCAAACAATTGATGTTCCGGAAACTGAAAGACAATGCCGACTTTTTGCCGGATCTCTTTTAAATTTTTTTCCTTCGTGCCGGCTTGAATCGTGCGGTCGCCGATTGAAATCTGCCCTTTTGTCGGCTGCAGCAGCGCATTTAAATGCTGGAGCAGCGTTGACTTTCCGGATCCGGTATGCCCGATTACGGCTAAATACCGGCCGGATGGGATGTTCAAAGAAATATTATGGAGTGCCAGTCTTTCAAACGGTGTATTCGGCTGATAACGGTATTCTACTTGTTCAAGTGCAATGTCCATAATGCATCCACCAATTCTTCATCTGTTAAGTAAATATTCGGAAAATGGAACCCTTTCGCCTCTAAAGCTTTAGCCATTTTGATCGGAAACGGAATGTCCAGGCCCAATTTTGTCAAAGTCTCATCCATTTGAAATATGTCACGGGGCAGCCCTTCTTTGTAGACCTTCCCCTGGTTCATGACTACCATCCGGTCTGCCTGAGATGCTTCATCAAGATCATGCGTAATGGAAATAACCGTCAGCCCCGCTTCGTTTTTTAATTTCCGGATCGTTTCCAGAACCTCTCTTCTTCCAACAGGATCAAGCATGGATGTGGCTTCATCCAAAATAATGACTCTTGGCTGCAGCGCAATAATGCCTGCTATTGCAACTCTTTGCTTTTGCCCGCCGGAGAGGTGATGCGGTTCCTGGTCTAAAAATGCCGACATGCGCACATGCTCCAGTGCCTCATGAACACGGCGGACCATTACATCACGGGGAACGCCATGGTTCTCCAAACCAAAAGCAACGTCATCCTGTACGGTTGTTCCGACGAATTGATTATCAGGATTTTGAAAAACCATGCCAACCTTCCGCCTGATTTCCCAAACCGTTTCTTCCGACAATTTCATGCCATCGACTGTAATGTCACCTGTTTCCGGAAACTGCAGCCCATTTAATAGTTTGGCAAGCGTGGATTTTCCGGAACCATTATGGCCGACAATTGCCATCCATTCACCTTCGTAAATTTGAAAAGAGATGTTCTGTAATGCATACGATTCCTGTTCCGGATATCGGAAAGAAACCTGATCAATCGCGATCACTGCCTTCGTGCCTTCTGTCAATGTCATATCCCCCCTGGTAACACCTGGCCCATTCTTTCGAAATACTTTCATGAAAAATAGGAAATCATAAATGCATAAACATCCGGGCATGTACCCATTTTAACAGTAAAATGCTTCATTTTGGCGAGAAAAACTCCTCATAATAAAAAAGCCTGCACCCCTCTTTTAGTGTAGACGTTCAAGAATTTCGAAAACAAAAAAAGCAAAGAGGGATGCAAGGAGCTAGACGGGACAATTGTTTCATGCCCATCGTAACACTCTGTTAGCTTTCATTTAAAGAAAAAGGGCAAAGAAGCAGTTAAGATTGTACAAAACTGTCCTGCCCTCATGATCAACATCAGCTGTTCACTTTTTCTTCTTCTTCAACAAGTTCAATAATGACAACCGGTGCGCCGTCTCCACGACGAGGCCCAAGTTTCATGATGCGTGTGTATCCGCCTTGGCGCTCATTGTAGCGTGGTGCAATGACACTGAATAATTTTTGAACAGCATCTTGTTTGGATTCTGCATCGGCGCTTTTTGGGCGGACAAATGCAGCAGCTTGGCGGCGGGCATGAAGATCACCGCGTTTTCCAAGTGTAATTAATTTTTCTACAACTGAGCGTAATTCCTTTGCGCGGGCTTCAGTTGTTTCGATGCGTTCGTTAATGATAAGGTCTGTTGCTAAATCGCGCAGCAATGCTTTACGTTGGTCGCTTGTGCGTCCTAACTTTCTGTAAGGCATGAAGTTTCCCTCCCTTATGTTGAAGTATTCAACTTTTATTTACTGGCTCGATCAATCATCTTTGCGTAAGCCGAGGCCTAAATCTTCCAGCTTTGCTTTCACTTCTTCA
>NZ_KB894025.1 GCF_000374345.1 Heyndrickxia acidiproducens DSM 23148
TTTAAACGCATCTTCCATGTTCACAAACGCATCAATTGCCTGCTGGAGGTCCGCGATTTGATCAGATTTCTCCTTTAAAGCACTTTGCGTATCCGTGACAACCTGTTCAAATAACCGCACATCAAGAATTTTCATTGCTTCACCTGCTCATCGCCTGGCCTTCGAAGCCCTTTTCCAATTGTTCAAATCGGAACCATCGGTATATCCATCCTTGGTGACAAAGGCCTCAGTAAACTTGGTACATCTGCAAAAGCCGTAGCCGAAGAGCCGGAAGAAAATGCCGGGAATTTGAGGGAGAATATGGGGGCTACGCCTGCGCTTGAAGCAGCAGGAACAGGAACAACTTATAAGATTCCTTATAACGTGCTACACCACTGTAAAGAAAATATTTTAAAAATTATAGAAGAACAATTCAGTACAGTAAAATACGGTGAACACTATACCAAATTAAACCGTAAAAAGATATTGAAGCCTAATGTTCAGTACACGACAAGCCAGGGTTACAAATATACAACAGATGAACTGGGGCGTATCATTGATGTTGAAGCAAAATTGGAGTTAGGCAACGCTAAACGGAATACTTATGCTCAAAGAACCATCGGCGGTGACGACAGGCTCGTAAATGATGATGGTGGGCATTTAATTGCCAGTATCTTTGAAGGCTCAGGTGAGGTTGATAATTTAGTACCCATGGATGCAAAACTAAATAGAAGTGAGTATAAAACCTTGGAAAATACTTGGAAGGCAGCATTGAAAGAAGGAAAATCAGTAAAAATAAAAATTAAACCAATATACAGAGGATCGTCTAACCGGCCATCTAATTTTGAGATTAAATATTGGATTAATGACGAGTTGGAAAAAATTAGATTAAAAAATTATACTGGGAGAGAAGAAAAATGAAAACAGAAAATATGGAAAAGGCTTACCAAAAAATAGCAAACACTTTAAATAGTATGATCCCAGAGGAATGGTCAAGGGTTCTTTTATATGCAGAAATAAGAGAGGGATATGCCCACATCTTCTTTTATTATTATCCGATACAGTCAAAACAGCCTGTTTACAGTTTAAAAATAGAGGAAAATTTTACTATAGATATACAAAGTTACAATGAGTTAGAAAACCTATTATATGATTATTGTGAGGAGTTATGGAATGAATTCGGCGTACAACAACAGGAACAATGGACAAGTTTAACTTTTATTCTCAAGAACAATGGAAAAATGAACATTCATTATCAGTACGATGATTTATCACAGATAGATCCAACTTCAAAAAGAAAACAATGGGAAGAAAAATACTTGCAGTAAACAGAATCAATTTCATAAATTACTCACGGCATTGGAACCATCGGCCTATCCCTGTTTGGTAACAAAGGACTCAGTAAACTGGGTACAGCCGGAAAAGCTGTCAATGTGGAAAGATTGGCTGAAAAGGCCGAGAAGCTGAGGGTCAATACCGGGGTTACGCCTGCAATTCAAGCAGCCGGAGAAGGGCCAGCAAAGATTCCGTACAATGTGATGGATGAATTGGGGATAAGGCTGCAGAAGGCAACAGAGGAGAGATGGAAAGGTAGTAAGGGTACAGGTAAATATAGTACAGGAACCCTAAAACACATTTTCCATGGGGAAATTAATAGACGTATGAAAGCAGTTGGCTATCACCATGAGAGTATGATGGGTGGAAAGGTTATTCCAGGTACGGAGACAAAACCGGATAAAAATGGAGTCTATAGAGCTAAGGTTGAGATTGAAGGGGGTTAGAAAAAAAGCTGCTTCAAGCTTCTTTCCCAAAGAATGGGATCGTGTTCAAGTTTTAAAAGCTATCAACGAGGCTTTTGAAAGTAAAAGACTTATTGGCGACAATAAGTATTCTGGAAAAAGTAACTCTGGGCTCATAATTGAAATGTATTTAAATAAGGATGGTTCAATTGCTACTGCATATCCGATCTATAAAGGAGAATAAGAATGAAATATCAATATACTTTTTATAGAGACCACCTTAATGTTCTAAGGATAAAACTTCCAGACGATATAAAGTTATTTGCCGATTTTATAGAAGATATTACCACAGAACAAGAGTTAGATGAGTATGTAGAGGATATTGAAAAAGTCTTAGATGGCTCATGCGAGGACTTTGAAATTCAATTAAATGCTGCGAACGTATTCATAAAGAAAGATGTAACAACTGTTGAAAACACTTTTAGGGTTGAAGAGCCTTATGAAAATACAATAGAAACTAAGCAATTTTTAGAGATATTGTTAATATGGAGAGAGAAGATCCCAGAAATATTTGAGGATTGAATGTTTAATTTATTTAATAAAATTTGATTTAGTGAAGGCTTGGCTAAGAACAAAGCGCTTAATTGCATTGGATAAGATTTATAATAAACTATGTTACTTCCCAAAATATGTTAAATTCTGCAATCAGTTCTAAAAATTATAGGCAGTGGCAGGCAACCGAACTATTTACAATGTTCAGTTTCAAAACAAAAAAACCCCGTATTATAAGTTGTTTGTTTCTTTACTGGCATAAGAGCTGAACCTGTTTTCTGTTTTCATTTACGGAGTTGGGATAGAGCAAACATAAAACTTTTAGAAGACATCATATCTTTACTTTTTCGTTTTTCCTCAGTATCGCTTCCTTTTGCGGCATTTGATTCATTTATGATCAACTCGGAATATTTTGCTTTCCACCCTATATCTTGAATGGCTTTTTTGGCGTCCGTATAGTCTACATCGATTCTCATCTGTAAATATATTTCTTCTCCTTGGATAAACTTATTTTGTCAGGTTTAATCAAGGAGGATTCAAAATATGGTAAACGATATGAAACAGGAAATGGAACGTATTTGGGGTGAAACATGTGGTTCATTGGAAAACTGTACTGAGAAAAATATTCAGTCTTTCTTAGCGCAATGACAAGAAAATGGCATAGACCCACAATACTGTATGAGTTGGGTAGAGCAACACAGCAACCAAGTCCCTAATTGGCCAGCCGTTTCAAAGGCATCTCTTGATTGGGTAAATGAACATACTTCAACCGGTTCGCCCATTAACGGACATGAACCTCAATAACAAGGAGAGGAAACCTCTCCCCTTTTTATTCTTAAAAAAGCAATTGGACATTCACGCCGCCAAAAAAAGGGCAACTAGTGTCGGCTATTTTTGGAGAAAATAGCTCAGGCAATTTAGCATCTACGTTAGCTTAGGCGAGTGTCTTAATGTACGAACCAGCGCGAAATACGAAGTCTATTCTCTTTCTTATTACCAGCGTGCTGTGAGCATTTTTCGTTTTGTATAAAATTCAACGCCATCCGGGCCGTTCGCGTGCAAATCGCCAAAAAAGGAATTTTTCCAACCTGAGAATGGGAAAAAGGCCATTGGAGCGGGTACGCCGATATTCACGCCAAGCATACCTGCTTCAATATTTTCCCTAAAGTAGCGGACATGGCTGCCGTTTGTGGTAAACAGGCAGGCTCCGTTTCCAAAGTCGGACTGATTGGCGATTTGCACTGCTTCTTCAAGTGTTTCGGCCCGTACGATCGACAGCAAAGGGGCAAAGATTTCCTCTTTCCAAATCCGCATGTCTGGTGTCACTTTGTCAAAAATCGTCGGTCCGAGGAAAAAGCCTGCACCGGACGCAGCGCTGTCTTTTCTGCCATCTCTGATTAACTCGGCGCCTTCTGCTTCTCCGATTTTGATATAATTCTCCGTCCGTTCTTTATGTTCTTGGCGAATGACCGGACCAAGAAACACGTCTTCATCCAAACCGTTGCCAATCTTTATTTCATCTGCTTTCTGCTTTAATTTTTGCAAAAGAGATTCTGCCGTATCCCCGACTGCAACGACAACAGAGCATGCCATGCATCTTTCTCCTGCTGAACCGAATGCAGCACCGGTGATTTCCTTTACGGCAGCATCGAGATCGGCATCAGGCATTACGATTGTATGGTTTTTCGCTCCTGCTAGCGCCTGAACCCTTTTTCCATTCGCGGTAGCTGTTTTATACACATATTCGGCTACCGGTTTAGATCCGACAAAGGAAATGGCGGGGACATCTTTATGTTCAAGGAGCCGGTTCACGACATCGTGTGCGCCGTGAACAATATTTAGTACACCTTGCGGAAGGCCTGCCTCCTGAAACAACTCAGCCAGCCGGTTGGCAAGAAGCGGCGTGCGTTCGGATGGTTTAAGGACAAATGTATTGCCCAGCGCAATCGCAAGAGGGAACATCCAGCACGGCACCATCATCGGGAAATTAAAAGGTGTGATACCTCCAACCACGCCGACTGGATAGCGGAACATACCTGACTCCATATTTGTTGCGATATCCGGGAGCTGTTTTCCCATCATAAGGGACGGGGCGCCGGCAGCAAATTCAACGCATTCAATCCCGCGTTGTACTTCTCCGTAAGCTTCTGCATAACTTTTGCCATTTTCCAGTGTGATCAATTTTGCAAGTTCATCCCATTGTTCAACTAGCAGCTGCTGGAATTTAAACAGAATTCGCGCTCGCTTTGGGACAGGTGTTTTGCTCCATGTCTTGAATACTTCTTTTGCGGTTTTGACTGCGTGATCCACATCTTTTGCTGTTGACAGGGGAACCTCTGCCAAAATTTCTCCTGTAGCAGGGTTTGGAACAGATTGGAACTGTTCCGTTTGGGCTTCAATCCATCCTCCATTTACATAGTTTTTCAGGCTTTTTTTTGTCGTAGTTTCCAAAATCTCCATCTCCTTTTTGAAAAATTAGTGATTAAAAGATTGAATATAAAACGACTGCGAGATCAAGCAAAAGAGAAATGATCAATCCTGTAATACCAGGCATAACGCCATCCCTCTATCCCCTTTTAATGGATATTGATTGTACCGGAAAAATCATACTGATAGCATACCTGGTAAAGTTTTTCTATCTCATTTTGGCTGGGCACTCTTGGGTTGTTTGCAGGGCTTCCGCTGGCGATTGCATCCGTTGCCATTTTATTGATAACGCTTTCAAATTTTTCCTTTGCGATACCCCATTCTTTCATATTTGGAATCTTTAAGTTCAAACAAAGCCGTTTAACAGATTGTACTGCAATTCCTGCAGCTTCTGTATTGGAAAGGGCTTCTGCTTCTTTTGAAAAAATTCTCCCGATATCAGCCAGCCTTTCGATGCAGGCAGATTGGCTATATTCGAGGACAACCGGCAAAAGCATTGCATTGGAAACACCGTGCGGGACATGGAAAATTGCCCCGATCGGCCTGGACATCCCATGTACAAGGCAGACGGATGAGTTGGAAAAAGCCATCCCGGCCTGCAACGAGCCAAGTGACATGGCTTCTCTTGCTTCAATCTGATTTCCATCTTCATAAGCAGTTTTTAAGTTTGGAATGATTAAATTCATTGCTGATCGTGCCAGTGTATCTGTTAAAGGGTGTGATCTTTTTGAAATATAGGCCTCAATTGCGTGGCTTAAGGCATCGACACCCGTTGCCGCAGTTACAGACTTTGGCGATGATGTTGTCAGCAAGGGATCAACAATCGCAGCGGAAGGCATAAAGGCCGGTTGCTTAATCATCATTTTGACGTCATTTTCTGTGTTGGTAATAATAGTAGCATCCGTTGCTTCCGAACCTGTGCCTGCTGTTGTCGGAATGGCAATATGCGGGACAGGCGGGATGGCAACCTGTTTTTTTCCACCCATATAGTCTCCGATATAACCTCCGTTAGTCGCTAAAACCGCGATTGCTTTTGCCGTATCAATACAGCTTCCTCCTCCAAGAGAGATGATAAGATCACAACCATCCTGTTTGAAAAGGCTGAGGGCTTCAGATACGTAATGGTCGGTTGGCTCCGAATCGACACCTGTATATACAGTGCTTTGTATGCCTGCATCCTGTAAATAGCGGCGGCATTCCCCGACATAGCCGAGTTGTTCCATCATTTTATCGCTGATCATGCATGCCTTTTTCCCTCTTTGTTTTGCCTCTTCACCTATTTTTTGAAAAGCCTGCTTTCCATAAATAATGGTTTGCGGGGTGCGAAATGTTTCAAAATTTTTCACTTGTTTTCACTCCTTCATCTTTTGATGACTGTTTAAATGCAAGAAGTATACCAAGTGAAATTAAAGGAGACGCCTATGATGTAAGGCTGAGAATTGTAGATTTCATCCTACAGTTGTTGAATTTTTGTAGTGTTTTCCCGACACCGATGTTATAAGTGATATTTTTTCATTTTTTGATAAAGAGTCGTTCGGTGAATGCCCAGGTGTTCAGCCGCTTTTGTTTTATTTCCGTTTGCTTTTTCCAGCGCCTGAATAATAAGTTGCTTTTCTAACTCTTCCCCTGTTTTTTTGGCTTGCTGGATGAAGGGGCCAGGAAAGAAGACATTTCCGGAAGTTCTGGAGCTGTTTTGAATTGCCTCAGGAAGATGGCAAAATTTAATTTCTGTGTTATCAATCAACGTGACAAGCCTTTCGATCGTGTTCAAAAGTTCTCTTATATTTCCTTTCCATTGATAGGACATCATACAAGCCATTGCTTTCGCATCCAGGTGTTTCTCTGGAACCTGATACTTTTGGCAGACTTCCTTTAAAAAACTCGAAACCAGATCAGGGATATCTTCTTTTCTTTCGCGAAGAGGAGGAATATGAAGGCGGATAATGTTTAATCGATAATATAAATCCTCCCGAAATGCACCGGTTTCAATCATTTTTTCCAAGTCCCGGTTTGTAGCGGCAATGACCCTTACGTTGATCTTATACTTTTTCACACCGCCGATACGTTCTGCTTCCTTTTCCTGGATCACGCGCAGCAGTTTCGTTTGCATAATGGCCGACAGCTCGCCGATTTCATCGAGAAAGAGGGTGCCGTTTTCGGCCAGTTCAAACTTTCCGGGTTTTCCGCCTTTTTTTGCCCCCGTAAATGCACCTTCTTCGTAACCGAACAATTCAGATTCAAACAGGGGCTCGGGTATCGCTCCACAGTTTACAGAGATAAACGGGCCTTTAGCATAGGAGCTTAAATGGTGAATGCTTTTTGCGAACATTTCTTTTCCTGTTCCGCTTTCTCCGGTTATCAGAACGGTTGCGGCTGTTCTTGCAGCCCTCCTAGCCAATCTCTTCACTCTTGAAATTTCTTCGCTGTTTCCAATAATCCGATCAAGTGTCACAACATGTTTTTCGGCTTTTCCTCGTTCTGCCGTAACGGAGTGTTTTATAAGGTTATTTTCCTGCAGCCGCTCAAAAATTTGATAAACTTCGGTTACCCCCTCGAATATCAGCATCCCGATGGCGCCCAC
This sequence comes from Heyndrickxia acidiproducens DSM 23148, assembly GCF_000374345.1. Lineage (GTDB taxonomy): Bacteria > Bacillota > Bacilli > Bacillales > Bacillaceae_C > Weizmannia > Weizmannia acidiproducens. The sequence goes on from NZ_KB894025.1 coordinate 7,279, forward strand.
CACTTTATTTCCTCTCCATATCGGAATGCGGTGGACGACCATGGCCTGCCCTTGAATGTATTGGATCACGCCTCTTTCGGGAATGGCGGTCTTAACGGTATGATGAAGATTTGTATTTTCAATGACTTCAGTAACATGGCGGCCGATCGCATCTTCCCGTTTAATTCCGGTAAATTTGCTGTAAGCTTTATTAAATTCAATAAGTATACCATTTTCGTCGACAACAGCGATGCCTTCATAGGCGCTCTCCAATACAACATTTAAAATCTCAGCTGCATTTTTTGTTGGCTTAAACCGATTGATATATTTTGCAAATGCATCCAGCATATCACGCCTTGTTATAATCCCAATCAAACGTCGGTCTTCGTTGACAACCGGAAATTCGCTGTATGGCAACGGCAGAATATCCAAAAGATGGTCATTTTCAGAGATGGGAACAAAATTTCTTTTTGGCAGCGCGCGGATTACGGCTTCATTTTCCATCCGGTCCAAAAAAGCGGCAAGGATATTTTGTAAGGTTAACATACCGGCGGGCTGTTGCCTGTCATCGACAATTGGAAGGCAGTCTACTTTGTAATCACGCATCATTTTTGCGGCCTCCCGGAATGTCGCCCCGCTCCTGACAGAATACGGAGACGGGGACATCCACATTCCGGCTTTGAGCATCTTTTTGGCAATATCATCCAGTGTATCCCCAATACCGGAGCAGTTCAAAGATTCTTTTTCCAATTTTAATCTTCCCCCCCATCACGAAAAGACCGGCAATATCACTTTCGTCATGCCTTTCATCTTAACATTCATATTTGCCCGCGCAGCGCACAATGCGATCGCGTGCCCCATTGTTCCGCAGCCCAAAATTAAAATACCTTCCACCTTCAATGCCCCCTTTAATGTAAGGGATTTCATACTGTTTTAAGTATAAAGCTTTCTCCAAGGCATGTGTAAAGATTTATATCTTATAAGCATTGTTTTCGAAGATTTATTAAAAAAGTAAATGGATTTGAATTTAACGGGCTTGTTATCTATAATGCGAATCCTGATGATGATCATAATGGCTTTATTGGGGCAAATAAAATTTGGCAATCCCTATATCGCATTTCAACCCAACAGAGCGTTTTTCAAGCTCTTATTTTAAGAAAATGATTATGCCTGTTACGATAATTAATAAAGACAGTAAATAGGCCCAGTCTTTTCCTGCTGTTTTAGTTGTTTGATAATAAGTTCTGTCCCTGGCACCTGTAAATCCACGTGCTTCCATGGCGGCGGAAATTCGTTCTGATTTTCGTATTCCTTGCGTAAAAAGTGGTAATGAGTACCTCATAAAAGCTTTCCAAATATTTTTCGCCTTGTATCCTCTCACTTTATGGGCGATTTTCATCTGGTTGAATTCAGATTGGAATAGCGGGATAAAACGAAACCCTGCTAATAGCCCGTATGCCCATTTTGGTGATAGTCTGCATTGGTGAATTAAACTCATAACAAATAAAGTTAAGTCTGTTGTTGAGGTAAATAATAATCCATACGTTACAAAACCTAACATCCTTAATGCAATGATTAGTCCATGATTGATACCTTCCATAGTAAAATGGAACCAGGCCCACTTCCAAATGGTTTCTTCCCCTTCTCCAAAAGCTGCCATCATCCAAAATACAAGAACAAAAAATCCCAAGTAAGGCAATAACCTTTTACAAAGGTATGTCCATCTCCATCCTCCTAAAAAAATTCCAATACATACCGCAAGCAACCATATCAAAAAAGTCACTTTTGGATTTGTGATGGCCATTAACATAAACATAATAAGCATATGAGCGAGCAATTTAATAGAAGGGTTTAAAGAAGCAAGGAAAGAATCGTTTGATTTCATATTAAAACCCGCTCCCTTCGCGCATGCATCAGCTGGTAATGCAGCGGCGGAACAATCCCTGTTTCATTCAAAATATCTTGATTGGAAAATAATTCAAATGGCGTCCCTTGGTAAAGAATCCTTCCATTATGTAAGAGAATAACTTGATTGGAATAAGCATCAACTAAATCCATATCATGAGTTGCCATTACAATGGTTGTGCCCCGTTTCTGTCTCTCCTTTAATCGCATAATCAGTTCACCAGCAGTTTTTTCATCTTGGCCGAATGTTGGTTCATCCAGCAATAATAAAGGTTGATCGAGCAATAACATAGTCGCAACACTTAACAACCGTTTTTGTCCTAAACTTAGTGTAAAAGGGTGAGCATTGCGGTAATGTTCTAATCCAAACTCCTGTAACAGTTGATTTGTTTTTGTTTGAATCTGCTCTTCCGGCCAATTTCGCTGCCGGCCTCCAAAAGCAATTTCCTCAAAAACTGTATCTGTTATGAATTGATGCTCTGGATTTTGAAAAACAAAGCCAGCTTTTCCATACAATTCCCGGTCCGTCCATTTTTTAAGTTCCTTATCTTGAAAACGAATTTTTCCATTTTTTATTGGCTGTAAACGGATCAGGCTCTTTAAGAAGGTGCTTTTTCCACTTCCATTTTCCCCCACGATAGAAATCCAGTCACCTTTATGTATGTCAATGTTAATGTCTTTCACTATTGTTTTCTTCCCATAACCAATGGCCACATTTTCTGTTCGAATGATCGGATCCCTTTTTCCGTACTCTTCTACTGAATGTAAAGGCTCATTTTCAAGCATTTTTGAAAGTTTGATAGCTAGAGGATGCGAGGAATTTTCGACAACATCCATCCACTTGTATGGGAATAGTTTAGGCCTCCAAATTCCTGCCTCTTTCATCTCCTTATTAAAATGAAGCAAAATTTCTTCCGGCTCTCCGTCAGCGATAATCTTTCCGTTTTTATTGATCATAATGACCCGGTCCATCCATTCGATGCAGCCGTCCAGAACATGTTCTACCACTACGATCGTTTGGTTTGTCCTTTGGGATATTTTATTTATTAAATCAAATATCTCCTTTCTCCCTGCCGGATCCAGCTGGGCGGTTGGTTCATCAAAAAACAATACATCAGGTTCTAATGCTAATAGGCTGGCTAATGCCAATCTTTGCTTCATACCCCCTGATAGTGTTTCAATAGGTGTTTTTTTATCCACCATTAATCCTACTTGATCCATCAAGTCTGAAATGATGTCGTCCATTTCACTTCGCGGAATCGATCGATTTTCGAGACTAAAGGCAATTTCTTCATCCACGCGAAGCATACAAAACTGAGAATCAGGATCCTGGAACATGACACCAGCATGGCTCCTAAGGAACACTTCACCACTTACTTCCGCCTCCACATGCTCAGGAATAATACCCGCAAGAGCGGATATCAAAGTCGATTTTCCACTCCCGCTGGGTCCTAAAATTAATACCTTTTCTCCTTTATTGATGGTCAAAGACAGATCACTAAGGATTTTTTCAGAAGCTTGATAGAAACGAACAGAAAGATTTCTACATCCCAACAATGTTTCCATGAATGTCATCCTTTTTTCGTTTTTCTTTCATCAATTCATATTGATCTAAAACACCTGTTTTAGCCAGTGCATCCACTACCACCTTCGCTAACCAACCGCCAAGAATAATTCCGCTTATGATATGAATCCCTAACGTCATAAGCAATACTTCTGAAGTGTAATACCCAAAACCATTAGCCAATAAGTTATAGACCATTCCCGCAATCGCAGCGAACGCGCCAGATAACATTAATGTCACGAGGTTGTAGTGCTTGTATCTAAATATGGCAAAAGCTATTTCCGATCCAACTCCCTGAAAGACTCCTACTAATAAAGCCGACAGACCAAAATGGCTGCCCGTTAATAATTCAACAGCTGCTGCCATCACCTCCGCAATAAAAGCTGCACCTGGTTTACGGATGATATACGCTACGATTGGACTGGCAATCACCCAAATCCCAAACATAAAACCGGCGCCCACAGGACCAACCAGGGCAGAAATTGGAATCCAAAGCGTTGACCACCCTAAATAAATTACCCCGCAGGAAACGGATAAAATAACGGTAAGCACAATCTCCTTCATCTTCCAATTCATTTTTTCACAGCCTCCAATTCTACCGGCCATTCCTCAAGTTTATAAGCCATATCCCAAAACATGTATTCAAGCTGGCAGCTGGTCAGAAAATGTTCTTTCATTTTTGACCTTTCTTTCTCTGAAGCTTCCAATGCCCACTTATCCAACCGGGCACAAAATTTTGTAGTAATCGAATTCGTCCGGTCGCCATAAAAATGGATCCATTCATAAAATGGATGGGAATGATCTGGATTCATCTCATTTAATAATCTCTTCCCAATTTCCCAATATGTCCATGGACATGGCAATAATACAGCCAGAATTTCGCCTAATGTTCCTTCATAAGCAACTGTCAACATATGGCGAATGTAGTAAAGTGCAGTTGGAGACAATGGTAATCCTTGCAGATCCTCATAAGCAACACCAGCTACTTGACAAAAGTTATGATGAGGATGGGTTTCACTATTTAATATAAATGCAATTTGCTTATTAAACATGTCCATATCTTCACGATTCTCACATTTTGCAATGGCGATTCCATAGGTTTTGGTAAAGGCATTCAAATATTCAAAGTCCTGTTTGACGTAATGAATAAGCTGCTCCTTCTTTAATTTACCATTGGCAATCCCACGTACAAAGGGATGTTCAAAGATGGCATCAAAAATAGGATTTGCTTCATTCCTCAACTCTGCTGAAAAACTCATTAAAATTCCCCCTTGTTGATTTGTAATAGGAAGACTTCACAGTGAGCGATTCATCCCGTAAACAGAAAAAGCCGCCCCAAAAATGGAGCGGCCGAATATATGTATATATACCCGTACACAAACTCCACTTTCCTACGCTAGTATGAACTAGATCAGGTTCAAAGGGTCCAGAATTACTCTGTCTCAGCCAAAAACGGCTCCCCTAGTGGGTCTTCCTATTAACTTAATACTCACTTTACACAAAGCATTTACAAAAGTCAATTAAATTTATGTTATATGATACTTAAGTACTATAAATCATTCAAACAGTGCCATTGGAAAGGGGGAAACTTGATCATGGAAAATGAAAATGAGTGGCCTGTCACTTGCCGACTAGCCTGATGATTGCTTCATCAGGTTTACTCGCAATAGCGCTCACCATGATTACTATGCTTGCTGCCATTCTACTAGATTAGACAAAAAATAATTCTCCGTAAAATCCGTTAGCTCACGGTTGGAGAATTATTTCTTTCAGGTGCCCTTGAAGCAGTGTAAGTGTAGACGTGGAGATGCCAGTTACAGCAGGCGTCCTTTTTTACTATGATTCTTTATTATTTGTATTCCCATCTGCATTGCCAGTCAAACTAATATACCTAAACGAAATTCACTCCTTCCTGGCTTTGCCCTACTAAGGCTTGTATATTCTAATACCTGCCTAAATCCTGCACAGGCGTTTGAATAATCACCGGGTTCTTTTTCGGATCAAGCCATTTTAAAATCTTAACCACATTCATTTCCGACGTTGCCGTACATCCGAGCGTATAACCGCTGCCAATGTGGAAAAAGATGGCACTGCCTTTATATGGAGTACGTTTGGTATTGTAGTTGATGACGAAACCATAGGTATAGGCCGGAATATTCATATTTTCGGCGCTTTTCCATTTGCCTTTTGTTTTCGAGCGGGACTGCCATGTGTTATAAAGCGAGGATGTTGGATCATCCACCCACACATCATCGCTTGTAATTTTTCGGTAAGACCATTTTGTCCCCGGATTTGCTTTACGGCCAAAAGCGGTTCCGATTGTATACTTCCCGACTGGTGACCTTTTGCTGCCTTCGTTCATATTTGAGGTAAATCCATACTTGCCAATACGCCCTGTTGTTGTTAACACAGGAATCCATTGTCCTTTGGAATTCTTTTCAAATGTGCGGATTTCAGCATAGGACGTGTTGTACCCATTTGAAGTCACCAAAATTAATTGCTTGTTACTTCCGACTGTTTTTAAACCCGCTGCCGGATTTTTGAGAGCAGCCGGTTTTTTGGTGGTAAGGTACTTGTTGGATGACCAACCTGTCTTACCACTAACGGTTACCTTGTCCCAGGATCCTTTTGTTTGGGATACTTTGACATTCTGATTTTTCTTAATCGTGGTGATCACCTTATACTTTGTGTTTGGACCAGTCCTCACATGCAATGCACTGGCGGTGACATATTTTGTTACGCTGGACGCAGCATGTGCCACTTTCACCATATGAAATCCTGCAAATACAGCGAGAATGGCAACAAAGGCAGCGAAAATCTTTTTTATCATTTTCCTTCCTCCTCTTATATTGGTGTCACTTCCCATAATTTATAAACTGGCTGTGATCTTATCTCATTATAGACATTACCATTTTTTACTTCAGCAAAATTATACAAAAAAAATACTGCCCCAACTTCGAGCAGTTTTTAAAGAAATTGCTATTCAATTTTTAAGTCAATTTTGACACCGGCATTCATTACTAAGCCCAAACTAAGAACGCCATTAAGAGCCGGTGCCACTTTACGAAAAAAACATTTGGGTTAATCCATCCCATGTAATGAGAAATCCCCCGGGCCAATTAAAGCGATGCCGATCGAGACAACTACTAACACCAAATTATATTCAAATCCCCCAGCCGCATTTGAAAATCCTTTTGATCCATGCACTTTTGCAATCGCACCGATCATAATAATTGTAATCAGGATCGCTGCAAGCGGCAAAAATACGCCAACGATAAACAAAAGGCCAGCCGCTAATTCAGACACCCCGCTAAAGACTGCAACCACTTTTCCCGGTTTTATGTTAATGGATTCAAAAAAACCAGCCGTACCTGTAAGACCCTGGCCGCCGAACCAGCCAAACAGTTTTTGTGTCCCATAATAAATAAAAATAAATCCAATCAAAAAGCGAATCAGAAACAACCCAAAATCGGCCATCAAACTGAATCCTCCCTCTATCCTATTTTTTTATATTCTCTCCGGTTCCTATCGTACTTATGCGCTTCTTCAAACCTTTATCATACCGTTTGCATTATAAAGCAAACCCATATTTATCTTTTTTATATGGTTGTTTGGCAAAAAGATTCAACCTGATTACAAATTCCGTTATAATTCAAATGATACGGGATCCTTACAAATGGATAGAGCTTAAGCATGGCCGGTAATTTTTCTACTCTTACAAAGCTAGCTTGTTATTTATTTCCAAAGGACTGAATAAGAAGACGTAACGGGCCCCTCCCAAAAAAGTACCGATCCATGCTTAAACTATACTTATATTGTATGATTAAATCAGTGGGGTGAAAATAATGAAAAATAAAGTTATTTTACTGACTTCGGACCAGCTTGGTAAAGGTGAAACCGGATTGGGCGAAGGATTATTAGAAACCTTTTTTACCATTCTCAAGCAAAAAGAAGAACTGCCTGCAGCTGTTTTTTGCGTAAACCGCGGTGTGTTTACATTAACGGAAAGCTCGCTTGTTTCTCTGCAATTAAAAGAACTGGAAGAAAAAGGTGTAGACGTGCTTGCTTGTAAAACATGTGTTGACTTTTATGAGCTTAACAATAAGCTTACAGCCGGGAAAATAAGCGAAATGGCACAATTTATTGAGTTAGCCTCAAAATATGAAGTCCTTACTTTATCTTGATTTTAATGGGAGCATTTCATTAAAAGCCGGGATCAACGGAAAAATGGCAGGCGGCACCATTAATGACGGTTCCTCCTGCCAAAATACCTGATGATGGTGGGCTTGCTCAATTGGATCCAACGCCAAAACGGGAACGTTGGAGGCAAACTATTTCGTACTGTTTAAGACTGCATAAAGTAAGCTCGCCATCGCATATAAAGAAAAACAAGGAGCCCCTTGTTTTTCTTTTAGCCTAAAAAACGATGATACAAGGACTTTGCTTCAGCAATATCCTTCGTTCCATGGATCAGAACACGGCCGTCTTTAAAAATAACGAGCCTATGCTTACCAATCATGAAGGAAAGTAAATAGGGATTGCGTTCAATCTTACCGCCTTGGGCTGACAGCACTTTTTCGAGTTGTTTCAAATCTCTTTCTATCTTGGCGGGCGGGCGAATCTGTACGGTATCTCTCCCGCATAAGACGGCTGTTTTTGTTCGATTTGAATAGGAAAGATGAGGATATGTTCTCCCTGGTCCACACGATAAACAGCGATCTTTTTTTAACTTTGCTGCATTGATAGACGTATATTGATTCTTCCATAAATCAAATGAAACCAATTTGTTACAAAGGGAATCATAATCTTCTACCAGAATTTTCAAGGCCTCTGTCACTTGATGGGCTGCAACACTTTGCACTGCAGGGCTAATAATTCCTGCGGTATCACAGGTTAACCCACCAAGAGGAACTGTTTCTAATAAGCAGCTTAAACAAGGTGTAACCCCCGGAATAATCGTATAACTGATCCCATAGCTTCCTACACAAGCGCCATAGATCCATGGTATCCCATATTTTTGAGCTATATCATTGATCAGCATCCTTGTTTCAAAATTATCGGTCGCATCGATGATTAAATTGACACCGTTAACAAGTTGCTCCAGTTCTTCCACAGACGCATCTAAAACATATGATTGAACCGAAACATCTGAATTTATCTCTTTTAAACGGACCCCTGCTGCAACTGCTTTAGGGATTCGTTTTTTAGCGTCTTCTTCACTGTAAAGCTGCTGCCTTTGGAGATTGCTCCACTCTACATAATCCCTGTCCACAATCGTAAGTTTTCCAATTCCTGCCCGAACAAGGGACTCGGCGCTGCCGGTTCCAAGGGCTCCTGCTCCTATCACCAAGACATGTTTGTTTCGAATTTTCACTTGTCCCTTTTCGCCAATAGGGGAAAATAATTCTTGACGTGAATAGCGTTCATTCATCCGATGCTCATGCCTTCCATTGGGCTGCTTGCTGAGGCGTATGCTTTTTTAGGAATTCTCCCGGCCTCATATCCTAAGCGCCCAGCCTCAATCGCCAGTTTCATCGCTTTTGCCATTTTAACGGGATCCTTTGCCCCCGATACCGCGGTATTAAGTAGAACACCATCGGCCCCTGATTCCATTGCCATCACCGCATCAGACGGGGTTCCAATACCAGCATCAACGATAACAGGAACATGTGCCTGTTCAATAATAAAGCGTAAATTCACAGGATTGATTATCCCTTGGCCCGAACCGATTGGAGAAGCACCGGGCATGATCGCATGGCATCCCAGTTCTTCTAACCGCCTGGCAAGTACGACGTCATCAGATGTATAAGGTAGTACAATAAATCCTTCTTTTATTAATTCTTCTGAAGCCTTCAGTGTCTCGATCGCATCGGGAAGGAGTGTTTTCTCACAACCTATCACCTCTACTTTTATCATATCGCAAAGGCCGGATGCCTTCGCCAGTTTTGCAATTCGAACCGCTTCTTCTGCTGTTTTTGCCCCCGCTGTATTTGGTAAAAGCGAATACTTCTTTATATCCAGTTTTTCCAAAAAGTTCGGCTGGTTTGCTTCGAATATATTCATTCTTCGGACAGCAAAGGTTAAAATTTCTGTTTCTGAAGCCTCTACAGCTTCTCTTTGAATATCGAAATTCGGGTATTTCCCAGTACCCAGCAGTAATCTTGAAGAAAATTTATATGGGCCAATTTTTAACATATCATCCGCCTCCTACAAAATGGACAATCTCAACTCTGTCTCCATCAGATAAGTGTGTTTCCTGATGATTTCTTTTTTCTAAAATATCGTGATTGACTTCCACAATGACGACTTTTTGATCTAATTGAAAATGTTGCAATAGCTCTGATACGGTTCCGATATTAGAAGGAATGACAGTTTTTTCACCATTAATGATTAGTTCCAAATCATTCACCTCCTCCTCTACTCCTGGTCACTTGAAATGGCTATTCCCATCATATCCACCCTTCTTTAAAATTTTGCAGTATTCTTTAACGGCTTGGATCGGATTTTCCGCTTCCAACACACCTGACATGACTGCGATTCCTCTTGCACCGGCTTTTAACACAGCGTCACAATTCGCAGGCGTAATTCCACCAATTGCAATAACAGGGAGGTTTACATTCATTGTGATGTCTCTCAGTTTTTTTACTCCCTTAGGCGGAATATTGGGTTTTGACTTTGTTTGAAAAATATGCCCGTAAATCACGTAGTCCGCACCGTTTTGTTCCGCTTCTTTTGCCTCCTGAAAAGAATGAACCGATTTGCCTGTGCGGATTCCCGGGAAGGCCTGCTTTACGATTTTCGTATCCAAGCTTTGATAGCCGAGTTGTACACCGGAAACCATTTGGGCCCACGCTACATCCACCCGGTCATTGATGATGATTTTAGAGCGTGGAACATTTTTTTGATGTAATAATGTCACAGCTTGATAGAGTTGTGATGCCGTCATCTGCTTTTCTCTAAGGTGAAAATAATCAACATCATCCTGAATTTTTGTTGCGATATTGATAAATTTTTCTATAGGCTGTCTTCCGGTGGAGATAATATGCAGCTCATGTGCGCCTATATTTAGGACTCCTTTCCAAAAATGTAATACGCTTCTTTAAACCGTTTGTCCCTCCTTAAATGGCCACGCTTCCAAAGAAAAGGCCATTTCCCAAAAAGAATATTCATACTGGCTGCTGATGATAAAATGCTCTTTCATTCGTTCCCTGTCTTCTTCTGTAACCTTTTCAGCAATCTCATCCAATCTTTCAATCTGCTCTTCTACTAACTGGCGAAACCATTCTCCTCCGTATGTCCCGATCCACTCTTGATAAATCGGTTCTTCGGGAGTGCAGCCTCGAAGTTTTTCACCAATTTCATAATATAACCAATAACACGGCAAGATTGCTGCAATCACGTCACCCAAATGCCCCGAATAGGCAGCACGGTACATATGCGATGCATACGCATAGGCAGTAGGTGCAGGCTTAAAGTTTTTCTTTTCTTCATCCGTAATGCCCAGCCTCTTTGAAAAATTCTCATGTAACTTTAATTCCGCTTCATATGTGCCTTGTGCATGGCTGGCCAGCCGGCTCGTTGTGTATAAATCGGTTGCTTTAACTGCACCTAAAGCCTGGACCCTGGCGAAATGGGATAAATAATAAGCATCCTGCATCACATAAAAACGAAAACACTCCAGCGGCAAGGTCCCATCCCCAATTCCTTTTACAAAAGGGTGATGAAAACTTGCCTCCCAAATCGGGTCTGCAGTTTGGCGAATCTCCTGTGTAAAAGTCATCTTTTTCCTCCTGAATTATTTAATCGTGTCTTATTGCCTAACTTATACGGATTCATTGGTGTTAACGGGCATGATTCGGTTTGTTTTGTGACCGGCGGCCTCCTTTTTTGGCTAATCGGCCATGATTGCCTCCTTTTGGCTGCCACGTTCATTTACCTGGCGGGCCAGGTGCAAGAACTGGGTGAACACCACTTTTTTAGGAAAATGATCCACAACAAAAATCCTTTTTCATGCCCTAAACAATAAAAAACCACTTTCCCTTTAGCGGCAGGAAAGTGGTTGTATTAGAATCATCCATAAAAATATGGTCCAACTTCCCACTTCCCTACGCTGGCATAACCCAGTTCAGGTTCTAAGGGTCTTAAAGTTACACTTTAATCTCAGCTTTTTCGGCAACAAATAAGCGGCAAAAATGCGCACTTATCATCTACCATAAAAGCACCCCTAGCGGTAAAAATAATGTGACTATTTAGTTTTCATTATATTACCATATAGTAAATTGAACTGTCAAATTGTTCTTAGCAAGGCATTTCCCGTTTACCACAGAGTTTAATAAAGAAATGCCTACAGAAATGAAGTTACATTATGATGTAAAACATAATAGAGTGAACTACCCACCACTTATTGACCTTGCGGTCTAATTGAAGTGGGGGCTTCTCGACTTATCGTTGCTTTTACTAGCCAACGAAAACTGACCGAGCTAACCCTCTTGTTCCAAGAGTTTTGTTACTTATGATAACGCTAATAAGCGTATACCTTCATTTCTGATATTGATTGCTGAATTATAGTCGCGATCTGCCACATAACCGCACGAACAACGGTAGGTGCGTTCAGATAGTTTCACAGGTTTTTCTGCACCACAACAAGAACACTTCTTAGT
>NZ_KB894026.1 GCF_000374345.1 Heyndrickxia acidiproducens DSM 23148
GGAAGAGAGTACGCACAAGATTTTATTGGCTCAAGAAATTAGGGATCAATAAAAGTAAAGCTTGGGAATGGGCAAACACAAGAAAAGGCTACTGGAGAATTGCCGGCAGCCATATCTTAACCAGAACCTTAACAAACGAACTCTTCCGAAGAGCAAGGTATATAAGTTTTCTGGATTATTATCTGTCTGTAAGGTCGTAAACTTTAGAACCGCCGTGTACGGAACCGTACGCACGGTGGTGTGAGAGGTCGGCTAATCAAATAATGATTAGCCTCCTACTCGATTAAGAATAAAACCGTGTCCGTTATAATAATTCCTCAATTTTTTCAAGGATTTCTTTTTGGTATTTTTCAAGCGTATCCTCCGATATAATCTCTTTGTCATGTAATTTTACCAATTCGTGATATTGGTTATACAAGGCAGCCCGCTGTGCATCTTTCAGTTGTTCTTGCTTGATTTCGGGATGCAAAACATACAATTTCTGTAATAATTGATTATATTTTTTTAAATTTTCTTCTTCTATCCTTACCAGATCCAGGTAGTCGATGTCATGAATTAAAGAATGCTTTTTCAGATCTGTCCAGGTTTGAATCGCATTTTGGCTGATCGTTATGTTTGCGGCCAATTCTTCATATTCTCCGATGTGGCTGGCGTTTTCAATGATCCCCAATTTTTTTACGAGGGTTTTAATGGTAAGCCCCTGAAACAATAAGGAGAATAGCACAGCGCTGAAGGTAAGCACGATGATGTCTTCCCTGCCGGTAAAAGTGCGCGGCAGGCTTAATGCCAATGCGACCGATAAGCTTCCTTTTAATCCGCCATAGTTAAATAAGTGTTTCCAGCTAAGGGGAATCCGCTTCATCCATACCAGGCTCCCGTATACAGCAATGCTTCTCCCCAGCAGCACGAAGAGAATACCTGCGATGATCATCGCCCATTTTCCATCTGTTTGGATGGTCGCAAGCTCCAAGCCTACTATAAGAAAAATAACGGCATTGGCCATAAATGCAATGACGTCCCAAAAATTGTATATATTTAGTTTGGTAACGGACGACATTCCGATTTTTCCGCCGTAGTTCCCCAATACAAGACCTGCCAAAACAACTGCAATCACACCACTTACATGTAAAGTTTCCCCGAGCAAGTAGGAGCCGAAGAAAACAATTACAGAGATGGTAATTTCTAAGGGGTAACTGTCAATGTCTTTGATTGAAATGGATCCAAGATAGCCGATTAACAGCCCAACTATACAACCTCCCACAGCAAACTTTAAAAATAACAACAGACCGTTTCCAAAGCCTAATGCGCCCATTTCAATATAGGAAACTAAATAAACAGAAGAGATTTGAAAGAGAACAACACCAATTCCGTCATTAAACAAGCTTTCGCCTTCTATAATTGCGCTAATTTTTTTGTTCAAATGCAGCGGTTTGAAAATTTGCAGTACGCTGATTGGATCGGTCGGGCTCATTAAGGCTGCAAATGTAAAAGCAACAGCCACAGGCAATCCCAATAAATAAAAGCTGGATAATCCGACGAATAAAAAAGTGATCAGGGTACCGCCGATGGCAAGGGCAAGAATGGGAGTTTTATTTTCCCGCAGCTGCGAGAACGGCAGCTTCAAGGCCGCTTCCCCCAGTAGTGCCGGAAGGAAAATGGAGATTACAAAGATTTGGAAGACTTCCGAGTTTGTAATAAAATCTTTTGTTGCTTCAAAAAAAGGAACTTGAAACCAGCCCAACACTAGTCCTATAAAGACCAGGGGAATGCTGTATGGCTTTTTTCTAAAGTAAGCAATGGATGCAACTCCGACACTGACGATTAGCAGTATAACTAGCTGGATCATCATATTGTTAAATTCATGTACATGAAGGCTTTCCATCACTTTATTACCTCCACTTTAGCTGGTGCTGTTTGATTTTAGTGACCGCTATTGTTATTATTTGCAAATTTTTTATGATGACTCAATCATTACTGTCACAATAATATTCTGCCCCGAAAGTAAAAAAACTCCCGCACTTTGCCGGCGGAAGTTTCTTTTCATTGCGTGAAGATAAAGTAAAACTGCCATCCGTGAAGGTTTTTCTCATCACCACGGACGGTTAGGTGAACCAATCGGAACTATACTGGCAGTTGACCTCCCGCCTATCTTCTTGTTCTTCAATCTTGAGGCGGGAATCATACTGCCCGTTATGCCGGAATTGGTTTTTTATAAACAAGATACTGATAGGTAACTACATTGTTAATACTTTCAATGGTGGTCAATCGTTGCAGTAGTACGGCTGACAAGATTCGTTTTTGCTTATTCGGCTTTCGCCTGCTTTAGTTGATTCTGTTGTTTTACGTGTTTGGTTGCGTAAAGAGACTGATCTTTTTTAAAAACCTTGAAAATCGCAAACATCATGATAAGCAGGATCAAGGTAAAAGGTAGTGCTGAAACAAGTGAAGCGGTTTGCAGGCCGTTCAAACCGCTACTCAACAGCAGCACGGTTGCTATCGCGCTAATGAGCAACCCCCAAATAATGCGGCTGCGAATAGGCGGATTTAAATTCCCTTTGCTTGTCATGCTGCTGACAATATAAACAGCGGAATCTGCAGATGTGATCAAAAATGTGAAGATTAGTATGATCGTATAAATAGAACTAACTGAAGAAAAAGGTAATTGTTCAAATGTTGTAAATAACGCACTTGTTATGTCAGCGGAAACGGCTCCCGCAATATTTGCACCTTCAAAAAGATCCATGTGAAGGGCAGTGCCGCCAAATACGGCAATCCACATTAATGCAACAGCAGGCGGAGCAACCATGACACCAAGAATAAATTCACGAACAGTTCTCCCCCTTGAGACACGAGCAACGAACGCTCCAACAAAAGGTGACCAAGCAATCGCCCATGCCCAATAGAATACAGTCCATTTTTGTACCCATGTATCTCCTGAGTAAGGATTTAACCTTAGACTATAGCTGACAAAGTTTGTTATATAATCACCGATGCCGGTTATGAACGTATCCAAAATGAAGACTGTCGGGCCTGTCAAAAAAACAAATAGCATCAAAGCCAAGGCAGCACCCAAGTTTAAGTTACTTAGCCATTTAATGCCTTTATTGACACCGGTGGTTGAGGAAAGGATAAAAAGCAGTGTCATTACTGCAATAATGGCAATCTGTGTCCAAATCGTATCAGGTGTTCCGAAAGTATATTTCAACCCGCCGTTTATTTGCATAATGCCTAAACCGAGCGAAGTTGCAACACCCATGACAGTTGCGACGACAGCAAAAATGTCAATCGCATTTTTAACAGGCTTTTGGTGTTTTTTTGTTTTGATCATGGAATCAAGAGCTGTTGAGATCAGTCCGTCTTTCTTCTTTCGGAATTGATTATAGGCAATTAACAAACCGACAATGGCGAATACGCTCCATTGGCTAATGCCATAATGGAAAAATGAATACCCCATGGCGACTCTTGCCGCTTGCTGAGACTGTGGTTCCAAATCATGGAATGGAGGTGTGGCGAAGTGTGTCATTGGCTCACCAATACCGTAAAAGACAAGGGCAATTCCAAATCCTGCAGAAAACAGCATCCCGATCCAAGTGAACAAAGAATATTCCGGACGTTCATCTTCACCGTCCAAACGGATCTTTCCGTACTTGCTGAAAACCAAAAAAATCAAAAATATTGAAAATAAAAATATGGATATTAAATAGAGCCAGCCAAATGAAGAAGTGGTGAAGTTTAAAACTGCATTAGCTCCTTTCGCGAAAGCAGAAGGGGAAACTGCTCCAATTAAGACAAACATGGAAACAATAGTAGTGGAAATCCAAAATACACCATTCATTTTTTTTGTTTTGAAATTCATCAACTCTTCCTTTCATTATAATTTTGGCAAATAAAATGCGTGAAAAACAAAGAACGGTTCTTATGCTGTATGGGGTTTTTAAAAGTAATGGCTTAATGGAAAGGTGAAGGGGAGCCATCCAAAAAAATAGACATCACGATTGTTTCACAATGCACAGGATCATGATTTGATAATCTTGCGTGTGGATGTTTTTATATGTGTTCTGGATTATTTTTCATACTTACGCAATGCGTTCAACCCTTTACAAAGACTTAATAATTGCATCATTGCCAAGTCCTCATTTACAGTCTTGCCGTAAAGAAGCACCCCTTCTTTCGTAAAGAGCTTACGGAAGTATGAAAAACAATTCAAGGTTTTCCGGATAAGTCAAGTACTTTTAACCCGCTGATAAAATTATTAAAGCCGCCTTTTTTAATTATGTTAACAAAACATAAACCGTAAATCCAGTTATTTGTCGATTTTGTCTGAATAATAGCACTTACGGTACTGATGGGATGTCTTCGATTGTCAAAAAAAACTCAATTCGTTTATACTATTTTATAAAAATTTTATAGGAAGGTTTAGCTTTTTTACTATCAGGGTATGGAGTATCGGTTAAAGCTTGTTATAATGAAAAATAAACTAAGCTGCAGTACATAAAAGGCGGGGGAAGACATATGGGTTTCAAAAAGAAACAATTTATCGGTTTCGGCGTGATTATTGCATTTATATTCGTATTGGCCATTGTTGTTTTAACTTTAATGAGCCATATGAAAAGCAATATGTCTGAAGTTGTGGAAGACCGTTATCAAAAAGTAAAATCCGCCAACCGGATTCAGTTGTTGTTTTCACAATCAGACCGCGAAATCCTTTATTTGATAAATAGCGAAAATGAGGAAGATTCTAATCAAAGGATACAAAGCATTAACAGCAACCGGAAAAAAATTATAGCCGAAATGAATCAATTGGCAAATGCGGTGAACAAGAACCAGGCACAGGGTGTTCTTGCTCAAATTCAGACTCAATACGATTCCTATACAAGTACAGAGAAGGAGATTATCAAAAACATACATAACCATAAAACCGTGCCGGAAAATCTCTTGTCGGATTACCAGCAAAAAAGAGATGGATTAACAGCAAATATCAGCAAGTTTAAAAGTTTTCAAGAGAAGCTGATGAACGAAGCAATGAAGAATGCGAACCGGCTGGAGAAAGAAATGATGCAGCTGATTTTCGCAGCGGCAGCTTTTATAATCATCGTTTTGATTCTCCTCGCCTATTGGATTATTACGGGTACCGTAAACCATTTAAACAAGATTATAAAAGTAATGTCACAAATCAACTTTAGTGACCTGACGTCGCTCCCAAGGATTCAAGTAACAACCGATGATGAAATCGGCCAGATCGGGCATGCTTTCAACGAAATGGCCGCTTCACTTGAGCAGGCAAGCAAAAAAGAAAAAAATTATATTAACCAGATATCGGAGCAGACCTGGATGCAGACAAAGCTGGCGGAAATGGCGACAATGTACCAGAACATTACGCATATCCATACGCTTGCTGAACGCTTTATGAAGAAAGCCACTCCGATTATGGGGGCTTCGATGGGTGCTTTTTATCTGAAAAGGGCTGAAAATGGTAAAGCAGCGTTCCAAAAAATAGCTGCGTATGCAGAAGACCGGCAAAATCCGGGCAGGGAACAATTTTCTTATGGCGAAGGGCTGATCGGACAATGCGCCCTCGAAAAACGGAGCCAGCTGATTGCTGATGTCCCGGAAGATTATGCGCTGATTACCTCGGGGCTCGGCGAAGTGAAGCCGCGCAGCCTGCTCATCATGCCGGTGATTTATGAGGACGAGGTGCTGGCTGTATTGGAACTGGCCAGCATGAAAAAATTCACGCCGATCCAGCTTGAATTATTCAAGCAAATGCTGCATACGCTCGGGATGTCGGTTAACAATGTATTAAGCAGAATGAAAGTCGAAAGGCTGCTGAAAGAATCGCAAAGGATGACAGAAGAGCTGCAGGCGCAGTCTGAGGAACTGCAATCCCAGTCTGAAGAAATGCAGTCACAGTCAGAGGAACTGCAATCCCAGTCTGAGGAACTGCGCATGATCAATGAACAATTGGAAGAACGTACAAGGGATGCAGAGAAAAAGACGCGCGACCTTGAACAAACAAAGAAAGAACTCGAAGAAAAAGCAGCACAGCTTATCCAAAGTTCCCAATACAAATCCGAATTTCTGGCCAATATGTCGCATGAGTTGAGAACACCGCTGAACAGTATTCTGCTGCTTTCGGAAATGCTGTCTGAAGAATCGGCAGACGGCAATTTGACCGAAGAACAAATAGAATTTGCACGAGTCATCCATTCTTCCGGAAGCGATTTGTTGAATTTGATCAACGATATCCTTGATTTGTCCAAAGTAGAAGCTGGAAAAATGGAAATCATGATCGAAGAAATGAATACCCGGGAACTGCCGGTGTATGTCGGCAACCATTTTGCCTATTTAGCAGAGCAAAAGGGGCTCGAACTGGTTATTGATGTCGATGACAATGTACCGGATTTGATTTACACAGATGAACAAAGGCTGCGGCAGATAGTAAAAAATCTCCTCTCCAATGCCGTCAAATTTACCGAAAAAGGAACGGTTTCCTTTAGAATGCGCAAAGCAAGTGCAGAAAAGGCCGGTAAATATGTCAAAACAGAAGGTTCCGATTACTGGCTTGAAGTCACGGTTGAAGATTCAGGCATCGGCATACCAAAGCAGAAACAGCAAGTAATTTTTGAAGCATTCCAGCAAGGCGACGGGGCAACCGGCCGCAAATACGGCGGTACAGGCCTCGGGCTATCGATCTGCCGCGAATTTGCCCGCCTGCTCGGAGGAAGCATCCAACTCGAAAGCACAGCCGGAAAAGGCAGCACCTTTACTTTATATATTCCGAGCCTGCCAAATGGCCTGATTGCGACAGAAGAAGTATACAGCACGCAAAACGAGGTAGCACCGGCCTTAATGAACGAAACCGATGCATCCGCTCAGGCCCCGGCTGCAAGTGACACGCCGGCAGAAGAAAACAATAAATCCGCTTTTTCAAACAAAACCGTGTTGATTTGCGATGATGATAAGCGGAACATTTTTGCCCTCCAAAAGGCATTGACAAAAGAGGGGATGAATGTCCTGACTTCACAGAATGGTTTGGAATGCCTTGAAATCCTGGACAACCATGATGAAGTTGATGTCGTGTTGATGGATATTATGATGCCGGGGATGGACGGATATGAAACGATGCAGAGAATCCGTGCCAGCGAAAACTACACAGAGATGCCGATTATCGCGCTGACAGCCAAAGCAATGAAGGGCGACAGGCAGAAATGCCTTGATGCAGGTGCGACTGATTACATCAGCAAACCTTTGAAAATTGACCAGTTGTTATCAGTCATGCGCGTATGGTTAACATAAACGGAATAGGCAAAAGTATTGAAAGAAGTGGGAGCCTTGTGAAAAAGAACGAACTAACAGAAGAAGAAATCAATAAGCTTGAAATTGATATCCTTCTCTTTGCAATCTACCGGATCTCAGGGTACGATTTCCGTCAATATGCCCGCTCATCTGTTAAAAGAAGAATCATGCACCGGATGAGGCTGGAGAGTCTGCCAAGCATCAGCGCTTTAACAGAAAAAGTGATCCATGAACCGGACTTTCTCGAAGTGGTATTGAATGACTTGTCGATCAATGTAACGGAAATGTTCAGGGATCCGAGTTTCTTCCTGGCTTTTCGGGAGAAAGTGGTTCCGCATTTAAAAACATACCCGGAGATCCGGATCTGGCATGCGGGCTGTTCTTCCGGGGAAGAAGCCTATTCGATGGCAATTCTGCTGGAAGAAGAAGGGCTTTATAATAGAACAAGAATCTATGCGACAGACATGAATGCAAGGGTGCTTCGCCAGGCGGAAGCAGGCGCTTTTTCACTCAATAAAATGCAAACCTATACGAAAAATTATTTTCAGGCCGGCGGCAAGCGCGAATTCTCACAGTATTATACAACGGACTCCGTAAATGCCTATTTTCATCCGTCCCTTACCGAAAATATGGTGTTTGCCCAGCATAATCTTGTAACGGACAGTTCGTTTAATGAGTTTCATGTTATCATTTGCCGAAATGTCATGATTTATTTTAACCACGATCTGCAGAAAAAAGTGTTTCATTTATTTGATGAAAGCTTAAGCAGCCGGGGATTTTTGGGACTTGGCCATAAGGAAACGCTGCGGACGATGGATACAGAAGGGAAATATATACTTTTTAGCCGGGAAGAAAAAATTTATCAAAAAAAAGGCTAATCGGCTTCTCCCCTTTCTTGAAGGGCGAAGAAGGCGATTAGCCTTTTTGCTTTCTCTGAAAAGCCAACGGTCCGGGCAACCTGGCCGTTAGTGCGTTCGGATGATACAAGTTCCGTTTTGACAGGGATACTTGAACGCCTTCTTTAGCGTGTCTGCACAAGTATCACACACATATCATCAGGCTGCTGTTCCTGCAACTCTTTCGGCAGGATTACATCAAGCGGGTTCCGGGCTTTTTCAGGGACCCATGGCGATGATGCGAGCTGTTCGAGACCTTTCAGCCCATCTGTCTGACTCGTGTCCAAAGCTTCCATGACACCGTCTGTAAACATCAGCAGCTGCAGGCTTGATGTGTAACGGAGCACCTGCTTTTTTACCTGAAGATGCGGGAAAAAGCCGACTGCACAGCTTCCCTCCTGCAGGGCGGTAACATTTTGGTTATCGACAAGTGCAAAAGCAGGGGGATGTCCGGCATTGACATATTCTACCGTTTTATTCACGCAGTCAATTACGAGGTAAATCGCCGTGAAATAGTGCTGCAGGCTGGTGCCGTCATTATTTAAGTAGCGCATCAGCTTGTTGAGTTCCGGCATTACGATTTCGGGATCAATTTTTTGCTGCATTAAATCCCTCAGTTTCGATGAAATAAACATGCAGACAAGCGATGCCGAAATCCCGTGCCCCATGACATCCAGCAGCATAATGGCGTAGCGGCCGTCATCGGTTTTGTGCCAGTAATAGAGATCACCCGCCAGTTTATTGGCTGGCTTATAAGAAGAGGTAATGGCAATGCAATTCTCCTCAAGCGGCGCGCTTAACAAGGTACGCTGGACCTGGGTGGCCAGGTCCAGTTCATCTTTAATCTTTTTTTCCTGTTCGATATGCCAGTCTTTTTCAGCTTTCAAACGAATGGCCACATGGATGCGTGCAATCAGCTCGACTTTATTGATTGGTTTTGTGATATAGTCAGTGCCGCCCGCCCCGAGTGCCTCTGCCAATTTTTGCGAATCGTCCAGGGCCGTCAAAAAAATAACCGGGATATCCCGGAAACGCGGCGATTGCTGTAATATCCTGCAGGCTTCAATTCCGTCAATTTCAGGCATCATGATATCCATTAAGATACAATCTGCAGGTACTTTTGGCGCATGTTCATTATCCAGGTGCAGGTAATTGAATAATTCGTTTGCGGAAGTAAAAGATAGGTACTGGGTGAAACCAGCATTTTTTAAAATATTTTCTATTACAAATAAATTTACTTTATGATCGTCGACGATTAAAATTGTCATGATTCTACCCCTTAATAGCTGTGTAAAATTCCCTGTATTTCATGTTTAACTCTTATTATACAGAAAGTGGGGGGATGAGAAAATAAATAAACCCGCATCCTTCCGTAAAAAAGTTCTTTTATTCAGGTGTATTTTTCGCAAAATCCGGGCTGAGCGATTACAATAGAATCATGAAGACAGGATAGGGAGGTTTTGTAATGCAAGATTTACAATCAGTAGAAGCATTCCATGAACAAATCAATAACGGGAAGCATATATATATGTTTTCAGCCGGCTGGTGCCCGGACTGCCGTTTTATCGAGCCGTTTATGCCGGAAGTGGAAGAAAAGTACAACGATTATACTTTCGTTCATATTGACCGCGATAAATTTATCGATCTGTGCGGGGAATTGAACGTGTTTGGCATTCCAAGTTTTATTGCCTACCGGGACGGGAAGGAAATCGGCCGCTTTGTAAGCAAGGACAGAAAAACAAAAGAAGAAATTGAGAACTTTATCGAAGGCCTGGCATAAGCCACAAAATCCTCCATCTTCGGGTGGAGGTTTTTTCAAAAGGCGGTGAATCAAAAATGAAAATGGACACAAAGCAAATGCGGAAAGAATTGCAGAAAAGGCTGCAAAAAGACGGCAGAACGTTTTCCTATGACCGTGATAAGGACGTACTGCGCATTGAAAATACGTATACACATCGGGGGCTGAGCGTTTCATTACCTGAAATTGTCGCGAAATGGAACGACCGGAAAGAAGAAGCAATCGAGGAAGTCGTTTACTATGTGGAAGAAGCGCTGAATGTGATGGGGAAAAAACATTCACTGTCCGGGCAGGAACGAAATATCTTTCCTGTCATCCGTTCGACCTCTTTTCCCGGGGAGGCCCGTGAAGGTGTGCCGTTTTTGGCAGATGAGCATACGGCGGAAACACGGATTTACTATGCGCTGGACTTGGGCATGACCTACCGGCTGATTGACCTTAAACTATTGGAAGAGGAGGGCTGGAGCGCCGAATATGTCCGGGAAGTTGCCCGTTTCAATTTGCGTTCGCTTCCGACTGAACTGAAAAAGGACACGGTCGCCGGAAATGATTTTTATTTTTTGAATACAAATGACGGGTATGACGCGAGCCGGATTTTAAATGAAAAGTTTTTAAAAAAAATGGAGCAAAAGATCAAAGGGGAAATGGTTGTTGCAGTCCCCCACCAGGATGTACTGATCATAGGTGACATTCAAAACGAAACAGGGTATGATGTAGTAGCACAAATGACAATGAGTTTCTTTGCGGGCGGCCACGTGCCGATTACAGCCCTGTCTTTTTTGTACAAAGACGGCGGGCTTGAGCCCATTTTTATTATGGGTAAAAACCGCAAATCGTGAAAGGAGCAAGTTTGGAATGAATGTTTTTTACAACCGTGAAGGAATCGGCGACACATTGATTGTAATGATCAAAGATGTGGAACACCGCACTTTTGAAAAAAAGGGGAACGTTGCCCGTATTTTTGATGAACATACAAATGAAACAGCCGGGTACAATATTTTTCAGGCTTCAAAATATGTGGACGTAAACGCAAACGGGCTGGTTGCTTTGACAGAAGAATTGACAGGCAGACTGAACGAAATTTTGGCGGAAAACGGTTTTGATGAAAAACTGGAAGCCGATTTATCCCAGAAATTTGTTGTTGGGCTTGTAAAAGAAAAAGTGAAGCATCCTGATTCAGATCACTTGAGCATTTGCCAGGTGGACATCGGTCAGGAAAGCTTGCAAATCGTTTGCGGGGCGCCCAATGTGGACAAGGGCCAAAAGGTGGTCGTTGCAAAAACCGGAGCCGTTATGCCAAGCGGGACGATCATAAAAGATGCAGTGCTGCGCGGCGTTGCTTCCAGCGGGATGATCTGTTCCGCCCGCGAGCTGGCGCTGCCGAACGCGCCGCAAAAAAGGGGCATCCTCGTTTTGGACGATGCCGAATATCAAACAGGCCAGGCTTTCCCTTTGCCTGCCAAATAAAAAAAGGCCACGGCCGCTAAGCGCCCGTGGCCTTATTAGGATTAGCGGCCGTTTGGAAAAACACGTTGGATCGTGTCGTTAAATTGGTTGAAGAACCCGGAAATCGGGCGGCCGTCCTGGATGTCGTTCACATAGTCGTTCATTTGGTCAAAGAAATCCGGATTTTCGGAAATATACACATCATTCACGGATTTATCCGTATCTTTTACGACCTTTTCAATTTTATTTTTCAGTTGCCTCGTCAATTTATCGTTGTTCTGGTTTCTGCCGAGCAATACCGCCACATAGGCGTTGTCATCCGTAACAATGACGTTCGCTCTGTCAATTTCTTTCATATCCGCAACACGGCGGGCTACTTTATTGGCAACCCTTACCTGCTGGTTGTTGCCGACATTGCCATTGTTTCCATTATTACCATTGTCGGCGTTGTTGAAGTTATTGCCGTTATCGCCATTTATTCCGTTATTGCCGTTGTTCCCGTTATTGCCATTGTTCACCAGGTCTGGATTGTTGTTTGTGTCATTGTTATCAGGATTACGATAACCGACATTATTGTATCTTACATCATTATCGTCTGCCGTGTTATTGTAACGTACAGGGCGTGTATTGTTATTATTGTCTAGACCGTTGTTGCCATCATTATTACAGCCGACAAGCAGTGAGGACGCCAGCCCGATGCTGAGAAACGCTTTTGTGATGTTCAAATTGCCTAGCCTCCTTTAAGTGTAATCAATATATAATGTTCCAAACACCGGATTTTTTATGCTCCTTCATTACAAAACGCCCGCTGTAAAAAAATCCCTCGAAAAACATGGTTTTCATTTGTATAATAAAGGTTGACCGTATTTTTTATTTACAATACGATTCACGAAATGAGCATGAGAAAGAGTGATAAATGTGAATTGGTTTAAAAAAATATCTAATTTATTTAAAGAAGAGGACGAGCAGGAAGAAAAGAAAATTGAACATACAGATCAGCCGTCTTTTCCGGCTTCCAATAAAATGGATGCACGTGTGTCTTATCAATACCCGAAAGCGAATTTCCGTTTTCCTGCTATTCCGGATCGGGCAGAACCGGTGCGTCCTAAACATACACCGCCAGTGAAAAAACACGAGAGCACCCCCGCCCCCAAAAAACCGGAGCAGCCGGAAACTCCCTATCCGTCCGGAAAAGTCGGGCAGAAAGGAAGCCAGCCATTTCGGCCAACCCATATTCCTTCGCCAATTTACGGATTTAGACGGCCTGAACCCGGACCGCCTCCTGAAGAAGAAGCGGTACTTGAATATGAACTTTCGGATGACTACCAACACGATATTCAATTACTGAATTTGGAAGCAGCCTCCAGCCTGGAAATCAGTTCCGCCGAATCCGCAGCTGAAACGCTTGAACCGGAGAAACAAGCAAGACCGCAGCCACCGATAGAAGCAGATCCTGTTTTCTGTGAAAAAACACCTCCGGCAGCAATTGAAATTGATTCTATTTCAGATGAAGGAGCTATAGCAGAAACAGTAGCAGAATCAGACGGAAAGACAGCTCCGGCTACAGCAGAAGCAGCGTCCGAATCAGCAGGAGAAACAGCCCCGGCCGAATTTGAAACAGAAGCAGATTCAGAGGGGAAAGCAGCTGCTCCGGATGCACCGGAAACAGCATCTGAATCAGCAGAGGAAACCGCCCTGGCCGAATCCGAAACAGAAGCAGAATTAGACGGGAAAGCAGCTCCGGCTACAGCAGAAGCAGCACCTGAATTAACAGGAGAAACAGCCCCGGCCGAATCTGACACAGAAACGGAAACAGAGGGAAAAACAACCCCGGCTATAGCAGAAGCAGCGTCTGAATCAGGAGAAAAAGCGCAGGCTGGATCTGAAACAGAAACCGAAACAGACGGGGGAACAGTAACAGCGTCTGAATCAGCAGAGGGAACCGCCCCGGCTGCAAGTGGAACAGAATCTGTTCGTACCGGGGAAACAGGTCAGACCCCGGCTGCAGCAAATCGTACCAGGGAACAAGCGCCCAAAAGAGAAAGAAAGCATCTCCCGTTTAACGTATTAATGCTGAAACAGGACCGCAGAAAATTAGCGGCAAAACCCCGGGAAATGAACCCTGCACAGCAAACGGAAGCACAGACTGGCCGGACGGCAGAAAAAAGCGGCCAAGTCAATAAAGAAGAAGCCCCCGTGCAGCGGCCGGATTATTCGTTTCCACCGCTGGCACTGCTGGAACCACCGGTAAAGCAGGCGCACGATGCAGACTGGATAAACGAACAAAGCGAAACCCTTAACCGGGCGCTGGAGAATTTCAATGTCCGCGCCAAAGTGGTGAACGTCAGCCAGGGCCCGTCCGTCACCCGTTTTGAGGTGCAGCCGGAGCCGGGCGTGAAAGTCAATAAAATTACAAACTTGAATGATGACTTAAAACTGAGCCTGGCCGCGAAGGATATAAGGATAGAAGCGCCAATTCCGGGCAAGCACACGGTGGGCATTGAAATTCCAAATGTAAAAAGCCGCCCGGTCCGCCTGAGTGAAATCATCGGTGATGCGGCATTCCAAAACCGCCCGTCCCCGCTGACCGTTGCAATGGGGCTTGATATTTCCGGAAAACCGATTGTCACCGATCTGCAAAAAATGCCGCACGGACTCATTGCCGGCGCAACCGGATCCGGGAAAAGTGTTTGCATCAATTCCATCCTCATCTCCCTCCTGTATAAAGCAACACCGCAGGAACTGAAGTTGTTGATGATTGACCCGAAAATGGTGGAATTGGCGCCTTATCATGATATCCCGCATCTGGTGAGCCCGGTTATTACTGACGTCAAAATGGCGACGGCCGCGCTGAAATGGGCGGTTGAAGAAATGGATCGGCGGTACGAGTTATTTGCCCACGAGCGCGTCCGTGATATTCACCGTTTCAATGAATTGGCTGAAGCATCGCGGTCTTTTGCCGATAAGCTGCCTTATATCGTTATTGTGATTGATGAACTGGCAGATTTAATGATGACCTCACCGGCGGATGTTGAAGATGCAATTTGCAGGATTGCGCAAAAAGCCAGGGCATGCGGCATCCATTTGATGATCGCGACACAGCGTCCGAGCGTGGATGTGATCACCGGCTTAATCAAGGCGAATATCCCGACCCGCATTGCATTTTCGGTTTCTTCCCAGGTTGATTCACGGACAATTATTGATACGGGCGGTGCTGAAAAATTGCTTGGCAAAGGCGATATGCTCTTTTTGGAAAACGGCTCTTCAAAACCAGTCCGGCTTCAGGGGACATTTGTTACAGACCAGGAAATTGATGAAATCGTCAGCCATGCCAGGCAAACAGCGGAGCCTTCTTACTTGTTTGAACCTGAGGAATTAGTAAAGCATGCGCAAATGAACGAGGAGGAAGACGAGCTCTTTTTTGATGCTTGTGCGTTTGTAATTGAACAGGGCGGCGCGTCAACATCGCTGCTGCAGCGGAACTTCCGGATCGGCTATAACCGCGCCGCCCGCCTGGTGGACATGATGGAGCAGCAGGGCATTGTTTCAGAAGCAAAAGGAAGCAAACCGCGCGATATCCTAATGTCAAAAAATGAATTCCAAAAATTACAAGAAACCGGCACAACCATAAACTAAAAGCCCCTAATAGGAAAACAAAATACTGGCAACGATAATAAAGAAAAGCGGAGGGCGCTTGCCCATCGGCGTACGGATTTCATGGACCGCGACTGAGATATAGGAAACACGGCGAGGGACGAGCCGATGTTGACTTATCGCAGGGAGGGGGCCAAGAAATCCGCCAGCCGATAGCGCCTGCAGCTGGACAAAGAAAAGCGGAGGGCGCTTGCCCATCGGCGACAGGCAACTGAGCCGGCCCCAATGAAGTCCGCCCTTTGACTTCAATGGGCAGGACCAGTTGACCCGAGCCGATAGCGCCTGCAGCTGGACAAAGAAAAGCGGAGGGCGCTTGCCCATCGGCGACAGGCAACTGAGCCGGCCCCAATGAAGTCCGCCCTTTGACTTCAATGGGGCAGGACCAGTTGATCCGAGCCGATAGCGCCCGCAGCCGGATCCGGAAAAGTGGAGAAAAGTAAAACTAAAAGAGAAATTCTTTTTTTCATGTTCATGGCCTTCAAGAAATGCTATAATGAGTAAGCATGAATTTTTTCGGAAAAATGGGTAACGGTGCTGAAATTGAAAAAGTCACCTGCCCGCCACTAAAGCAAAAATGCGTGCAAAGCGCATTTTAGCAAACGATAGGTTTTTATCATATACTGCATACATATAGACAGTGTTGGAGGTTCTATTATGACTGTATACCATTTTGTAGGCATCAAGGGATCGGGCATGAGTGGATTGGCTCAAATTCTGCATGATATCGGATATCAAGTCCAAGGCTCGGACGTTGAAAAGTACTTTTTTACACAAAAACCATTGGAAGAAGCAGGCATCAAGATCATGCCCTTCAACCGTGAAAATATACAGCCGGGCCTGACCGTTATTGCCGGCAATGCATTTCCCGATACACATGAAGAAATCGACGAAGCATTAAAGCGCGGCATTCCAGTCATCCGCTACCATAAATTTCTGGGTGACTTTATCAGCAAATTCACAAGCATTGCCGTTACAGGCGCACACGGAAAAACTTCGACAACAGGATTGCTCGCACATATCATGCATGCGATCAAGCCTACTTCCTATTTAATCGGGGACGGTACAGGAAAAGGCGTGAAGAATGCGGAGTATTTTGTTTTTGAAGCATGCGAATACCGCCGCCATTTCCTTTCTTATTATCCGGATTATGCAATCATGACGAATATCGATTTCGACCATCCGGATTACTACGCCAATATTGATGATGTCTTTTCCGCTTTCCAGGAAATTGCCCTGCAGGTGAAAAAAGGCATTATTGCATATGGAGACGATGAACAGCTGCAAAAAATCCAGGCCAAAGTCCCTGTTCTCTTCTACGGCTTTGAAGAAGGAAATGACTTCCAGGCAAGAAACCTGGTAACCGAACCAACAGGAACAAAATTTGATGTTGTCGTGCGCAACAATTTTTACGGAACTTTTGAAATTCCTTCATTTGGAGACCATAATGTCCTGAACGCGCTTGGCGTCATCGCCTTATGCCAATACGAGGGCATCGAAAAAGAAGCAGTGCAGGAACATTTAAAAACCTTCCACGGGGTAAAACGCCGCTTTACGGAAGAAGAAATCGGCACACAAATTATTGTGGATGACTATGCCCACCATCCGACTGAAATCAAAGCAACGATTGACACGGCCCGAAAAAAGTATCCGGAACGGGAACTGGTTGCCGTATTCCAGCCGCATACCTTTAGCCGTACCCAGGCATTTCTGAATGAATTTGCCGACAGCTTAAGTCTTGCTGACCGGGTATTTCTCTGCAATATTTTTGGATCGGCCCGTGAAAATCACGGAAAGCTGTCGATTGAAGACTTGCAGGCCAAAATCGAAGGCTCACACATTATAAAAGAAAATGACATGTCCCCGCTGCTTGCAATCGACAACAGCGTCATCCTGTTTATGGGTGCAGGCGACATTCAAAAATACCAAAAAGCATATGAAGAACTACTAATGAATCATGTCAATCAGTAATTTAAAAAAGGCGTTGTCCGGCGGCAGGTTGGACAACGCTTTTTTGATTCGTGGGAAGGAAACACGGGGTTTTCAAACCGTGATGAATTCCCACATCGCCTTAAGACAAACGTCTTTTGTTTGAATACATATAGTCTTTTCATAATGATTCCGGAGAATGATGTTAAATTCCAAAATGTTTCATTCCTAAAGTGCGCAGAAGCTTTCCAAAGTGGTATAAAGTGTTCCGGAACAGCGGTAAAGAAACAAAAGCCATGTCTAAACAAAAAAAGCAGAAAGTTTGTCAAGAAGTAAATAATTCCATTTAATATTTGGCGCCGGGCACGGAATATGAGAAAATAGACAAGAAGCGGATAAGTAAAGTGGAAAATCAGCAAGAAGGTTTGTTTAAGGCAGGCGATTTGGGGTAATTTTAATGTACATGGAGGTGGTTAAAAATGATTATTATACTTTACTTAAGTGTGGCACTTATCGCTGTCGCGTTTCTCATCCTGGTACTTAGCTTCACCAGAACCTTAAAATCGGTCAGTAAAACATTGGATAACTTATCTGAAACGGTTAAAGGATTGGAAGGACAGATGCATGGCGTAACAGGCGAGTCCACCAAGCTTTTGGAAAAAACCAATGTATTGGTAGAGGATATTGAACATAAGTCGGAAAGATTAAACAGCGTCGTATATGCTGTGGAGGATATCGGCGTTTCCGTCCAGCAGCTAAGCCAGTCGCTGCGCAAAGTCACAACAAGCATTACCTCTACCTTGAGCAAAAGGCAGGATAAAATTGCACAGGCTGTCCAGTGGGGAGCTGCACTGAAGGAAATTAAAGATAAATGGACAGATAAATCTTCCCACAAATCCCCAAAACAAAACGAAGCTTCGGCAGGGCACCCGGATTCAAAACCGCAGCCTCTGCTGGAAGAACCAATTCACGATGAAACACACAGGCCTTTAAGAAGAGTGAGAAATTCATAAGGAGCATTCCTGTTAGAAGGATTTTCGGGGACTTGAATAAAAAGAGCCCTCTTGGTATGATGCGGGGTGTCAAATCTGCAAGAATTGACCCCTAATTTGTAACCAAGGAGGACTCCATAATGGATTTTAAACAAAATCAGAAAATTAATCAAGTCACCGAACAAACACTTGTGGTGGGAATCGATATTGCCAAGCGGACACACTACGCTTGCTTTGTAGATGACCGCGGACGAGTGCTCCATAATTCATTTTCTGTGTCCCAAGCAAGAAATGGATTTGAACTGTTCTATCAACGC
>NZ_KB894027.1 GCF_000374345.1 Heyndrickxia acidiproducens DSM 23148
GAAGAGAGTACGCACAAGATTTTATTGGCTCAAGAAATTAGGGATCAATAAAAGTAAAGCTTGGGAATGGGCAAACACAAGAAAAGGCTACTGGAGAATTGCCGGCAGCCATATCTTAACCAGAACCTTAACAAACGAACTCTTCCGAAGAGCAAGGTATATAAGTTTTCTGGATTATTATCTGTCTGTAAGGTCGTAAACTTTAGAACCGCCGTGTACGGAACCGTACGCACGGTGGTGTGAGAGGTCGGCTAATCAAATAATGATTAGCCTCCTACTCGATTCCGGCCGCCGGGTGCAGGGGAGCTATATATGCCTTTTCGATGCATAAAAATCATGATATGATAATGTCATGAAACGGGGGGGATAACCTTTGGCAGATTACTACAGCCGTGAAGAAAGAAAACACGCCATGCAGAAATCAAAGCGGCGGAAAACCAATTTAATCTTAAATACATTAATTGTGATTGTGATTGCACTGATTTGTATTGTCGCATACTCGATCTTTTTCGCCGGCAGTGATAACGAAAAAACTGAAAACCGCCATAAGACGGCGGATAAAACTGCTGCCGTCACGAAGAAATCGGAGACTGATTCATCGAAAAAAACTGCTGAAAAGAAACAAACGGACAAAAAAGACAGCGAAAAGTCCGGTCGTAAAGTGACCAAAAGCACTGAACCAAACGTTAAGGAAGAAATCACTGATTCAGGCTGGAAACCGGTCGGCACCCGGCAGACAAGCGGACATGTATATTCCGCAGACTCTTCATCCATCGACTGGCAGGAGAAATTAAAAGCTCTGTCATATGCAACCGGTATTCCGGAAGACAATATGACCGTTTGGTATTTGGAACGCGGTGCAACGACTGATGAAGCAATCGGCACGGTTTCAGAAAAAAACAATTCAACTACATACCGCGTCTACTTAACCTGGGTGGACGGCAAGGGCTGGAAACCAACCAAAATATACGCATTAATTACGAATGATAAAAACTGAGCGGCGTGCACGGTACCGGTGCACCGCCTTGTCAGGAACAGGACAATAGGTATTGGAAAAGAGGCTGGATCATGAAAATTGCAATGATTGGTGCAATGGAAGAAGAAGTAGCATTATTGCGTAACCATATTTTAAACCGGCACGCAGAAACGATTGCCGGATATGAATATACAACAGGAACAATGAGCGGGAAAGACGTTGTGCTGCTCCGTTCCGGGATCGGCAAAGTCAATGCCGCGCTGTCAACCGGCATTCTCCTGCAAAAATATGCGCCTGATGTATGTATTAACACCGGATCGGCAGGCGGTTCCAATCCTGACCTTCATGTCGGGGATGTGGTCATCTCAACCGAAGTGCGCCACCATGATGTCGATGCGACAGTTTTTGGATATGAATACGGCCAGGTACCGCAAATGCCGGCCGCTTTTTTGGCGGATCCCCGTTTGATGAACCTGGCTGAATCATGTGCAAAGAAGCTGGAGGGGGTTCATGTTGTCAAAGGGCTGATTGCAACAGGTGATTCTTTCATGGATGATCCGGGCAAAACGGCTGCCGTCAAAAAGGCGTTTCCACAGGTCCAGGCGGTGGAAATGGAAGCTGCAGCGGTCGGCCAGGTGGCTTACCAGTTCAATACTCCCTTTGTCATTATTCGTTCGCTTTCTGATATTGCCGGCCGGGAGTCCAATATTTCTTTTGATGAATATCTTGAGACCGCGGCTGTGAACTCGGCGAATTTGGTCATGGGTATCGTGGAAAAACTCTGATTATCCAACTTTTACCTAAAAAACCATCTATTACTTGTCTTTTTTGGGTTTAATCTGTGATAGAGTAGATTTAGCAGATTAATAGAAAGGACGAGAGCCAAGTGAAAAAAGCGAAGACATTGTATGGAAAAATGGTTGATTTTAAATTATATGGGATTGTGCTGGTTGCGATGACAGGATTCTTATATTTGGGTGCCGTGATGCCGATTGAGGGAAAGTCTGAACTGGGCACAAAGATTTTGCTGATCACTTCATCCGCGTTCATTGCCGCCTCCGCTCTGTTTTTTACCGTTTCCCGCAAGTACCATCAGAGCTTAATGAAAAGCGAGGAAGGCATCCAACTGCTCCATCAGAAATTAAACCGCAAATAATTTTTTGGATGGAAAAAGGCCGGACCTTTGTATCTGAACAGTAAAGCGCCGCACGCTGCCGCTTTTGTTCAGCATACCGGGGTTTTGGCCTTTTTTACTTTTTTTAAAAATAATGGTTTACAAACTGAGAGAAACTGGATATACTTTCCTTGTAAGCAAATTCATTTCTAAGGAGGCTGAAGAACATGATCTATCAAGTGCTGATGGCAGAATCTACAATTGAACATGTTCAACATTCGCTCCTCAAGGGTATGAATTTACGCTTATAATCTGAATTTACATGCGTAAACCGCAGGGACAATGTTGGCGTTCCCTGCGGTTTTTGATGCTTCTACGCAAAACACCGCGGGACGTACAGGATCCTTGCGGTTTTTTTGCGCTTAAAAAGGAGGTGGGAATATTGACGTTAAATTTACTATTTGTTACGGTCACAATCAAAAGGATCAAAAAGACTTTGGAGCAAAGGCGGCACGATGAAGAAGTATTCAGGCTCTACGATGACATGCACGCAAAGATGGACGAATACCAAATCAGAAGATTTTAATCAAGTCTGAAATCAAAAACGAAGGGAGAGAGGTTAAGATGATAATTACGATGGTGGTTACACAAACAAAACGCTTGATCTGGGTGGAGAAGGACTCCACCTAGCCAAACCGGCTAATGGAGGTGGTGCATCATGTTTCTCCATATTCTGATCTTTACAGCTGTCTTCCACAGGCGGCACAAATAAAAGCGAATGGCCCGGGCCATTCGCTTTATTTCATTGGAGTACATTCGCGATTAATTCAAGCAGATTGACATACCGGAAATTATGCCAACTGATTTTCCATCACGAATATGAAGCAGTTCAGCAATATTTCCCAGCTGTGTTTTTACCCGGACAGACACATTTCAGTCTCTGTGCTCATATGTTTGAACTATATAGGCAGGAGCCTAAATGGGGGTGAAAGAATGTCCGGAATCTTAACAGCAGTTGGTTACATGATGAAAGAGCTTGTTTTTTTCGTATCGTATGTAAAAAACAATGCTTTCCCGCAACCGCTTTCAGCCAGCGAAGAGCGGAAGTATTTAAAGTTGATGGCAGAAGGCGATGAGGGAGCCCGGAACATTTTAATCGAACATAATTTACGGCTTGTTGCGCACATCGTCAAAAAGTTTGAAAACACTGGTGAAGATGCCGAAGACCTCATTTCCATCGGCACAATCGGCCTGATTAAAGCGATTGAAAGCTATTCCAACGGCAAAGGCACAAAACTTGCCACTTATGCAGCACGCTGTATTGAAAATGAGATTTTGATGCATTTAAGGGCATTGAAGAAAACGAAGAAAGATGTTTCGCTGCACGACCCGATCGGCCAGGATAAAGAAGGCAATGAAATTTCGCTGATTGATGTGCTTCAATCGGAAGCAGAGGACGTATTTGACACCATCCAGCTCAATATGGAACTGGAAAAAGTTAAGCAGTTTTTCGATATTCTTGACGAACGCGAAAAAGAAGTGATTATCGGCAGGTTCGGCCTCGATTTGAATAAGGAAAAAACGCAGCGGGAAATTGCGAAGGAACTTGGCATTTCAAGGAGTTATGTATCCCGGATTGAAAAACGCGCTTTAATGAAAATGTTCCACGAATTTTACCGGCTTGAAAAAGAGAAAAAGAAAAGTTCGGATCATTAAAATAAAGTTGCCGCCGGGCAGATGCGGGCGGCAACTTTACTTTTCCGGCCAGAAAATAAAAAACCGGCAGAGTGTACCAAATATGCCGGTTTTTAAGTTTTCTTCAGTTTAAACGGGGAGACCATTAAGAGGGAGACGGTTAAAAATAAGATCAATATCCAATAAGGCGGGATATGGGGAATGCCTAAAAAGCTGAAGGCCGTAATGACGCCGGCTGCGGTGATCGGCAGGCCGGTAAAATAATTCCGGTTTGCGCTCAAATTGAAGCGTGCCAGGCGGATGACCCCGCATGCAATATAGATCAAAGAGAACGCGATCCCGGCAAAACCGTATAGATGGAAAAGGCCCTGGTACATTAGCAATACAGGTGCAGCGCCGAATGAAATGATATCGCACAAAGAGTCAAGCTGTTTTCCAAATGCTGACTCAATTTTCAAACGGCGTGCAATTTTGCCGTCAAAGCGGTCGAATAAGGCGGCAGCAAAAATAAAAAGCGCACCAAGATGAAGCTGGCCCTGCGCACAAATAAGCAGAGACGCCGTACCAAGGCCGGCATTTGCAACAGTAATGAAATTAGCGGTATGTACCCGCAGTTTTTTTACGGCGGATCCATTCGCCTGATCAGGTGACAAAATAACCACCATCCCTCCCGACTTCCTATGAAACGTACACTAATACATATTCGGCAAAAAAATTTTTTAACACAAAAAATCCCCGAAAACGAGGGGGACGGCAGTCAGGAAGACACTTTAATTTTATGTGAGAGTGAGCGGCGCTCGATTTCTTTTTTGATGAGGTTAATAAAGTCATTGCTTAAGTTTAATTCCTTGGCTTTGTAATAGGACTCAATCAAAAGTTCATCAGATAATTTCAACATAAGCCTCGCCTCCAAGAATAATTGTTCTATGATGACTGCATTCCGCATAATCATTAAATGATATATCGTTTGTACCCTTACTTTAACAAATCCAATCCTTTAGAACAAGCGTTCTTTTATCCACATAAGATTGTTTATAACCTGTGGGCAAACTGTTTATAATCGGAATAAACCTTTACATACCCTTGTGTGCAATGTGAATAAATTTATCCACAAAGCAGGAGAAAGTAGAATTTTGTCGAAAAGTTTTGCTGCTTTTTGATCATGGGCGGCACTGCACCGTTGCTCACGGTCATTTCCCGTAATGGAAAGCATGAAAAAAACCCCGCATTCCGGAGCTTTTTTCATAAAAATTTATCCCAGCATAACGGGCAGTAAGACTTCCGCCTGGAGATTTAAGGACGAAGAAGGTAGGTGCGAGATCAAACTGCCCGTAACGTTCCGATTGGTTCAACTAACCATCAGTGGGGGATGAAGGAAAACCCCCACTGGTGGAAGTTTCACTTTATATTTTGTTATCAGGTGCAAGACCGCATTCGTAAGTCCCTTTTTCAATTTGGATGGTGGCATGCGCAATTCCAAAACGGTTGTGCAGCTCCGTTTCCAGCTTTTGCAGCAGTTCATCATTATCTTCAATTTGCGAGCGGACAATATGGACAGTTAAAACGGTCTCTGTCGTGCTCATTCCCCATATATGCAAATCATGGACATCCAGTACGGTCGGCAGGCTCTCCAAGTACGTTCTAATTTCATCGGCATCAATGCCCACAGGTACTGAATCAAGCGATAAATCAAGCGCCTCCCGCAAGAGTCCCCAAGTTCCGATAAATATTACAATTGCAATCAGCAGGCTGACAACCGGATCCAGCCATTCCCAGCCGGTAAAAAGAATCACGAAACCCGCTATGACAACCCCGAGCGAAACAAGCGCATCGGCTGCCATATGCAAGAAGGCACCGCGGATATTAAGGTCATGATCGCGGCCGGACATGAAAAGCAGGGCTGTAACTGCATTGATAAAAATCCCGATAACCGCAACAATGATCACCGTTT
Source organism: Heyndrickxia acidiproducens DSM 23148 (assembly GCF_000374345.1). GTDB lineage: Bacteria > Bacillota > Bacilli > Bacillales > Bacillaceae_C > Weizmannia > Weizmannia acidiproducens. Next base: position 5,737 of record NZ_KB894027.1, read on the forward strand.
TGCCGGCAACAGGCTGTGGATCGGAAAAGCGGTGGATCGCCTCCCATACAATGGCGGCAATGGCGATTAACAAAATAATGGCGTTCAAAAGTGCCGCCATGATGGAGCTTTTTTTATACCCGTACGTGCGTTTTTTTGTCGGCAGTTTCTCCCCCAGGAAAACCGCAGCCCAGGCAATGATCAGCCCCAAAACGTCGCTAAGGTTATGTCCGGCGTCTGCCATTAGTGCCAGTGAATCGGAGAAAAAGCCATAAGATGCTTCAATCATGATAAACAGGGCATTAAGCGCGATTCCGATTCCAAAAGCTTTTCCGTAATGTGCCGGGTGATGGTGGTGATGATGTTCATGGCTGTGCGGCATGATGTATATCTCCCTTTCATTTGATTGGTGGCAGGATGTTTGTTTATTAATTTTTATTATATGCGCATCCAAAGAGATTGAAAAGAAAGTTTTACAAACTGCGGACTTTTTCGCCCGTATTCGCCACTGCTGCTTTCCGGTGATAAAATGTAGTTAGGCCTTTTGGCAAGATGTGAATGAGAGAGGAAGAGATCAAAATGCCGAACACTGGACATACTGTACATGTGGAAGAACATTTTCAAGCTTCCGACACAGTTCGTGATATTGTGATTGGGATGTCAGACGGCTTAACCGTTCCATTTGCGCTCGCAGCTGGTTTGTCGGGTGCAGTGGATTCGCCCGTCTTGATTTTAGCGGCCGGTGCAGCGGAAATCGCGGCAGGTTCAATAGCAATGGGACTCGGCGGCTACCTGGCGGCAAAATCAGATGCCGAACATTATAATAATGAACTGGAGCGGGAGTACCGGGAAGTGGAAGAGGTGCCGGACCGCGAAAAAGATGAAGTTCGGGATGTATTTAAGGATTACGGTCTTGAACCGCAACATATTGAAGCCATCGTTGATAAAATGTCCGAAAGCCCGAATAAGTGGGTCGACTTTATGATGAAATTTGAACTCGGGCTCGATAAACCGGAGAAAGGCCGCAGCTTAAAAAGCGCATTGACGATTGCGTTTTCCTATATTGTCGGGGGCATCATTCCGCTTTCTCCGTACTTTTTTGTCTCCCATGCTTCACAGGCGCTGCTGGATTCTGTTATCATGACTTTAATTGTTCTATTTATTTTCGGCGCTGTGAAGGGCCGTTTCACTGGTTCCAACGTTTTAAAAAGCGGTCTGGAAACGGTTGTCATCGGCGGGCTGGCTGCTGCTGCCGCATTTGGCCTCGCACGCTGGCTGGCACGGTAATTTATATGATAAAAAGCTGCCTATCGAAAAAGGATAGGCGGTTTTTTGTATCAAAGGGACTGTTGGAGGAATGCCATATGCTTTATTTATTCGTAGGTATCGCCGGTATATTAGGCGCACTGGCCCGCTATTATTTTGGAATCTGGATTAATCTGTATGCCCATACAGTTTTTCCTGTTGCAACCCTGTTGATCAATTTGGCCGGCTGTTTTCTTTTAGGCTGGCTGACCATGCATCTTTTTCGGTCGAAAAAAATCCATCCGTACATCGTGACTGCACTTGGCACCGGTTTTGTCGGTTCATTCACGACATTTTCAACTTTTAGTGTTGAAACGGTTCAATTGGTTCAGCAGTCACATCTTTTATATGCTATTTTTTATGTTTTTCTTAGTTTATTTGGTGGCCTGATGATGTCCTGGTGCGGTTTTCAGCTCGGGGCAAAGTTGCATATGCGGTCAAAACAGTTAAAAGTGCAAACACAACAGGAAAGGTAGCGGTGGCTTGATATGGTAATGGATGGGTTGTTGATCGCATTCGGAGCTTTTTTTGGGGCAATTTTCCGGTTTGCGCTTTCGAAATTTATTAAACGCATTTATCCCGTTAGGTTGCCAGTTGCGACATTGCTGATTAATGTCTTAGGGTCATTTTTGCTGGGCGTCATGATCGGCATCGGTGCCGGCAGCTCCTGGCGGCTGCTTTTGGGCACAGGATTTATGGGCGCTTTTACGACATTTTCTACATTTAATCTTGAAAACATCCAGCTCCACGCGGAAAGACAATGGAAAATGCTTTTTACCTATCTGGGGCTTAGCTATGGATTCGGGATCGGGATGGCTTTTATCGGAATCGTGCTTGGAACCTATTGTGCCTCATGATATTACGGGAGTGCAATGAAACTTATTGATTTTTGAACCGTATAAGTTTAAGGTGTCCTTTTTCACAAAAAAGGGTAAACCATGAAAGTATCTTTTAAATATCAGGAGGAAAGAATCATGAGAAAATCAATGCCTTGGATCATCATTGCAGTGATTCTTGTTTTCTTTGTGATTGGCATATTTTCAAGCTATAACAGCTTTGTGAATGCAGAAGAAAATGTAAGCAAGTCGTATGCACAAGTCGAAAACCAGCTGCAGCGGAGAATGGATTTAATTCCAAACCTTGTCAATACCGTAAAAGGTTATGCGTCCCATGAGAAGTCTGTTATCTCCGATATTTCCAATGCCCGTGCACAATTGGCCGGCGCGAAAACCCCTGCGGATCAAGCGGAGGCAAATGACGAGCTGACAACGGCGTTAAACCGGTTAATGGTAGTTGTGGAAAACTATCCAAACCTAAAAGCAAATGAAAACTTCACGCAGCTGATGGACGAACTGGCCGGGACGGAAAACCGTCTGGCTGTTGCGCGCCAGGATTACAACAGTGAAGTTGCTGCTTATAATAAAAAGGTAAAAAGAATGCCGGGCGCCCTGATTGCCAATCTATTTGGTTTTCATGAAAAGGAATACTTTAAAGCTGACAATAACGCAAAAGAAGCACCGAAAGTCAATTTTGGGAACAGTGATCAATGATGAAAAAGGTTGCGTTCGTTGCAGCCATTGCTTTATCGCTGCTGTTTGCAGTGCTGGGCGGGGGTGTGGCGGCAAGCGCGGACGCTGACATTCCATCCCCGTCCGGCGATATTTATGTACAGGACTTTGCCGGCGTACTCACAGACGGGCAGAAGCAGGAAATGATCAGCCTCGGCAAGCAGCTTCATGCTGAAACAAAAGCGCAAGTTGCTGTTTTGACCGTCGATACGATCGGAAAAAATACCACACTTGAAGAATTTTCAAACCAGGCGTTCCGGAAATACGGACTGGGCGATGAAAAGCTGAATAATGGCGTCCTGATTGTGCTTGCCATGAAAGATGAAAAAATAAGAATTGAAGTCGGTTACGGCCTCGAGGGTGCGCTGCCTGACGGAAAAATTGGCAGAATTCTGGATCAGTATGCGCTGCCTTACCTCAAAGAAAATAAACCGGACCAGGCCATTGCCAATACGTATAAAAAAGTCGTGAATGAGACGGCGAAAGAATACAATGTGGATATAAAATCGGATCCGAAAGCTTATGAGGAACCGTCAAATGGTTCAACAGCAACGCCGCTTTCGTTTTGGAAACAAATCTTAATTGGCATTGGCCTATTGTTTTTGATCTTCATTGATTTCAAATTCTTTGGCGGAACCATGACCTACTTTCTAATCAATCTCCTTTCGATGTTTTTCAGGGGAGGAGGCGGTGGCGGATCAGGCGGAAGCAGTAAAGGCGGCGGCGGTTCTTCAGGTGGCGGCGGTGCAAGCCGCGGCTGGTAAAACTAAAAAAGCATGCGATGGGAGCGTAAGTACGCGGTTTCCATTGCACGCTTTTTTTCAGTTACAAGCTGCATGTGATTTTCTATTGTTTATAGAGACCTTTTTTTAGATAATGACCAGCCGGTTTTTAAGCCCGCAATAAACCAAACCAGTGCGATGGCCCCAATCGCAAAAATACTGTCACCAATGATTCTCAGCCACACGAAACGATGCACAATGCCTCTGGATAAAAATTCTGCCGAGCGTGCATACCACATGCCGTGCTGGACGCTTGCCCATGTTTGCATCAGCCCGATCGGAAGCAGGCTTAAAAGGACCATTAAAGCAAGCCCGATATTGATCGCCCAGAATGAAAATTTCAGTGCGCCGGTCTTCCATTCGCGCTGAACGGTTAATCCCCGCAAGCAGAAAAGCATCAGCCCGATCCCAAGCATGCCGTATACACCGAAAAGAGCAGTATGGGCATGCACGGCTGTCGTATTTAATCCCTGCATATAATACAGTGCAATCGGCGGATTGATAAAGAATCCGAAAAGACCCGCACCGACAAGATTCCAAAAGGCGACGGCAACAAAGAAATTAATCGGCCATTGATAAGCAGATGCCCATGGTGTAGCATGTTTTTTCGTGATATTCTCATAAGCCTCGAATCCGATCAGTACAAGCGGCACACATTCTAACGCGCTAAACGTTGCGCCGAATGCGATGACACCAACGGGGGTGCCGCTGAAATAAAGATGATGGAATGTGCCGATAATGCCGCCAAATAAGAAGATGACAGTTGAAAACAGTACACTTGATGTTGCAGTTGCGACTTTTAATAAGCCTAATCGTGTAAACAAAAAGGCGATCACAACAGTAGAGAACACTTCAAAAAATCCTTCTACCCATAAGTGGACAACCCACCAGCGCCAATATTCGGCGATTGCAAGATTGCTATGCTGGCCCCACATTAATCCCGGAATATAAAAGACCGGAATGGCTGTTGACGCCAATAAGAAAAGTGCAAGTAAATTCCGGCTTTCTTTTATATTTTTAAAAGCCGGCCAAATAGCACGTATCATTAAAAACAGCCATAAGAACAGCCCGATGGTTAAGAAAATCTGCCAAAACCTGCCAATATCGGTATATTCGTATCCCTGGTGCCCAAACCAGAAACTTGTTTTAAGCGACTGCTTCTGCATAATTGAAAACCACTCACCTGCCATCGCACCGGCAACAATGATCAGCAGGCAGAAGAATAAAAAATTCACGCCGAAACGCTGAAATTTTGGCTCACGCCCTGAAATTGCCGGACTAATGTACAACCCCGTTGCCAGCCAAGCCGTTGCGATCCATAAAATTCCTAATTGTGTATGCCATGATCGTACAACGGAATAGGGCAGCCATTTTGCAAGCGGGAACCCGTAAAAACCATTGCCTTCAACCTGGTAGTGGCCTGCGATGGCGCCCAATCCCACCTGTATTATCCATAACAGTGCCACCACCCAAAAGTATTTTGTCGTGGCTTTCATGGAAGGGGTGGTTGCCAGGCCGAGCAGCGGGTCTTTTTTCGGGAACTTTTCCAGTCCATGATGTCCTTCACGGCTATTTGTGGATGCATAGTACCAGGCCAGCGCACCGATGCCGGCCAAAAGCAACACAAAACTGATGACGGACCAAACCAGCATCTCCCCGGACGGCTTATTGTCAATCAGCGGTTCATTCGGCCAGTTATTCGTATAGGTCACAATGTCGCCGGGGCGATCCGTGTGCGCTGCCCATGTGCTCCACCAGATAAAGGAAACGAGCACGTTTAAACGCTCCGGATCTTTAATTGTATTCTTGGGAATCGCATAATCTTCCCGAAGCTGGTCCAGTTTCGGATCATCTGAAAACAGGCCAATATAATGTTTGCTGGTTGCTGAAATCGCTTTTGCTTCAATCGGCGATACGGTAATTGTACCTGTCTTTTTATCGTAAGTGTTTGTCCGCAATTCTTTTTTTAAGCGTGCTTGGAGCGCCGCTTTTTGTTCATCATCCAATGCTTTGTACACTTTTTTGTAATCGGATTTTGCCCAGGCGTTTAAAATCCACATCGATTCCCTGTGCAGCCAATCTGCATTCCAATCAGGTGCGACATAGGCGCCGTGCCCCCAAATACTTCCGAGTTCCTGACCGCCCATCGATTGCCATACATTTTGACCGGTTTCAATCTGATGCCGGGTAAACAGGACGGTGCCATCTGTTGCCACGACCTTTGCTGGAATCGGCGGCTTTGTATGATACAGCCTGCCGCCAAAATAACCCAATATTGAAAAAGAAACAATAAAAACGATGGCAAGGCTGATCCATAATCTTCTGTAATTCATCTGATTACCTCCATTCCCAATAATTGCTTAAAGTCCCAATTTCATTAATCAACTTACCCTTATTTAGAATAAATATTCTCTAATAAATAGGGATCGGGAACGGAACCAAAATCGCTATTTTCGAAAAAGGCGCAGAGGTCATGGACAAGCTTTCAAAAGCTGATACCCCCGTTTTTGATAAAACCATTACATTAAGGAAAGGAAAAACAGAAGTATCAGGTATCAAACGAGGTCAGCAAGGTATATCGCAATATCTTTTATCGCAGGCAGCAGTTTGGTAAACTGATAGGAGAAATGAAAGGAGATGGCGGGATTGAAATTTACACTTAAAGATACCGGTGCGTTTCAAAGCAAATTTGAATTTGGCAGCTTATCAATATCCGGAAACAGCAAAATCGGATTCCGGCCATACCAGCTGCTTGTTTCCTCAATTGCCGGCTGCAGCGGCGGCGTGTTTAAAAAAGTACTGGATAAAAAGCGGATTTCTTACCAAAATATCGAAATTACAGCAGATGTGGAAAGAAACGAACAGAAGGAAAATAAAGTGACGAAAATCCACCTTCATTTTTTGGTTAAGGGAGAAAATTTAAAACTGGAACAGCTCGAAAAGTCTCTAAAAGTCGCAATGAAAAACTGCCCCATGGCCCAGTCTGTTAAAGGGGCAATCGCAATCAATGAAACGGTTGAAGCCCGTGAACCGGATTAAGGCGAAAATGCAATTGGCAGACGTCCCAACAGTTAGCCTGATACAAGGTTTGACCCGGAATTCAAAGCATGAAAAACAGGCTCTGAATCATTCCGGTTTATTTGATAAGCAAACGTATAGGCGGAAAGTAAACATTTCCTGCCTATATGACAAAAACGTAACGAAACATTACGGTTATATTAAAAAAGACAAGAGATATTGATATTGAGAGAATACTATTCTAGAATAAAAACGTTTCATTCAATAGACTTTATTGGATGAATTAAACGTACACATTTTATGCAAAGGATCTTTTATATCACACCAGGGAGGTTTACATCTTGATCGGTAAAAAGAAGGTATTATCTGTTACAGCCGGCATGGCAATTGCGTCCATGATGTTAGGAACGGTGACAACGGAAGCTGCAAACTATACAGTTAAAAAAGGGGACACGCTATGGGGGATTTCCCGGCAGTATAAGACAACCGTCTCCAGCATTAAGAATACAAATCATTTAACAAGCAACATGATCTATCCAAATCAGGTACTTAAAGTGTCATCATCTCAAGCAAGCATCGCGAACAATACAACAAATACATATAAAATCGTAAGTGGTGATACCTTGTCCGGGATTGCCAAAAAATTTGGCGTCACTGTCTCCAGCCTGAAAAAATGGAATCATTTGAGTTCAGACTTAATTTATGCCGGGGACACGTTAAAAGTAAACGGTTCAACGGCATCCAGCCAAAATACAGCCGCCAGGACATCGCTGGTTTCGAATGCATCAACTAGTACTGGCTACAGTGCCAGCAAAGTGGTTTCAATAGCCAAGGGTTTAACCGGCACGCCTTATGCTTGGGGAGGAACGACGCCATCCGGATTTGACTGCAGCGGATTTGTTTACTATGTATTTAATCAAGCAGGGAAAAATATCAGCCGCCAATCAGCAGCAGGCTACTACAATAGTTCCTATAATGTAAGCCAACCGCAGGCGGGCGATCTCGTATTCTTTGAAAATACTTATAAAGCAGGAATTTCCGATGTTGGGATTTATCTTGGAAACAATCAATTTATCTCGTCATCGAGTGATTATGTCTCCGTTAAAAGTTTAAGCAATCCGTATTGGAAATCCCATTTAAATCGTATTAAGAGATTAAATTAAGCATATAAAACATGCCGCATTATCACTTCTAAACTATATGTGCACCAGGCCCTAATTCCCAACTTAGAATTAGAGCCTTTTTTGTTTAACTGCGGCGAAAAGCTTGCGGATCTGCTGTTTAAAAACATTCTAACATCGCAAAACAGGAGCGTCAATTGGGTGGCGGGTGGTAAATTTTATGAATGAGTAATATTCAACGATTCTCTCAACCCCTGATGTATCAACGTTTAAACCACTATAACTCGGAATTGGCCCCAGTTTTGGCCCCACTAAGACTTTCAGAGAATAACTGAACGGACTCTTCTTCTAAATCTAAAAATGTATGACCGTATATGTCAAGGATCATTTGTGGTGTGTTTCCTAGTCGCTCAGCAACTACCTTAATACTAGCTGCGCGTTTACCTTGACTTAGCAGAAGTGTAGCATGTGTATGTCTTAATCCATGTGGAGTGATTGGTTTTATACCAGCTTTTTTAGTTATCCGTCTTAGAGAATAAATAATAGTATTATCTGTGATGGGATTTCCATTTTGATAAGAGATGAAGATAAAGTCACTATTTATCAGGTGGTATCCAAATTTAGATTTCGTTTCCTTACACCATTTCTTATAGCCCTTTAACTGTTGGATTAGGATATCATCAATTAAGATGGTACGATAACTGTTATCAGTTTTGGGAGATCGTACTCCTTTATTGTCTCTGGTACGTTCTACTGTTAATGTTTTCTTGGTAAAGTCAATATCCTTCCACTGTAGTCCACAAGCTTCACCACGACGCAAACCCGTATAAGAAAGAAGCAAAAAGAGTGTGTAATTAGTGATGTTCTCATACTCTTTTGCGGTAGATAATAATTTGTTTAACTCATGCGCTTCTAAGAAATTATCATTTAAACTTTTTCCCTTGAAAAATAGCTCCTGCTTTTCATTGCGAATAGTGATTTTGGTAAAACGGTTCCGAGATAGGATTTCATCATCTACAGCCGCATTTATTCCAATTTTAAATAATCGATGAAATAGCTTTACAGTTTCTACTTTGTATTCTTTAAGAAGCGGATTTATAAAAGCCCGTTTATAAGTTGTTTTATCCAATTCTTGAAGCTTGTAACGACCTAACAATGGTTTAATTTGTAGACGTATGGCCATCTCACGCTGTTGACGAGTGGTAGGCTTCCAATCCAACTCATGTGTTTCATACCAAAGATCAAACCATTCAGCTATGGTGAAATTTGAATACTCTACTTGTTTAATAGCTCCTTTAAGTGTATTAGATTTTACTTCTAATAGAGCCTGATATGCTTCTTTCTCGGTAAGAAATCCCCGTCTTTTTTTCTCTTTACGTTTTCCTAATGAATCATAATATTTGTGACGAAACATCCAGCGTTTTTCACCTTTATCGTTAATGGAATAATAAAGCTCTGGATCTTTTTTTGATTTGTGATACTCCATTCTAACTATCCTTTCTTTAGCATGGGTGAAGGGATAGAAAGAAAGTGCATAGTGATTCTATTTGAACGTAGTATTTGTTTAAGTTAATTATAATCCAAAATAATGAAAATGTCTTTCCAAAGTAATGAAGTGTTTACAAGTTATGGGATTTCATATATGAATGTTATTTTGTGAAAAAAATGTACTTAAACTACTGGACGGTTTGTTTAGTAGGGGAATCGTCATTTGTTCTTATTCAACAAACTGGCCCATTTAATGGAGAAAGAATCTGTTTGGAAGTGTTTGATTTAGCAAAGAAAATTTTTTACATACCACATATGGAGTTTCTAAGATCAAGTTGTGTGGAAATGATGGAGATTATTTTTTTTCGTAAATAAGATGATAATATGCTAATAAGAGGTGATTATTTTATGACAAAAATTCTAGTGGTGGATGATGAAAAGGTCATTCTTGAAGTGTTAGAGGCTTATTTTGAAAAAGAAAGCTGGGAAATTTCTTTTGCTACCAATGGAATTGAAGCTTTAAAAAAAGTAAAAGAAGAGAGTCCGGATCTTATTGTACTAGATTTAATGTTACCTGATATTTCGGGTGAAGAGGTGTGTAGGTTAGTGAGGAAAGAAAGTGATATTCCCATTATTATGCTTACCGCCAAGTCAGCTGAGGATGATTTAATTAATGGAATTGTCATTGGTGCGGATGACTATGTGACAAAACCGTTTAGTCCAAGAGAAGTAGTTGTAAGAGTAAAAGCCTTATTAAGAAGGATACAAAAGAAGGAAAAAGTAAATCAAATCAGTTTTAATAACCATAAACTTATGATTGATCATGTGAAAAAGGAAGTAAAGCTTAATGATGACATACTTGCGCTAACCCCAAATGAATATAAGCTATTAATGACGATGGCAAGTTATCCGGGGAGAGTCTATAGTAGGGCTGACTTATTAGAAAGAATTCAAGAAGATGGTGTCTATTTTGAAGGATACGAAAGAAGTATTGATACACATATAAAAAATTTGCGAAAAAAAATTGAAACCGATTCTCGTCACCCTGAATTTATCATGACTGTGTTCGGAATGGGCTATAAGTTTGGGGGAGAAAAAGATGAATCTAACACTTAGGTCAAGGATTTTAATCTACCTTTTAGTTGTTTCTCTAAGTGGCATTTTTATTACAAGTTTTACTATTTTTTTTGGGGTTGAAAATCAATTTACCGATTATCTAAAAAAAAATAGAGATGAAAGTATCGAATCAATAAAAAAGGATGCACTGCAACAATTTAATGAGACAGGTGAACTAATAAATCAAAATTTGAGTTATAAGATGCATGAACAGGCAATGACGGAAAATTTATTCTATAGACTTTATGATGCTAATGGGAACTTACTGATTGATACAACATCGGTTCGTTCCATGATGGGAATGATGGAAGGTAATCATTCCTCACTAGATTCTAAAGATTATCAATCAACTTCTTATCCATTAAAAACGAATAATAAATTAGTCGGAAAATTGACGGTATTTTATCCTGAAAAATTAATGGGTGAGGATTCTGAATTTTTGAAGTCTATTAAAAGAAACATTTACCTTGCAGTATTAGTTACAGTTATTTTATCGATATTATTTAGTTTACTATTTTCTAAAAGACTTACAACAGGGTTTAAAAAATTAATCAATGCGATAATTGAGCTACGAAATCATCAATGGCGAACTAGAGTCCCTATTGATGAATTAACAGTTGAAATGAAGCCTTTAGGGGAGTCCTTTAATCAGCTTGCAGAATCCTTAGCAAAAGAAGAATCACTCCGAAAACAATTTACAGCTAATTTTGCTCATGAACTTAGAACGCCACTTGCAACATTAAGAAGTCATATTGAAGCTTTTCAAGATGGTATTTGGGAACCTAATTCAAAGAGATTAGATCAATGTCATGCAGAACTAATGCGGTTAGTTCGGCTAGTTAATGAGTTAGAAAAATTAATGGCGGCTGAAAATCCTCAGATTAGATTGGATAAAACAAAGTTAGAAACCGGAAAACTATTATCTTTTATAAACGATCAATTCAGTCCGGTGTTTATGAAAAAAGGAGTTGAATTAAAGATTCAACATCCCGATAAGCAGCATTGGTTCTTAGGAGATCGTGATAAAATCATTCAAATATTAACGAATATCGTCAATAACGCCCTACAATATACACCGAAAGGAAAACAAGTATCGATTCATATAGAGGAAAAAAATGATCAAATTAGTTTTATTATTAAAGATGAAGGAGTTGGAATTAGTGAGGATGATCTCCCGTTCCTATTTGAAAGATTCTACCGGGGGGATAAATCACGTGATCGGAAAACTGGAGGCATTGGGATTGGGTTATCTATCGTAAAGGCACTTGTATAAGCTCATCATGGTGAAATAAAGATCGATAGTCAATTAAATGTAGGAACAACTGTAGAGGTATACATTCCAAAGCAGTAAGGGATTAAGTCACTTGACTTAATCCTTTTTTTTGCCTATTTTATTATCTTTTTTGAGAAGGAAAAATAGTAAGCTTTCATCCACATAAGTTCTCCATAACTTACTCATAAGTTCTTTACAAGTGTTGCTTATGATAAGAACAAGTAAAGAAAACAACATAAAACTTTGCAAAAAAAAATAGGAGGCGGCAGATGTTTCATTACTATGAGTCTTAAAAAATAATAAATTTTCTTAGTTGATACCAATTAAGGTAGATAGGCTATTAAGAGCAGCATCGATAATTGAGTGTATTAGATAGTACCTGAATCCGTGACAAAAACCTAATTTGCGGCATTAATAGGTAGATTTCATTGTGCAGCCTTCCGGTAAGTGACTGATTATTTGTTAAACAGTAGTTTTCTTGTTTTCAATCTTTGAAAAAGCTGTTCAGGTGATTTTCCAGGCACAACAAATAAACTTGCCACTTCCATTTTTTTGCAAGTTTTACGGCAATGTATTGGTACTGGTTCATGCCTGATTAGAAAAAGGCATAGTAGAGGCGTCCGAAAACTGGAAGCCATTTGTTGGTTGAACTTAT
>NZ_KB894028.1 GCF_000374345.1 Heyndrickxia acidiproducens DSM 23148
GTTCATAAGGGGAATGAAAGCCCGCAGCGGGAGAAAACCCGTGTGCGCGGTCGTTCATAAGTGTGATGAAAGCCTGTGGTGGAAGAAAACCCACGTTTTTGGTCGTTCATAAGGGGAATGAAAGCCCGCGGCGGGAGAAAACCCGTGTGCGCGGTCGTTCATAAGTGTAATGAAAGCCTGCGCCGGAAGAAAACCCACGTTTCCGGTCGTTCATAGGGGGAATGAAAGCCCGCGGCGGGAGAAAACCCGTGTGCGCGGTCGTTCATAAGTGTAATGAAAGCCTGCGCCGGAAGAAAAACCACGTTTCCGGTCGTTCATAGGGGGAATGAAAGCTCGCGGCGGGAGAAAACCCGTGTGCGCGGTCGTTGATAAGGGGAATGAAAGCCCGCGGTGGAGGAAAACCCACGTTTCCGGTCGTTCATAAGGGGAATGAAAGCCCGCGGCGGAGGAAAATCCATGTGCGCGGTCGTTCATAAGTGTAATGAAAGCCCGCGCCGGAGAAAAATCCAGTGTTCTTACTGGTACACCCAATATGTTCCGCGGCTTCATTCATTCCATATCATTTTTTATAGAAAAATGATGTACCTAAAAATGATACTTATCTACCCATATATACAAGAAAACTGCTGTTTACCCCGAAAGGCCAGGGTCAGCCCTGAATTGTTTTCGTGTGACAGACCCGAAATGCTGTAAGGCAGCCATAAATTTTTAAAATATGTCAAATAAGTCACAGTATTGTAAACGCATTCAATTTCTTTTATAATGATGTTATACAACAGGATAAACTGCCAGAAACATTGGTGTAAAAGATTGTTAGTTAAGGGGATTGGAAGCAGAAAGGTATATATAAGCGGGAGGGGTAGCGATGAATGTGCCATTAGTACTGCCTGAGTTTCTTGATCGGGCAGTTGGGTTGTATGGGGATAAGACTGCTGTTTACTGCGGGGACCGGATGTTTACATACCGGGAATTAAATGGAAGGGTCAATCAGCTTTCGTGCGGATTGAAGGGGCTTGGCATTCAAAAAGGTGACCGGGTGGCTTATCTGGCCCCAAACAGTTTGGAGATGCTTGAAGGATTTTACGGTATTTTCCAGCTTGGCGCTGTGATGGTGCCGCTCAATATCCGTTTAACGCCGGCGGATTATGTGTTTATTTTAAACCACAGTGAATCAAAGGTGCTGTTTGTGGATCAGGATTTGTATCATTTAATTTTCCCGGTCAAGGACCAGCTGGAAACAGTAGAGCAGATTATTGTCCACTATAAGGAAGCTGAAACGAATGAAATTGATTATGATCGTTGGCTGGCCGGGTTTTCTTCCGCACCGTTTACCCGCGCCGATTTGGATGAAAATGATGTGTGCAGCCTGCTTTACACAAGCGGGACTACCGGAAATCCAAAAGGCGTGATGCTGACACACCGCAACAACTATTTGCATGCTTTAAGCGCTATGCATCATTTGCATGTCAGCGACCGCGATGTTTACCTGCATGTGCTGCCGATGTTTCATGTGAATGGATGGGGTTCGCCGTTTTATTACACAGCGAACGGGTCCACCCATGTCTGCCTGAGGAAGGCAACGGCGGAATCAATTTTTGAGGCCATTGTCACCCATAAAGTAACAGTCCTTCACATGGCGCCAGCAGTATTGAACAGCCTTTTGCAATATTATGAAGTACATCACCCCGATATTGAACAGAATGTAAGGGTTGTCATCGCCGGCGCTGCCCCGCCGCCTGCATTTGTGCAGCGTGTCGAAGAAGAACTGGGATGGCAGTTTATCCAGGTATATGGCATGACAGAATCAACACCGCTCAGTTTGGTTTCGGAGATCCGTTCACAATTGGGCGGTTTAAACCGCGAAGAAAAACTCCGGTTAAAAGCAAAAGCAGGCTATCCAATGATCGGTTGTGATGTCCGCGTTTTAAAAGACAATGGTGAAGAAATTATCCATAATGGAAAAGAAATTGGAGAGATAACCGTCAGAAGCCATGGCGTTATGCTGGGATACTGGAAAAATCCCGAAGAAACGATGAAGGCGCTCCGCAACGGCCGTCTCTACACGGGAGATATGGCAACCGTAGATGAACATGGCTATATTGATATCGTAGACCGGAAAAAGGATATTATTATCAGCGGCGGCGAAAATATTTCTTCTATTGAAGTGGAAGGCGTTTTATATGAACATCCGGCTGTTCTTGAGGCTGCAGTGATTGCCGTTCCCCATGAAAAATGGGGAGAAACCCCGCATGCTTTTGTCGTGTTAAATGAAAGCGAAACGGTAAGCGAGGAAGAGATAATCCGCTTTTCAAGGGAAAAGCTGGCACACTTTAAAGCAGTGACGGGTGTAACTTTTGTGAACGAGCTTCCAAAAACCGCTTCCGGGAAAATTCAAAAAGTCCACTTGCGGAATGATTACTGGGAGAAACTTGGAAAAACAGGGAAATTTGTAAACTAGTTCATTTTGTACGGAAAAAGAATCCTTGAAAATGATAAAAATACAGAACTAAGAAAAACCGTGTATGATGCAGGCTGATCTACTGAAAAAATCAATACAAAATGAAACGGTAAGGAACAATTATTGATTATTGTTCCTTACCGTTTTTTAATCAGAAATAAATTAGTGCTTTTTCAGTGCCCTTATTCAATCCAGCGGGACGGCACTTTGTCAAGAGGAGTTTTGGAAGAATGGCAGTCCAGCCGGGAGGAAAATGTGCTCGTAAGGTTACTCTATTCATCAAGAGGGATTTTACCGGATGGCGAAAGTGACTGGTAGAAATACCTTAATATTTGTATTATTTTGTCCAATATTGTTGAAAGATTTGATATAATATTTTCGTTCAACAAGCCGGGTGGGAGGTTGCTCCTCTACCTTTTCTCTTATCTTTAAGAGGAGGGGGGTGACCGAAATGGATATTCTGATTGCAGTTCTTGTAGAGGCTGCCAAGACTTCTGTAAACCAAACAATCGTCTTGGTTTTTCACAAGCTGTCCACAAAGCGCAAAAAGAAAACCACCCGCTATGCTTCCAACAAATCCGGGAGGTCTTCTAAGAAAAAGTAACATTTTTTAGGAGCAACCGCCCGCTTTGGGTCAGTTGCACAGGCGGGGTGTTACCAGCACCTCGCCTTTACTTATTATATATCCAATTGTAACATGATTATTCAAAATTAACAGCGTAAATGAACTTGGATTTTTTAAAAAAGATGAGGAATTTAACGCTATACCGGGTCGAAGTGGCCTTCATATAGCTCGTGAAAACCAAACAAGAACATCCAGTGTCGAAGTTTCCTTCATCGGAGCTATGAAACCCAAAGTAAAAATATCCAGTGAACAAAATGATCTTCATGGTAATTGTGAAACCCAAAATGAGCAAATTTCGTGTAGATATTGGTCCCCATCACTTCAATGAAACTCAAACTGGACGAACAGTTTGTCAAAAAACATATCTAAATTTCCGGGAAAAGTCGTGTTCCTGAATTTTTTTCTGCCATAAACCCCAATCCTCTCTCATAAGGATATAGTGATGGGATTCTTTTAAAGTAGCGGTATCTTGCAGCTGAATGCCGCTTTTGAAAAGGAGGGGACCGTTTGGCTGATCATCATCGGGTAGTTTACTGTACGAAGCAGGGCCAAATGGCTGTCATGATCATCAACAACCCGCCTGTAAATGTATACAGCAAAGCGGTTGTTGAACAGTTGAATGAAGCCGTGGATGAAATGCAGCATGACCCGGATTTAAAGGTTGTGATTGTTACCGGTGCCGGTGAGCGGGCATTTATGGCCGGCGGAAATATAAAAGAATTTCCGGACTGGGTCGGAAAGGGAGCAGATTACGCCAAGGAAAAATCGCTTTGGCTGCAGACACCGCTCCGGAAGATTGAGACACTTATGATTCCAACCATTGCTGCCATTAACGGGCCGGCGCTTGGGGGCGGTTTGGAGCTGGCCTTATGCTGTGACATTTTAGTGGCTGAGGAGCAGGTAAAACTCGGCTTGCCCGAAGTAACGCTCGGGTTGATCCCGGGTTCGGGCGGGACGCAAAGGCTGCCGCGTAAAATTGGCATGGCAAAAGCAAAGGAAATGATTTTTACCGGCAGGCCGATTTCGGCAAAAGAAGCCAAAGATTCGGGAATTGTCAACTATGTTGTGCCAAAAGGGCGGTCACTGGATAAAGCGCTCGAATTGGCGCATGAGATCTGCCGGTTTTCGCTGCCAATTTTAAAGCATGCAAAAGCGGCAGTGGACACGGGGTATGAGCAGCCGATGGATAAAGGACTTGTAACGGAAGCGGATTATTTCGGGAAAGTTTTTCAAACAATGGACGCAAAAGAAGGGCTGGAAGCTTTTAATGAAAAACGGCAGCCCCGTTTTACCGATCAATAACCGGAAAGGAGCATGTCGATGGACCAAAGCGGAATTTCACAAGTGGTGTCAAACAGCAGGCTGGTTTATTCGGAAAAAGAAAACGCGGATGGGCGCCGTGAAGCCTTCCGGAAATTGCTGGCGTTCTCGCAGAAAGATCCCGCCGCTTTTTGGGACCGTGCTGCCCGTGAACTTGTTTGGTATGAGCCGTGGAAAAAGGCGATGAGCGGAAAGCTGCCCGGATTTCGATTTTTTGAAGGCGGCATCAGCAATCCTTGTGTGAATTTGCTCGACCGCCATATTGAAAAAGGAGCAGGCAACCGGACAGCGTTGATTTGGGAAGGCGAAAACGGGGACACCAGGTTTTACACATACCGCATGCTGCTCGCCGAAGTGAACCGGTTTGCCAATGTGCTGAAGTCATTCGGCGTGAAGAAGGGGGACTGCGTGGCGATTTTCCTTCCCAATTTGGCAGAAGCAATCATCTCCGTCCTTGCCTGCTTCCGGATCGGCGCCATCTATAATACGATTTTTGCGGGCTACTCGGAAAAATCATTAAAGGACCGGCTTGTGCATTTTGAACCGAAAGTGGTCGTAACCGCAGATGCAACTGCACGCAGGGGAAAGATGATTCATTTAAAAGAAAAAGTTAGCCATGTGATCCCCGATATTCCATCTGTTGAAGCCGTCATTACGGTCAACCGCCTCGGAACCGAAGTAGAAATGCAAAAGGGGCGCGATTTTTGGTGGCATGAGGAAGTGAAAAAAGCAAGCATCATTTGTGAGCCGGAAAAAATGGAAGCCAATGAATACGGGATTGTTTTTTACACAAGCGGCACGACCGGAAAGCCAAAGGGTGTGGTCCATTCGGGAATGGCATTTGTGGTGCAGAACTATATGTATGCAAAATACCATATGGACCATCGTGATGATGATGTTTTATGGTGTTCGGCAGATATCGGCTGGCTGACGATGCATATTTGGGGGATTGCCGGGGCGCTCGCAAACGGGGCCACGACGGTGGTCTATGAAGGAGCAATTGATTATCCGGCAAAAGACCGTTTTTACCAGATCATTGAAAAATACCGCGTGAATAAGCTGTTTACGGCGCCGACCGCTTTGCGGATGTTAAAAAGTATGGGCGAAGAACCGCTAAAACAATATGATTTGTCCTGCCTTGAGGTAGTCTCCCTTGTTGGCGAACCGTTTGATACGGAGACGTGGCAGTGGACGTATGAAGTGCTCGGAAAGAAAAAGATCAGCGTTAATAACACGTGGGGGCAGACGGAAACGGCCGGTTCGCCGCTTGCCGGTGCTGCATGGCTGACACCGATGAAGCCGGGATCTGCAGGCATGCCGTTTTTAGGCGCTGCAGTGGATGTCGTGGACCATGAAGGCGAACCGGTGCCGCCGGGGACGCTCGGAAACTTAGTCATCAAACAGCCGTTTCCAATGCTGTGCCGGACGCTTTGGAAAGAGCCGGAGCGTTATTTGGCTTCCTACTTCAGCCAGGTGGACGGCTGTTATTATGCGAGTGACCTGGCACTGGTCGATGATGACGGCTATGTTTGGGTAGTCGGCAGGTCGGACGATGCCTTCAATGTTGCGGGCCACCGTTTGAGTACGATGGAAATGGAAAGTGCCGTGCTTGAAGTGCCGGGTATTTCTGAAACCGCTATCATCGGCGTTCCGGATGGAATCAAAGGTGAGGTTCCGGTTTGTTTTGCCCGTCTAAGCGAGGGCGTCCAGGAAAGTGAGGCGCTGAAAGAAGCAATCAGGGGCCGGATTGTCGAGCAGATCGGAAAAATCGCGGTGCCGAAAGCCATTTTGTTTACGGAGATACTGCCGAAAACCGTCAGCGGAAAAATCATGCGCCGCCTGTTAAAGGAAATCGTCGTTAAAGGAGCGGCAACGGGCGATATGACCGGGCTTGAAGATCCGGCAGCCGTGGCGCAGATTGAACAATTGGTGGCAGCACGCGGTTTGAAAAAATAAGAAAAGAATGGCAAATCCCTTTCGAGGAGGAATAAGATGGATTTCGAACTGTCAAAAGAACATGTCATGCTGCAGGAAATGGTGCGAAATGTTGCCGGAAAGGAAATCCAGCCGTATGCACGAGAAGTCGATGAGACGGGGGAAATGCGCCTGGAGACTTTTAAAAAGCTTGGGGAACTCGGGCTCCTTGGCATTCCTTTTCCGGAAAAATACGGCGGTGCGGGAGGCGATACGATTTCCTACTGTATTGCCGTGGAGGAAATCGGGAAGGCGTGCGGGGGCACAGGCCTCAGTTACGCGGCAAATACGAGCCTTGGCGCAAGCCCCATCTATTATTTCGGCACGGAAGAACAGAAGCGGAAGTGGCTTGTCCCGATGGCAAAAGGCGAAACACTTGGCGCGTTCGGTTTGACAGAGCCAAATGCGGGGTCCGATGCGGGCGGAACGCGGACAAAAGCGGTGCTGGACAATGATGAGTGGGTGATCAACGGGGAAAAGTGCTGGATTACCAACGCCGCGTACGCCCGCCAGGTGATTGTGACGGCGGTGACCGGAACGAAGAAGGATGGCCGCCCGATCATTTCTGCAATCATCGTGCCCACGAATACACCCGGCGTTACGATCACAAGCCCGTATGACAAAATGGGGGTACGCGGCTCAAACACCTGCCAGATTGTGCTTGAAAATGTGCGCGTCCCAAGGGAAAACCTGCTCGGGGATGAGAAAAAAGGGTTCAGCCAGTTTTTATATACATTGGATGGCGGGCGGATTTCGATTGCGGCATTATCGGTTGGAATCGCCCAGGCCGCTTTTGAAAAGGCTCTCCGGTTTGCGAAAGAACGAAAGCAGTTCGGGCAGTCTATCTCCAAATTCCAGGCGATCCAGTTTAAACTCGCGGATATGGCGATGGAGATAGAGCTCGCCCGCAATGAAGTGTATAAGGCGGCATGGCTGAAGGATCAGGGCAAACCTTTTGCGAAAGAAGCGGCTTTTGCAAAACTGTTCGCGTCAGAAATGGGTTTCCGCGTTTGCAATCAGGCGATCCAGATCCACGGCGGTTCCGGGTATATGCGCGAGTACGAGGTTGAACGGTATTTGCGCGATATCAAATTAATGGAGATTGGCGAAGGAACGTCGGAAATCCAACGGCTTGTGATCGCGCGCCAACTCGGCTGCTAGTTTTACAGGAAGAAATAATGCAGGAACCTGCATTACCTGCTAACCGGCCTGGTTGCCAGTTTGACAGGAAAGGGCAAAGCCTGAAGGGATAAGCGTTTGATAGAAAAGGAGCGGTGTGCGTGTTCAAGAAAATTTTAATTGCAAATCGCGGTGAAATTGCGCGGAGGATCATCCGGACTTGCAAGCGCCTCGGCATCGAACCTGTCGCTGTTTTTTCGGAAGCGGATACGAACGCCCGGTTTGTATGCGATGTCGAGGAAGCCTACTGTATCGGCAAACCGCCGGTAAACCAGAGCTATTTAAATAGTGACGCAATAATCCGGGCAGCCAAAAAATGCGGGGCAGAGGCGGTGCACCCTGGCTATGGGCTTTTATCGGAAAATGCCGCGTTTGCAAGAAAATGCCTTGAAGCCGGACTCGTTTTTATTGGCCCGGATCCGGATGTTATCGCTTCGATGGGCAGCAAAATCGGGGCGCGCAAAATGATGAAAGAAGCCGGTGTGCCGGTGATTGAAGGGGTGGACTGCCCGCTTGAAGATGCGTCGGCGGCCGTACAGGCTGCGCGTGAAATTGGATACCCGCTGATGTTGAAGGCATCGGCGGGCGGCGGCGGAATCGGTATGCAGCTTGTCCATTCGGAAGCGGAACTGTTGAAGGCGTTTGCCGGGAATCGAAAGCGGGCGGAGCTGTTTTTCGGTGACGGGGCAATGTTTCTTGAAAAATATATTCCCGAACCGCATCATATCGAAGTCCAGATTTTAGCGGACCGGTACGGAAACGTAGTACCGCTCTGGGAAAGGGAATGCTCCGTCCAGCGCCGCCACCAGAAAGTCGTTGAGGAAGCCCCGTCGCCGTTTATCAGCGAAAAAACGCGGCAGCAGATGCTTGATGCAGCGGTTCAGGCAGCAAAGCATATTGGTTATACCAATGCCGGAACAGTAGAGTTTATCGTAGACCGCGAACAAAACTTTTATTTTCTTGAGATGAATACAAGATTACAAGTCGAACATCCGGTGACAGAAGAAATTACAGGGCTCGATCTTGTCGAGGAGCAGTTGAAAGTTGCCAGCGGGGAGCCGCTTTCTTTTACGCGTGAAGATGTACGGAAAAGCGGTCACGCGATTGAAGTCCGGATTTATGCAGAAGACCCGGAAACTTTTTTGCCCTCGCCCGGAAAAATTACTGCGCTCACACTTCCGGAAGGGGAAGGAATTCGCAATGAATCCGGCGTGGCGGCCGGTTCAAACGTGACACCTTTTTATGATCCGATGATTGGCAAACTGATCGCCCGGGGAAAAACGCGCGGTGAAGCCTGCAAAAGGATAAAGGCGGCACTTGAAGATTACAAGGTTGAAGGCATCAAAACGAATGTGCCAATGCTGATGAAAACGGTCGGACATCCGCAATTTTTAAAAGGCTATACAACGACCGAATTTGTGCGGGACTATATTGTAAAACCAAATCAAGATTAGGGGGGCAAAAAAATGGCGGAGATTACCGCAAGCATGGCCGGAAGTGTCTGGAAAGTACTGGTGCAGGAAGGGGATGCCGTGAAAGAGGGGGAGGATGTTGTCATTTTGGAATCGATGAAAATGGAAATTCCGATTGCCGCAGAAGAAGACGGGACAGTCGTGAAAATCCATGTGCAGGAAGGGGATTTTGTGGACGACTCTGATTTGCTGGTTGAGCTCGAGTAGGAGGCCGGGGACGTGAAGCTGCCGGCAAAAGTGACCATCAAAGAAGTCGGGCCGCGGGATGGGCTGCAAAATGAGAAAATGATCGTGGCCACGGAAGATAAAATTGCCTGGATCCATTCGTTATCGGAAACGGGTCTTTCCTATATTGAAGCCACCTCCTTTGTCCCGCCGAAATGGATTCCGCAGCTGGCGGATGCCGGGGCGGTGCTGGAAAAAATCAAGCGCAGGCCGGATATCACCTATGCCGCGCTTGTGCCGAATCTGAAAGGGCTGGAGCGCGCTTTGCAGTCGGGGATTGACGAAGTGAGCATATTTATGTCCGCAAGCGAAACCCATAACCGGAAAAATATTAATAAATCCATTGCCGAAACGTATCCGGTGCTGGAAACCGTTGTGAAAGAAGCAAAAGCGGCTGGGAAAACGGTCCGGGGTTATGTTTCAACGGTGATTGCCTGCCCGTATGAAGGACCGGTTGCGCCGGAACAGGTGAAGGTAGTGGCAGAGCGGCTGTTTACGCTGGGGATCGATGAGCTGTCACTCGGGGATACAATCGGTTCCGGCGTCCCGACGCAGATTGAGCGCCTGCTTGAAAAAATCCTTCCGCATATGGATGCCGGAAAAATCGCGATGCATTTCCATGATACAAGGGGCACGGCTCTCGCCAATACCGTAAAAGCACTTGAAATGGGGATCACTGTTTTTGACAGTTCGCTCGGGGGACTCGGCGGCTGCCCGTATGCAAAAGGGGCTTCCGGCAATGTTGCAACCGAAGATTTGCTGTATATGCTTGCCGGGATGGGGATCGAAACCGGCGTTGACCTGCCGGCTGCCTTGAAATCAGCTGAACTGATTGAGCGCATCATCGGCAGGCCGCTGAAAAGCAGACAGATGGAAATATTGCGGGCGGAAAAAGAGGGATGAAGTTTTTCTAAGCGGCAGGTACAGGAATACGGTTAAAAGAAAGGAGGCGGGTGCATGGCAGGAATGGTTTTAATTGAAAAGCGCGCGGCCGGGATTTGTCTTCTCACATTAAACCGTCCGCATGCTGCCAATGCATTATCTGCGGAAATGCTTGAGGAGATTCATCAGGCGCTGAAAGATTTAAAATCGGACCGCGGCGTACGGGTGGCCATTGTAACCGGCGCCGGGGAGAAAGTGTTTTGCGCAGGTGCGGATTTAAAAGAACGGCAAGGCATGAAGGTAGAACAAGTTCTGCCGGCAGTCCGGAAAATTGGTACGGTTATCCATGCAGTTGAAGAACTTCCGCAGCCCGTAATTGCTGCATTAAATGGCGGGGCGTTTGGCGGCGGGCTTGAACTGGCGCTTGCCTGTGACATCCGGATTGGCGCCCTTGAAGCGAATTACGGGTTAACCGAGACATCACTCGCGATCATTCCGGGGGCAGGCGGGACACAACGGCTGCCGCGGCTGATCGGCATCGGAAAAGCGAAGGAAATGATTTTTACGGCAAGGCGGCTTTCAGGGGAAGAAGCGGCTGCAGCCGGCCTGTTTGAATATGCGGTTCCGCGCGAACAGGTAATCGAGAAAGCATTGGAAATAGCGGGGGCAATCGCCAGGAACGGGCCGCTTGCACTAATGCAGGCGAAAAATGCGATCAACAAAGGGATTGAAGCCGATCTTGCCATCGCCTTAAAAATAGAGGAGCTGGCATATAGCGCACTGATCCCCACTGAAGACCGTGTTGAAGGCTTACAGGCTTTTGCAGAAAAACGCACACCACAGTATAAGGGGAGGTAAAAAGATGAATGAAACACCGCAACCATCAGACTATGAATTAAAAAAAGCGGCAGTGCTGCAGGGCGGGAAAGAAAAGTATCACGAAAAAAATTGCGAACAGGGGAAACTGTTTGTGCGTGACCGGCTGGACCTGCTGCTCGATGACGGGCTTGCGGCAGAGGATGGCCTTTTTGCCAATGTGTTGGCCGGGGATCTTCCGGCGGACGGCGTCGTAACGGGGATCGGGAAAATTGGCGGCCGCACCGTCTGCGTAATGGCGAATGATTCGACGGTGAAAGCCGGTTCGTGGGGCAGGCGAACCGTCGAAAAAATGATCCGCATCCAGGAAACGGCGGAAAAACTGTGCTGCCCGATCCTGTATTTGGTCGATTCAGCCGGGGCGCGGATCACCGACCAGATTGAGATGTTCCCGGGCAGAAGAGGGGCGGGTCGGATTTTTTACAATCAGGTGCATTTGTCCGGGAAAGTGCCGCAAATTTGTTTGCTTTTCGGGCCCTCCGCTGCCGGCGGGGCATATATCCCGGCGTTTTGTGATATTGTGGTGATGGTGGACGGCAATGCTTCGATGTATTTGGGCTCGCCGCGCATGGCTGAAATGGTGATTGGCGAGAAAGTGACGCTTGAACAGATGGGCGGCGCGAAAATGCACTGTACGGTCTCGGGCTGCGGTGATATGCTCGCGAAAACGGAGGAAGAAGCAATCCGCTATGTGCAAAAATACTTAACCTATTTTCCAAGCAATTTTACAGAAAAGCCTTCGAAAATAGAAGCAAAGGCGCCGGCTTTCTTTGAAAAAACCATTGAAGAGCTCGTACCGGAAAATCAGAATGCGCCGTTTGATATGTATCAGTTGATTGCGCGGATCATTGATGAGGATTCGATGTGTGAGATCAAAAAGAAGTTTGCCGCTGAAATCATTACCTGCCTGGCGCGCATCAATGGCCAGCCGGTCGGGATCATTGCCAACCAGCCGCGGGTAAAAGGCGGGGTGCTTTTCCAGGATAGCGCCGATAAAGCGGCCAAGTTCATTCATTTATGCGATGCTTTTCATATACCGCTGCTTTTCCTTGCCGATGTGCCAGGCTTTATGATCGGGACGAATGTCGAGCGGGCGGGGATTATCCGCCACGGGGCGAAGATGATTTTTGCCATGAGCGAGGCAACCGTACCGAAACTGACGGTCATTGTCAGAAAAGCATATGGCGCAGGCTTATATGCCATGGCCGGCCCGGCGTTCGAACCGGACTGCTGTATCGCGCTTCCGACCGCTTCCATTGCCGTCATGGGCCCGGAAGCCGCTGTTAATGCCGTGTATGCGAATAAAATCGCCGCGCTGCCGGAAAGCGAGCAGCCGGCATTTATCGCCGGAAAACGTGCGGAATATGAGGAAGATATTGACGTGTACAGGCTCGCATCTGAATTAGTGGTAGATGCGGTCGTGCCGGGGAATCAGCTGCGGGAGGAACTGGAAAGGCGTCTGGAAATATATTTGTCAAAGTATAAGACGCACCCGGCTCCGAAACACCCGGTGTCACCGGTTTGATCGTTGGCAGGAATCAGTTCGCCGCTTTTTTGAGGCAGCCACAGTCTTAGTATGATGCAAATATTTGTCTCATCCGGCAAACAAGTACACGCTCTCGGGCTCAAGTATATGTTTTGAAGTTTACATCGGCTGAGCTTATACTTTTATTACGAGGGAGGAATTTGAACATGTATGAAATTGCAATAATAGGTGCCGGCCCGGCCGGTGCAAGTGCAGCCATTTTTACGGCAAAAGCAGGAAAAAGCACCGTTCTTTTTGATGCCGGTACAAGTGCCACAAAACGGGCGTTGCTGAAAAATCATTACGGCGTAACTGAAATTACGGGTCCGGACCTGCTTGAGACCGGGAAAAAACAGGCGGAGCAGTTCGGTACTAAACTGGTCGATGAAAAAGTTGAATCCATCGAAAAAACGGAAAATGGTTTTACCATCAAAACAGATCAAGGGTCATATGAAAGCAAATATGTCATCCTTGCGACCGGTATGATTGCCAGCCTGGGGGAAGCCCTCGGTGTTGAAACAAAATCGGCAACAGAACCAAGGGTAAAAACTGTTTTTGCAGTGGATGTACAGGGAAAAACAAATGTCCCGAATGTATGGGCATGCGGCACGGTTGCCGGCGTTAGCATGCACACGATTATCACAGCAGGAGACGGTGCAAAAGTAGCCATCAACCTGATCAGTGAAATCAACGGCAAACGCTATGTGGATCATGATGTTTTAGGAAAATAAGAATTGCTTCAGAGAAACAGTTGGAATTACTACCGTTTAATGGCGAAATTCTGATTATACAGCGCATTTCCCTGGCAGATTTATTGGCTTAGAAGCTGATAAATCTGCCTTTTTGCATGCCTGCTAGATGGAAGACATTTATGTTTTCTTTAGTCCCACATCTGTTTTTGCGATAAGATCAAAGTTTACTCTCTTACACCTCCTCCAAAGTATTTGCTAAGCAAATATTTGGCAATTTTATCATCAAAAGAATTATCTGTACCACGAAGCACTATGGAAAACAATCATATAAAATAATACAAATTCAATACAAAGCGTAAGAATAAAAATCCATATTTTTGGAAATATGATTTGACCGATATAGATAATGAGCCATACCAGAAGGAGCGATGGCAGCATTAGAAGTCCGGCATCATTCCCTTCTGGAGCAAATGCAAGAACTACCCATGCCATGAAGCATCCAATTGCTGTTATGATCACCCCGATTATCAGATTTGTAATAT
Source organism: Heyndrickxia acidiproducens DSM 23148 (assembly GCF_000374345.1). Classification (GTDB taxonomy): domain Bacteria; phylum Bacillota; class Bacilli; order Bacillales; family Bacillaceae_C; genus Weizmannia; species Weizmannia acidiproducens. The sequence continues at coordinate 13,771 of NZ_KB894028.1, forward strand.
GGATGGTCATTCTTTCCATACAAATCTCCTCCTAAGATGGGTTCATAAGCAAACATTAACATAATGTTCACTTAATTGAAACGGCCCATGATTATAGAATTCTTCATTAAGTTTACTAATCTAAAAATAACTACTCGATTAAAATACAAAACAAGAGCGCAGGGATTTATTTGAACGTTGCAATCTTATATACCATTTATGCAGCGTTTAAAGAAAAAGTGAACATTGCAAAAGGCTCGGAAGGAATTACCATTTATATTTCTTGGTAATTGGTATATAATATGATGTTAGGCTGTTTCTAACAAAATTTTAAAAGGAGGAGTTTTATAATGGCAAAGAAGTCTATGATCGTAAAACAAAATCGGGAACCGAAATATAAAGTCCAGGCTTATACACGTTGTGAACGCTGTGGACGCCCGCATTCTGTGATCCGCAAGTTTAAGCTTTGCCGTATTTGCTTCCGGGAACTTGCATATAAAGGCCAAATTCCCGGAGTTAAAAAAGCAAGCTGGTAAAACTTTACACCCTCTTAAGGAGGGTTTACATAGATTTAGCTGATTCTTTAACGCATGTTCATAAAATTTTAACAATCGGGCGTTACGATAGAGTCAGTGGGGATGGCACGAGTGGCCGTCATCGGTACTTAGCGTAGGTGGAGCTAATGCCATTAAATTCCAAGATGCCGGCGTATGAACTTGGAAGTATTTTTTTCTAAAATAGAATGAAAGTGCCGTTCATGGGGCTGATGAAAGACATTTCGGGCTGATTTTGCACCCGGGTTGGTCTTTATCCAGCTTATGCGGCTCAAAACTTTTCTACATATCTTTTTTGTATTGGCGTTCATACGGGGCATGATCGCCATTTTGATTTGCCTATTTTACTTCATGATTGGCGGCTTATGATAAGATAGAGTTATACAATTTTGAACGGAATGGAAAGGGCAATCGTAATGCATATACGGCAAGACTTTTTTACACGCAAAAAAGAAGAACTCGGCGTTACACTAAATAAGGTACAGCTGCAGGCTGTGCGCCAAACGGAAGGACCGCTTCTGCTGCTTGCATCCCCGGGTTCAGGGAAAACGACAACCTTGATCATGCGCATCGGCTATCTCATTGAGGAGAAGGGCACTGCACCAAACCGGATCAAAGCAATTACGTTCAGCCGGGCGTCGGCAAACGATATGAAAGAGCGGTTTAAACGATTTTTTCCATATTTGCCGCCGGTTGATTTTTCCACGATTCATAGCCTTGCATTTGAACTTGTACGCACTTATTTCCGTCAAACCCACACATCTTATCGTCTCATCGAAGGTCACGCAGACATGCAATTTCACAAGAAAACAATTTTGCGCAATCTATACAAATCCATCACCGGAGAAAAGATCACCGATGACCAACTGGAAGAGCTGGTCACGTACATCAGTTACATTAAAAATAAAATGATTCCTGTTGAAAAGTGGCCGGCTGTAGCCACCGATGTTCCAAAAGCGGAACAGATTTTCAAACAGTATGAAGAATTTAAGCAGAACGGTACCGGGCAGCTGCTGCTCGACTTTGACGACATGCTTACAATAGCGAATGATATTTTAGAAAAAGATTCTGGACTGCTCTTGCAGTATCAGCAACGCTACGATTATGTGCTGACAGACGAAAGCCAGGATACTTCAATGGTGCAGCATGCGATCATTGAGAAACTCGTCCACGTCCACCAAAATCTTTGCGTAGTGGCGGATGATGACCAGTCTATTTACAGCTGGCGTGGTGCCGAACCAGCTTATCTGCTTGATTTTAAAAAGAAATACCCCGATGCCCATATTCTTTTTATGGAACAAAATTACCGGTCCTCACAGGAGATTGTTGCGGCTGCAAACCAGTTCATTAAGCGTAACAAGCACCGTTACGATAAAAATATGTTCACGGAAAACCCTGCAGCTGAGCCGGTTAAGCTGATCCATCTTCCTGATTATCAATACCAGGTGAAATATTTGGCGCAAACCATTGGTGAATTCGAAAACTACCAGGATACGGCGATATTATACCGAAATAATGCTTCTTCCGTTCTACTGATCAATGAATTTGACAGGGCCGGCATTCCTTTTTATATCAAAGATGCTGATAACCGTTTTTTCTCGCACTGGGTTGTCCAGGATATGCTCAATTTTATGCGGATGACGTATACGGACAAGCGGCCCGATATTTTCGAGCAGATCCATTCGAAAATCAACGGGTATGTCACAAAAAAGCAGATGGAAGTGTTGAAAAGGATCCGCAACAACCAATCCGTTTTTGACAACCTCCTCAAACATGTGCCGCTCCAGGATTATCAAATCAAGCCTTTGCGGGAAGCGAAAGAAACGCTGCAGCAAATGAGAGGCATGCCGCCGCTAGAAGCGATCCGGGTCATCCGCGGTCGGCTCGGTTATGAAAAAGCACTCGAAAAAATGTGCGAGCGGTTCGGCTTCCGCAAAGAGTATCTCATCGGTATTTTAAACACTTTGGAAGAGATTGCTGATACGTTAGAAACGATGGAGGAGTTTGCAGCGCGCCTGAAACATTTGCAGCATGTTTTAAAAACAGCCAAGCAGAAAAAAGGGCAAAATGCCGTTACATTTTCGACTTTTCACAGCTCAAAAGGTCTGGAATTTGAAAATGTGTATATGATCGATTTGGTGGAAGGCATCATCCCAAGTGAGGACGATAAAGATGATGAGCCATTAATGGAAGAATCGGCCCGCCTTTTTTATGTTGGCATGACGCGGGCGAAAAAACATTTGGAGCTGATCAGCTATGATAAACGGGACGGGAAGAAAACGGCAGTGTCGCGGTTTGTCAAGGCGGTGAAGCGGATCATTCATCCTGATAAAGAGAAAAAGCAATCCTCGCCTGAAGTGAAAAGAGTGGGACACGGTTCAGGAATTGCAAAAACTCCGTACAATCCAAATGCGATACAAGATATATCTGAGCTTTTGGCAGGGAAGATTGTAAAACACAGGGTATTCGGAAAAGGAAAGATTGTGAGAGTGAACGGTGATACGTTGGAAATCAAGTTAAAATCGCGGACGGTGAAGCTTTCTTTGGTGACTTGTTTGGAGAGGGGGCTGCTGGAAGATGCCGGGGATGAATAGGCTAGATGAGGCATGCAGTTTTTTGGTGGGAAATGGACAACCGTTCCCCACAATTGAACGTCCCCCTGATGAGGATTAGCATGAAGTTCTTGGGTGAGGATGGACACTTGAAGAACAGATAAAGTGAAACTCCCATCAGTGGGGGTTTTCCTTCATCCCCCACTGATTAGAAAATGAACAAAGGCTAAGAACTCAGGCGTCCTGTTGCAACGCCTCCTGCGACCTGCTTCCTGCAGGCCTAACCAATCGGACCTTTACTTTATAAAGCGGAGGCGGCTGTTCATCGACGTACGGACTGGAAGGGCTCTGACTGAGATAAAGGAAACACGGTGAGTGGTTTTTTACGAACCGATGTTGACTTATCGCAGGGAAGAGACCAGAAGTACGCTAGTCGATAGGAGCCGCAGCTGGATTGGGCAGTTTGATCTCCC
>NZ_KB894029.1 GCF_000374345.1 Heyndrickxia acidiproducens DSM 23148
GTGTCCAAATACAGCGTGAATTGGCCCAAATCATGCGTTTTTATCGCCTTTCTAATCTGTTCCTTTACTTCGCTCTTCCCACCCCCAAATGTCCTGACAACGGCCTGTGCGACATGGTAAGCATCCAGCTGATTGAGTGTCGGAAATTCTGACTGTGAGAATGCCGTTTGAAACCGTTCAGGTGTGTACCCCGGCCCTCCATCACTGTTGGTAATGACACGGGCTTTTTCGAGGGAATATGTGTTGGCAGCTGTGGCTTGGACCTCATCCCAGAATGTCTGAATTGGTTTGGTTGTCATCATCACTTTAGGCTGGCGCAGGGAAACCCTTTTGCCATTGATTTCCCACCCCTCATAGAGAATGGCATGGTGGACTTCCATACTCTGTTTCTTCTTCAGCCCCCGGACGAATACGCCGTCAGCTTCGGCAAACAGGTAATCCACTTTCTTTCCCTCCGGCAGTGAAGCAGCCTCTTCAAGCTCTTCTACAAATGCCTGGTCATCATCCGCCTGGGCTTCCCCCACGCGTTTCACCATTTTCCCCACAGTTGTACGGGAAAGGCTCACTGCTGTCCACTCCTTCAAAATATCAGCTGCTTTTTGATAGGTACTTTCACTGGCCAGCTCCGCCACCTTCAATTCCACTAATGGGCTGTAACGCTGATTCGGTTCCATCCCCAGCCATTCATCCAGTACATAGTGTGGAGCCCCTTTCTTGTCATGCATCAATGAACGTTTAAAAGCCACGTTTCCAAACAGAAACTGAACGCTTCTGTCATCACTCCGGCAGTACTCCCAACCTTCATCCAATTTCTGTTGTTTGATGATCTTGTCTAATTTCACAAATACGTCCCCAACCAACTGCGTAAAGGTCTGTTGCATAAAAATTTTGGACTGTTCCTCAAATTCGATAAGACTGTCTGTACCCTTTAATAACTCCACAATTTTTGATATAATATTTCCCATGGGAAGACCTCTTTCTAAATGTATTCGCGTGCTAGCGTACATTTAAATGATAGAGCGTCTTCCCATTTTTTTCCACTTATTAACCTCCGAGTAAAATTTTACACATACATACAAATCATATTCGACAAAATTCGGGTAGCACGCAAAACTAAGTACTTCAAACGTGCCTCATACAATACCTTGTTTTCGTGATTAGCACTTAAACCTTCCCATTCTTTGATCGCTTCTCGTACTTCCTGTTCGTTCATCGCAAATTCCTCCAGTTCGTGAGAAAATCACTTATCATTCTCTATTTTTTGCTGGATTTTTTTGATTTCTTCAAGCGGATAGTCCAACATATCTGCAATCGAGTCGGGTGCGGTTCCCTTGCTCAACATTTTTCTAATTACAGCTTCCCGTTCTTTTTGGATACCTTCTTTAATGCCTTTATTTATGCCTTTTTTAATACCTTCTTCTCTGCCTTCTTCTCTGCCAGCACGTCTTTCTCCAAGGATATTTGAAAGCTGATCACGCAAATACTTCAACCGCGCCTCATACAATACCTTATTTTCGTGATTGGCACTTAAACTTTCCCATTCTTTGATCGCTTCTCGTACTTCCTGTTCGTTCATCGCAAATTCCTCCAGTTCGTGGAAAATACTCGTGTCAATGGTCTTTTTCCGGTAATCCGCCGCGGAAAGCATCATCAGCCATGGGTATTCGGCAGACGGCTTCGCTCTCATTTCACGTCTGTATTTTTTCCATTTTACCATAAACTGCGATAAATCAAACGTGTGAAATTCAAGATGCGGGCTCCAAATAAAACGCTCGTTATCCTCATAAAGGTGGAAAACATTGTGGAAGCTGTCAGTTTCATGGGGAAAAAGCGGGTAGTTTAAGATGGAGATCATGATGGTAGGGACGAGTTCAGAGTAATTTTGCCCTGTTTGCAACGATGAGGAAAATAATTTCGACCAATAATACAGCACCCGTTCCGGCATATCGTGCTGGTCTACCATTTGAATTTCAACATTAATCCTTTCATCGTTGGAAGTGTAAACCAGAACATCGAGCCGGCTTGTCTTGCCAACCTGCTCTGCCTTAATGAGTTCGGTGTTTTCGTATTGAACATCAGTAATCCGGTCGCGGCCTTGCCGATGCAGCAAATCATTCAAAAAGGCAATGGTAATCTTCTTTCTGCTCGGGTGGCCGAAAAGCTGTTTGAACATAAAGTCCATTTTGAGGTCGAGGTATTCTGTTGTCATGAGGATCAATCCTTTCGGGGGTGGTATTTTTGATTGGTACGAGGTATTATGTCTATTTATTTTATATTATTTGAAAATTATATCAGTGTCAACGGAATTACACAATTCATATTCGACAAAATTCGGGTGGTGACAGGCACTGAAATAAAGGCTACCCCCTTATCAAACCGTACGTACCTTTATCAATGAGTTATGGATCAAAATGTTGCTTTTCTTTGGACAAATTTTATTTTACGGATTAGGTCAGGGGTGTAATATTCCTGTCCTTTTTGTTTAAGCCTCTGGATGTAGTTTTTAATGGGGAGCCATAGATCTCATGGTAATAAAACCAGTATGCGGATACAAGTCCTGATATGGCAAAGTATTCTATATTCCGTTTGCCTATCATTAGCCATCCTTTTTTTACTCGGATGTTTATCATCGCTACCCTCTACCTTTTTCGGATATATCCATCGCTAACAGTTGCTTACTGAAGGATTGATAGAAGCAGGCACTCCGGAATCCATATTCGGCATTTTCTTTTATAGCTTTGTGGTGGATAGTCAGAAAGTAAGATACTTTTCCCCTGAAAAAAGTTAATTCGGCTTTTTCGTACATAGAAACAGCCTCTACCAAGTACAGGTTTTTTTACGTATTTTTCATAACATCCTTACACTTTATATTCGGCAAAAACAGCCAAAATTATTGTCAAATCTGAAACTTTCGCTTGTTCAGTAAGTCTAATTTAACAACAACCATTATGAAATAGTTTAACTGTTTCCAATTTTTGACACCCCCATTTTCAACTTCATATTTTTAAGTAAAAGTCTAAAGATCTGTAAGCTGTCATAATCTAATGATTTTACAAGTGGAGCGCAAGTTTGAACCAGTGTATTAAAACTAGGAACATTAACTAATAGGGAATTTGGCAATTTCTCAATCCAATTATTTAGTATATTTAATACGGATAATTTTTGTCGCTTTGTAGCTTTAGCTAATGTTGAATATAATATACCAATAATTTCACGGTTAACAACTCTATTTAAGTAATAAATATATAAACTATTTATTACTTCTTGACTATATTGATTTTTTCTATTACTTGCAAAAGCAGAAAAGTGATCAGTACCAATAGAAACAATTTCTAATACGTTTTTTAAAAATAAGGCTGGATCTTTTAAAAGTGATTGAGAGACTGAATTTTTTTCACTCTCCCTTTTTCTATAATAGTAAATTGTAGAAGAAATCGTAAAAATCTTATTTGTATATAAATATGCATGTACAGTAAATGGTTGATCCTCAGCAAAATGTATATTCATTGGAAAAGTACTATTTTCTATTAAGCTTTTCTTATATAGTTTTCCCCAGCAATAAATTAAAAAAAACAGTTCTGGGTTTTTTATAATGGATTTTTCCCCCTGTTGTGCTAGGGAAGGAAAAATCTTAAAGTATGGTGATATCTCTGAAGATTTTCTTGCATCATAATATTCTTTAATTACTCCCGTTACTAAATTGGCGTTATTTTCTTCAGCAGCGATGTACATTTGTTCTAGAGCATTTCTAGTAATAAAGTCATCAGCATCCATGAAAAATATATACTCACCATGAGCAATTTTTAATCCCAAATTACGTGCGGCACCAACCCCCATTTTTTGAGTTTGTTGTATAAGATACACATTTGAATATTTTTGTGTATATGATGATACAATTTTAAGTGTTTTATCTCTTGAAAAATCGTCTACTAGAATAATTTCAATACTTTTTAAAGTTTGGTTTACTAGTGAAGAAAGAGCTTCATCAATATAATTTTCAACATTATACAATGGAACAATTACACTAACTTTAATTGAATCATTACCCATTAAGCATTCTCCATTTGTAAGACGTCCAATTTAATTTTATAATATATTTTTTCTCCGGATGTACCATCACTATTAGTATAAATTTTTTGTGCCACTCCTTTTCTGTTGGTAGCTAAAGGATCATACCCGTTTGCAAATTTCTTCACTAATTCGTACCAAGGCTCAGTTTGATCAAAAGCATAATAAAAGACATTTGATGGTAGCAAAGAGCTCTCTGGCATCTTTTCACTTAAAAACAATACTCTTTTTTCTGTTAACAAATAAGAACGGAGTATTGAACTGTCAGCTGTTATTAATACATCAGCAGCCATTAAAGCAGGAAAATAGTTATCTGATTCATCTATCATTATACCCTTATATAAGGTATTTTCTGATGCTGAAATCTTTTCTATCAAATCTAAAAAATAGGCTAAAAAAAATGGTGTATTTTTCAATATAGACGTTTTTGTTAGAGGATGCGGACGCCATATGACTATACTATTCTCCACAAAACGGGGAATATTAAAAAAATCAATCAATTTTTCTAATGCTAAAAACGGATTATTAGCAAAATAAAGGCATCCTGTATTTATCAAGTACACTGTCTTACCACTTATTTTTTCTAACCAATTAGGAGGGTAAGATACTCCTTCTTGTAATGTCTTAACCATACTGTCAAGCTTTGGTGAACCCGATACAAGAATTTTATTTTCCGGTATCCCTTCACGAATTGCAATCTCTTTCTCTGTTTCATTAACCATGATAAATTTATCTATATTTTTTATCGAAGGCATGTTATACGGATAAAAACCATTTCCTTTTTCATAAGGGATAAATGACGCCGTATAATATGGCACATAAACAAGCATATCTGTATATTTCTTTAAATTAGTCGTAAAGTATTTTTCATGTATCTGTGTAAGTGTATTAAAGTTATCATATATATTATGTACAAAAATAATATCAGGTTGCTGTTCCTCCACTTTGTATTGGCTGTAATAGGTGATTGGGATATTGCTTGGAAATCTGTCTCCTTCATATGTGTATATTGCTTGATCCCGCGAAAGCTGATAATAAGGGATTGGAACAACTTTTACCTCACAATCTTCATCTTTCGCAGCTGCTTCATACACGCTCGCAAGGCTATCCCACATCGAAACTTTATATGGAAAAAATACAATATTCAACTTTGCCTTCACTTCATCTCGCAGTACGGCTTTAATAGAATTGATTTTAATACTCGTTTGTTCAATTATGGTTGTATCAAGTTGGTTGATGTCATTTAAAAAGAATTGGAAATTAGATTGGATACCACGAAGAAGTTTCAATGATTGGACAGGCAGAATCTCTTCTTTTTCTAATTGTGTTGAAATAGCCTGGATAGCAGCAATACAGTCGTAAAGTCCCGCCCTGGGATCTTTTAGTTGAATTAACATGCCTAACATTTCAGATACCGTATCTAATAGGGCAGTTAGTTTTTTCTTCATTTTTACAAACATGTAAAAAGCCTCCAAAATCACTTTTAAAGCCAATAAAAATGGCCATAAAAAACTGGGTAAACAAATAAGTCTTCACTATTATCTAATAACGAAAACCTATTTGTTTTATTTGGATAATCATTCCTTTCCCTAATGTTAACTTGATTAAGGATTGAAATTTACCATTTGACACAAAATTTTATTATATATATCCGGGTTTGTATATTAAATATGTGCTTGAATATACCTCTTCTCCTCAACCATATGATTACGCTTCGTCAAGCAGCTACTATTCGGATAATATTGGCAGCTAATTTCCCAAATTTGGTGTATATCCCAATCAATAAGCCCCTCATAATGGTAGTCCGCCTGCAGTGCAGACTCAAAAATTCTAAAATCCATTCTATCCTCAGTTAAGGCCTGAATGATCCATTGTGCAACACGTAAGTAATCTCCGTGTTCTTTATAATATGATATGATATCCACAAATGTTTCGTTTTCATATTGTACTGTCTCCAGGTTTTCATAAATGTTCATAGCTTCTTTTTTGAATCCAAATTGATATAGCAGATGTCCCGTCGGCAAATAGATGCTTGGATAAAGATCGGCTTTTTCTGCAAGAACGGCAAACAGATCAAACATTTTATATTTCAAAGTTTTTTTAATCAAAGTAAGATATTCATCATGATTAATTGTCTTTGGCTTATTATTTGAGAAGAAAACATCCATCAAATGTTTTTTTTCGGGTTCCTGTATTAACATATAAAGCAATTGCGCAATTTTTTTATCATTATTCCTAATGCAGAACAAAATTAAATCATAGATATCAAAACATCCATATACAATTAGTTGATTTAAATTTTCAAATGTATTTGACTCAATAAATTTATTGATTAATAAATCATTGCCTTGAACAAATTCGGACTTCATTTTAAAACCGGCTTTTAACAATTCATTATTTTCAATAAGGTTTATGTATTTTTCTGCAAGTTCAAACTTTGAATTTGCAACTAAAACAGCGATAAGCTTGTTTAAATGATTGCTGTCTGTCATGAATTCATGCTGATCCAAAAATAAACTCAATGCATGATCTGATTCATGCTGAATAAGAATTTCCAAAAGTCCCACAAACGACCGGTCACAATGATGATTGATGTTCAATGCCTGAGCAAAATGTGTAATTGCCTTTTCTTTATTTCCTTTTTTCTCATACAAGGTTCCAAGCAATTGATGCGGGCGGTATTCTAAATAGTCAATACTTGTTAGGAAATACGAATATTGTTCTTTATTCGATAATAGATCTTCAAGTTCCTCAATAGCATCGTCAAAACGTTTTTGCTGTGCAAATACATATCCCTTGAAAAACTTCAGATCCGGTGACTGAGAATAAATGGTCATTGAATCTTGAATAACATTTAAAGCATCCTGATACCGGTTTAATTGAATTAAGCAATTGATAATCTGAACAAGGCAAAATGAAACCCAGCTATAGCGAATGTCCGCTTTTCCCTGGTAAGCTTTGATATACGATTTCAAAGCTTTCTCTACTTCTTTAGTAGAAAGATATTCATTTCCTAAATTAAAATAATCAAATGCCTTATTTCTCGAAATGCCAAGTTCTTTTTCAAGAAGTTTCTTGTTTCTTTTATTTTTATCCTTTTCCTTCACAACACTGGCAATATAACCGGAATGATAAATTATTAAGCTGGATCCCTTCGTTTTAAGCTGACCTTTTGTTTTCACTAGTTGCTCATGAATTGTTCTCTTATAGCCAATAAATGGATCGTTTTTATAAAGCCTAATACTGTGATGCTGAATTATGCTTTCACCATGTATTCCAGTAAAATTAAATAACTTTATCTCAACTGCATCAATTTCGGACGTTGATTCTTTAAGATCCCGTACGGCTTGTTTCAAATTTTCAGGTTCGACATACTCATCTGCATCAAGTACAAAAATCCATTGTCCTAAAGCCTTGGACTGTGCAAAATTCCGGGCATCGGCAAAGCTGTCCGTCCATTCAAAATCATAAACTTTTGAAGTATAAGCTGCAGCAATTTCTTTTGTTCTGTCAGTTGAACCAGTATCAACAATGACTATTTCATCGACACTATCTTTAACCGAATCCAAACATCTATTTAAGACTTTCTCTTCGTTTTTGACAATCATACATAAAGAAATAAATGGTCTCATGTTTACCCCTCATTATAGATAATTTAGGTTCAATAAAACATTGCGGTAATCAGAATACCGTAATGTTTTATTGAACCCCCTTCTTGTGTTAGAAGGGAGTTTATTTAGCTTAACGCAGCAATTGTAATACTTGCTGTGGTTGTTGATTTGCCTGAGCCAGCATCGCTTGAGCAGCTTGTGCAAGAATTGAGTCTTTCGTTTGCTCTGACATTTCTTTTGCCATATCAACGTCACGAATACGTGATTCAGCTGAAGTCAGGTTTTCAGAAGAAGTTGTCAGATTATTAATGGTATGGTCTAGGCGGTTTTGAAGTGCACCAAGATTAGATCTTTGGGTTGATACTGATTTTATCGCTTTATCAAGTGCAGAAATTGCTATGCTAGCTGTTGAGTTATGTCCCACACTGATGTTAGCAGTAGAAAGGCTAAGCCCTGTTGTATCCATTTGAGAGATTGTAAAATGAATAATTTGGCCATCATTTGCACCAATTTGCAACGTTGCGGAAAAACTACCTCCTAAAAGATTTTGCGTATTGAATTCGGTCGTTTCCGAGATACGGTCAATTTCAGACATCAATTGGTTGAGTTCAGTTTGAATTTGAGCACGATCCTCATCGGTATTTGTATCATTACCACCTTGGACTGCCAATTCACGCATACGTTGAAGAATATCATGAGTTTCGTTCAATGCGCCTTCCGCAGTTTGGATTAAAGAAATCCCATCTTGCGCATTGCTTGTTGCTTTATCCAAGCCTCGGATTTGGGAACGCATTTTTTCGGAAATTGCGAGGCCGGCAGCATCGTCAGAAGCACTGTTAATACGAAGCCCTGAAGACAGTTTTTGCATTGCTTTTCCTTGAGCATTGGATGCAGAGTTTAATTTGTTGAGCGTATTTAACGCCGCCAAATTATGATTGATAATCATTTATATTTCCTCCCTGAATGTTGTCAGTCCACTTCCATGTGGACTTGAAATTTTCCCGGGTTCCCGGGTCGGCCGCCCCGTTCCCCCGCTCATTAGTTATATCGGATGATAGGACTTTTGATTTAATAGTTTTGGAGAAAAATTTTTTTGTCTTGAGATTGGTGTGTGGGGGTTCTGGGGGAGGGTGGGTTGCTGTAAGTGGTTTCCCGGTATTACAGTGACAGGCACCAAAAAAGAAAAATCTCTTTTGGTGCCTGATTTAAATCAATATCCGACCGGTCTGTGTCATCTCCTACAGCTCTGGAACCGAAAAGGATAATTTTTTTTACCTTATCTGTTGAAAGACCAATTTGGACCAGCTGCTCTTTGATTCTTTGATCAATCACTTGTCCTTCACATCCTTTATTCCATGTACAGATGTTTACCTTCCCTTATTTTACTACAGGGTGAGATCTATAACCAAATCGGGGTATTTTGATTTTTGGTATCAAGAGAAGACGCCACTGACAGTTTTCTAACTGGTCGTTTTACACGTGTCCACCATTTTTCTTAGATTGCGCAAGTAAATTGATCAAGTCTTCAATATTTTTTGCGGCATTCGCGTTTTCTTTCTGTATCTCCAAATACACTTCTTTCCGATGAATCTCAATATGTTTCGGGGCGTTGATGCCGATTTTGACCTGGTCGCCCTGGATGGCAGCGATGGTGATTTCGATGTCGTCGCCGATTTGGATCGATTCGCCTTTTTTTCTTGACAGGATCAGCATCTCCTCACCCCTTTCCCTTTTCGGGTTTATCCGCAAAGAGCGGGTGCCTGGTTTGATAGGCTGTGCCATTTAAAATCAGCTGCTTTGCCTGGCGGTTTTTTTGGTTGAGAATGAGCGGCGCCTGCAGATTCGCGGTCGTTTTGGAGAATGGTTCCTTGACGGATAAAATTGAATACACCAGGACGTCTTCTTCATTAGTGATCGACAGCTGCTCCAGCGTGGCATCGTCAATTTTGAATGCATAGTCCCCGAAAAATAGAAACGGGCTTGTGATCACAAAAGCAGCATACGGCGTTTGCACCGATTGCAAAACCCTGTAGACGCCGTCATCCAAAAGCGGCAGGATGGTAAACGCTTTTTCATCCGGAAAACCCGGGATTCCGTTTTCAAAATGCCAAATGTCTTTTTCATTTATTTCCACTTCGCCATGGTATTTCGTGTTAAGCTTCATACATAAGCCTCCAAATCCTGAATAAAAAAATGGCACCATCCGAACAAGTCAGAATGGTGTCCAAATGTCATCTTAAAAAGTCCAGTAAAGTCGGCTGGATGACCTGGGCGCCGACTTTGAGCGCGGCTTCGTACGCGCCGGATGCAACGGAAAAATCCGTGTAAACTTTATCAATGTCCACATCTTCATTGTTGGACATGATCTCAGTCGCAGTTGTTTTCTGCTGTGTGACGCGATCTTTCATTAAATCGAGCCGGTTACTGCGGGCGCCTGTTTTTGACAGTTCGCTCAGGGCGTTGTCAATATGGGTATCAAGTTTGCCCAAGTAACTACCAAAGCCTGTTGCCGATGTGCCGGCGTTTAGGTCGCTAATTAAATTGTTTAAATCAGTAAATAAGTCTTTTGAAAAGACTTGTGAACCGTCCGCATTCACTTGCAGATATATCCCTTTGGAAAGCTCCATTTTGACCGGATTGCTGTTGATATTAAGGGCGGCAATTCCAGCGGGCGTGGTAACATCAGAAGTAATTGTTTTTTCCGTCGTATCCGTGCCATTGAAAATATATTTATCATTGACTTTTGTATTGGCAATATCCACAAGCTGTCCGCGGAGCTGTTCGACTTCATCGGCAATCGACTGCCGGTCAGTTGGCGTTTTCGTACCGGTTGAACCTTCCACTGTCAGTTCGCGGATACGCTGCAGCACCTGGTTGGTTTCATCCAGTGCATCATTTGTGGTTTCGATCCAAGTGCTCGCTTCCGAGAAGTTGTCTTCGTATTGTTTCACCTGGGCAACCGTCCGCCGGTAAGCGATCCCTTTCATCGCAGAAAGCGGATCATCGGACAGCTTATTGATTTTTTTCCCGGAAGAAAGCTGCTCCTGGTATTTTGCGAGTTTGCTGTAACTGGTGTTTAAATTGCTCAAGAAATTGTTGGCGAGCATCGATTGAGTTACGCGCATTTACTTTCACCTGCCTATCTGCCTGCAATGCCCATGCTGTTGATGATTTTATCGAGCATTTCATCGTTCATCGTAATCATCCTTGCCGCCGCATTATAGGCTTGTTGGTATTTGATCATATTGGTCAGTTCTTCATCGAGCGAAACCGCGCTGACGGATTGCCGGTTTGTTTCTACGGATTCCAGCAGTGATTTGCTGTTCGTTTCAAGGTTGTCCGCCTGCTCCGCATCGACACCGAGCTTTCCGATGATCCCTGCGTAGTTGCTTAAGATCGTCCCGCTTGTAAACGGCAATTTCAGGGCAGCGATATCAACCGTCCTCCCGCCTTCTAAAGCAATCGAGCTACTGCTTAAATCAAATCCTTCGATATTCGCGAGATTGATGGCGTTCGTGCCGTCCCCGCTATCGCCGTTTGCGGAAGCGGCAATTTTGTTGTACGTCATCTGGCTGTTGACGGAGATTGCCGCGGCAGCACCCCGGTAACTTGTCAGGCCGCCAAAGTCAAAAAAGTCGGTCCCGGCTGCCCCGCTTAAATCTATTCCCTGGTTCTGGACAGTATTGAAGATCGTACCAAATGTAAAGGCCATTTTATCAAGGCTGTCGAGTATGTCCGGGTAATTCCCGGCCACTACTGTTGTATTGGTGTCGTCCTGGTATTGATAGCCGTAACTTTCAATTAAGCCGCGCAGTTTGCCTTGTGGGAAAATGACATTGCCATTCGGATCGGAGACGGAAAATGCCGTGCCTGCAACGGTAATGCCGGTCATTTGCCCGTTTTCTGGAACAGCGTCCAATATTTTGTCCCCGTTACTGTCCGTGCCGTTTTGGACTTGCACGGCGTTGTAGGTGCCACCCCGGACAAGATAGCTGCTCGTTTTTCCGTCTGCGCTTTTGAGGGCAATATTGTAAATGCCGTCAGCGATATCCTTGGCGTTTCCGCCGCTTTTATCCGTTTCAACGGTAATGTCCAAATAAGAAGATAACTTGTCTGCCAGATTGTCCCGTTTATCATATAAGTCATTCGGCAAGTAGCCATTTGGTTCCAGTGCCCCGATTTGTTGATTGAGGTCGCTGATTTGCTGCAATATCGAATTGATATCGTTCACCGATACGCCAATCTCGCTGCCTGTATCTGACTGATCCTGTTCCAGCGTCTTGCTCAGATAGTGGAAGGTGTCTGACAGTGTTTCTCCGCGTTCAAGCACGACTGAACGGGCTGAAACGTCTTCAGGATTGGTGCTTAAGTCCTGGAGAGATTCCCAAAAAGCTTCCATTGTTTTGGACAAACTGCTGTCCGAAGAGGTTTCATCCATGACCCCTTCTATTTTTCCCAGTGCATCCGCCTTTGCGCCCCAATATCCCACAGAACTATTGTTTTCGCGATACTGCCTATCCAAGTACCTGTCCCGAACCCGCTCTACAGAACTTGCTTCAACGCCGGTTCCGATCTGCCCGGCAATTTGGGGGCGGTTCATGGATGCTGCGGGGTAAGGGTCTGTTGGCGTTAAATTGGCGCGCTGCCGCGTATAGCCTTCCGTATTGGCATTGGCAACGTTTTGGCCAACTGTATAAAGGGCATTTTGCTGGGCCGTTAACGCCCGTTTTGAAGTTTCTAATCCAAAGAATGTTGACACTGTTCATTCTCCTCCATCTCAACCAATTCTGTCACGCTTTTGAATCAAATCTCGAAATGCCGGCTGCCTGTACCCGGGATGTTTGCGGCGGCGCATAAGTTGCCGGCTGCTGTTTCGGGCAGATCAAATCAAGGGTAAGGTTGATATACTGAAGGGAATGATAGATCAGCATTTGATTCAAATCATTTTGTTTTTTCAATTTATCTACAATTATTAACAGGTCTTCCCTTAATGCTTCAAGTTTGCTGCGTTCTTCACCGGCTGCCGCTGCCGCAATGCAGTCTGAAACCGTAACAGATTCGTTTGGCCGGGTTTTCAGAAAATCATGCGCGCACTTATTCCGTTCTTTTTCCAGTGCGGTTATCGCCTGGATATGGGCCTGTTCTTCATTCACCATTTTTTGGAGGCGCTCCATGTCCTGTTTTTTTATCACGTCGGTTTTTTCACACGCCAGCGTAAACAGGCTGCTATGGAGCTGCACCAGTTTTTCAAGGCATACGATCAGTTTTTGTAAAGACATGGGCACTCCCCCTTTTTCACGTTACTATCGGAATCTGCTGCCGGAAATTTGTTTTCCGCAGTCTTATTGTCCTGAATAATATTTTAAAATGCCTGCCGCCGTTTTTTTAGCATCGGCTTGATACGTTCCGTTTTGCACTTGCTGTTTTAATGTTTCAATCTTTTGGGCACGTTCTTTTTCGAACCGGGATGTTTTCTGCATTTCCTTTGCCTTGGAAGATATTTCGACTTTGTCCGTCTTTTGGGTGCCGCCTATTTTGGCCTGCTGTGCACGCTGGCTGGCGGACCGCTGGTAAGGATTGACTCCCGAGGAATTGATATTGTTGATTTTCATCTGCTTTCACCCCTTTAAAGATCATATCCGCGCCTTACTTTCTCATCCTATTATATCGGATAAAACGCCGGAATGTTTAATGGAAACTAGAAATTCTTGAAGTAGTATGTATTTTTCCTTTGTTCTTCTTTGCGCCGTTTTTCCTGTTCAAATCGGCTTAAATCATCTTGAATACCTTTTGCGCAGTGATCGCATAGCTTCCCTTTTTGAATTAATGCACCGCAGCGGTCACATGGATAAGCGAGATTGGGGAAGTTGGCGACCAGCAGGCGGCCTTTTCTTACCCATTTGTAGACAAGTTCTTTTGTTACATCGTTTTTTGCAACGATCGTTTCTACTGTTGCCGCCCTGTTCTCGCGTTTTCGCAAAAAAGCAAACACGCGGTCAAATGCCGCTTCCTCTTTTTTATAACAATCATCACATACATCGCGCATCGGGTTTTTTACATACAGTTTCCCGCAATTCGGACAGTTCGCCAAATCAGCCATCCGATCCGCCTCCTTTCGTTCATGTAGCTTATTCTTCGCACGGAAAGCGCAGTCTTCTATTCATTATATCGGTATTTTGTACGGATTTTTAGCCTGTTTCCGTAACTCATAGAACAGATTTTTCTTTCCTAAGCGGGATGAAGGCCATTTCAGGTAAAAAAAGCAACCCGTATTGGCTTTCATCACGCTAATGAACGCCATCTCAAGTAAAATAACTGCCCACAATAGTTTTCATCATGCCGATGAACGCCATCTCAAGTAAAATAACTGCCCACAATAGTTTTCATCATGCCGATGAACACCATCTCATGTAAAATAACTGCACGCGATAGCTTTCATCATGCCGATGAACGCTATCTCATGTGAAATAATTGCCCGCAAAGGCTTTCATCACCCGGATAATTCAAGTGAAAAGGCAGTTTGAAATATCTTTAACTCCTTGCGATCGTGAGGGAAGTAACTTTCGCGGCGCCTGCTGTCTTTAGCACTTTTGCCGCATGGCGGAGCGTCGACCCGGTCGTGTAAATATCATCAATTAATAAAACGGAAACGCCCTGGATCGGCTGGTGTTCTTCAATTTGAAAAACTTGTTCCTGATGGATACGTTCATCGCGCGTTTTCTTCGACTGTTTTTCGGAATGGGTGCGTTTCAGGAGCGGAACCGTTTGCAGCCCTGCAGCTTCCGCAAGCGCCTCCGACTGGTTGAACAGGCGCTCGGAAAGGCGCTCAGGACTTAACGGAATCGGAACAATCAGCTCTGCATCGCTGTGTTCGAGCACTTTTTGGATATCATCCGCAAAAATGCTGGACAAAATGTAATCGCCGCGGAATTTAAACTGCGCCAAGACATCTTTACAAAAATCATTATACTCATATAACGAAGTATTTTTTTCAAGCACCCCTGACCATGCGGCATCTTCTTCCCATCTGGCACAGTCCTGACAGATGCCTTCCCGGATAAACGCAGGATCCAGCTTTGCGAGCGGCCGGCAGCAAATTTTACAGACCGGCCCGCTGATTCGCTTCAGTTTTCCCCTGCATGCGTCGCAAAGCCAGATATCCTGCTGTGGAAAAACCAGCGTGCGCCAGAAAAACGGGTAACGGATCGGCTGGCGGCAGTACAGGCAGAACTCATTCATCGACCAGCCCCCGCTTTCTTGCTTCTTCATTCATGCTTGCGATATGGCGGACTGCTTTTAACATTGCCTTTGTCCTTCCATAGTGAAAAAAAGTGACCTCGCCGCTTGGAAAGGCGGGACTTCTTCCAGCCCTACCGGCAATTTGGACAAGCGCCGCCTCGGTAAAAATCTCATCTTCTGCACCCACAACTGCAACATCAATATTCGGGAATGTGACGCCGCGCTCTAAAATCGTCGTTGTCAAAAGAATTGGGGTTTTTTGGGCGCGCATATTCTCCACCTTTTGTTTACGGTCCGGGTCTTCTGCGTGCACCCATTCAATTTTTTCATCAAGGGCTTGAAAGAGGGGGGCTGCTTTTAGCATCAGGCGGATATTGGGGAGAAAGACAAGGGCTTGTTTGCTTTCAGAGAGGCGCCGCTTCATCCAGGCTTCAATATTGCCGGGGAGCCTGCCTTTTTCAAAAGCCCTGCGCCAATTCCCGATCCATTTCATTACAGGAACCGGCAGCGGATGGCGGTGGAAGCGGGCCGGAATCATGACATGGCTGCGTTTCCCTGCCTGGCATTCCTGCTGCCATTTTTCATTTGGGGTGGCCGTAAGAAAAATCCGGGCACAATCTTTTTTGGCTGCTTTTTGCACGGCTTTTTGCAATGTTGTGTCATAAGTATAGGGGAACGCATCGACCTCATCAACAATGATAGCATCAAAAGCGGCTTCATACCGGTACAGCTGGTGGGTGGTGGCCACAACAAGCGGCGCCCACAGATGGCGGTCAGGACTGCCCCCGTATAAGGCTGCGACTTTGATTTCCGGAAACACCTGCCGGAACCGGGGGGTAAGTTCAAGCACGACATCTGTCCGCGGCGTCGCCACACAGACCCGCCGCCCCGCTTTGATTGCAGCTTCAATGCCGGCAAAAAGAACCTCGGTCTTCCCTGCGCCGCAAACGGCCCATAATAGCAGCTCTTTTTTATGTTGTAGTGCGTCTAACACTGCATCTGACGCAGCTTGCTGGCCTTTTGACAGCTGTCCTGCCCATTGGAGCGGTGCGTGCGGCGGGGTAAACTCAGGCTCCGGGCCGGTCCAGCTGATCAGCGGCAGGCAGGAAGATACCCTGCCCATCATGATGCAGTTGCGGCAGTAGATACTCATTTCGCCGCAGTGGGCACAGGGATATGCAGCAAAAAGATGCGGATTCTGGTTGCCGCAGCGCTTGCAGGTGCAATCCGGATACTCGCCGCTGATGCCTTTTTCTTCATGGATCCAGCCGTTTTGGCGGCAGGTTTTAAGCCACTCGGCGGGAAAGGGGATTTCTGTTTCCAGCAATTTTCGTCCGGAGAGGTGGTACTGGAGCTGCTTTGAGGGGGTGTAAGGTAGAGGTGACAAAGAAAAACCACTCCTTTGTTCATTTTTTGAGGGATGAGCCGTGCTCTTGTTCGTTGTCTGTCGGTACGGTAAAAAACACCTTTGTTTCAGTTTTGAAAAATGAAGAAGGGACCGTTACCGCGGGGACCGTTTCTAAAAACGTAGACATCTATAGACATAAATATCAAACGTTTGTTATAAGAAAAATCTTACCACGCAAAACGAACAGTGTTTTTTGCGAATCGTGTTAGGGAATCT
>NZ_KB894030.1 GCF_000374345.1 Heyndrickxia acidiproducens DSM 23148
AGTGTTCTTGTTGTGGTGCAGAAAAACCTGTGAAACTATCTGAACGCACCTACCGTTGTTCGTGCGGTTATGTGGCAGATCGCGACTATAATTCAGCAATCAATATCAAAAATGAAGGTATACGCTTATTAGCGTTATCATAAGTAACAAAACTCTTGGAACAAGAGGGTTAGCTCGGTCAGTTTTCGTTGGCTAGTAAAAGCAACGATAAGTCGAGAAGCCCCCACTTCAATTAGACCGCAAGGTCAATAAGTGGTGGGTAGTTCACTTTCCACTATCATGCCGCGTCAGACCATTTTCAAGCACACTACCAGCTGGGCACGATTTACTGGGATAAAAATGTTCCGCCCAAATGGATGAAAGTATAATACGGCCGGGATTGATCATGCTTTCTGTGCCTGAGTTTTCACGAAGTTTGTAATCGGATTGCTTAATTTTAATGCAACGAAAAGGATAGGGTGAATGTGATTTATGAAGCAATATCTTGACTTATGCCAAACCGTATTGGAACACGGCGTGAAAAAAGCAGACCGTACCGGGACCGGAACAATCAGTGTATTCGGTTACCAAATGCGCTTTAATCTGCAGGAAGGGTTCCCGCTTTTAACAACGAAAAAATTGCATCTAAAATCGATTATCTACGAATTGCTGTGGATGTTAAACGGGGATACAAACGTCCAATATTTAAAAGACAATGGTGTCCGGATCTGGAATGAATGGGCGGATGAAAACGGGAACCTCGGGCCGGTCTACGGCGAACAATGGCGGTCATGGAAAACACGGGACGGCCGGACGATTGACCAGATTTCAGAAGTCATCAGCCAAATCAAAAACAACCCGGATTCGAGGCGCCTGATTGTGAATGCCTGGAATGTCGGAGAAATTGATAAAATGGCTTTACCGCCATGCCACTGCTTTTTCCAGTTTTATGTTGCGGACGGAAAACTGTCCTGCCAGCTGTATCAAAGATCCGCTGATATCTTTTTAGGGGTTCCTTTTAATATTGCTTCTTATGCACTGCTTACGATGATGGTGGCGCAGGTGTGCGGGCTGGAACCGGGTGAATTTGTCCACACCCTCGGTGATGCGCACATTTACTTGAACCATATCGAACAGGTAAAACTGCAATGTACCCGTAAGCCGCGCCAACTGCCGGTCATGGAGCTGAATCCTGAAGTGAAAGACATTTTTGCTTTCAAATATGAAGATTTCACACTTCATGGTTATGACCCGCATCCGCATATTTCAGGAGCCGTCAGCGTATGATATCTTTTTTGTGGGCACAGGATGAAAAAGGCGTTATCGGTAAAAATAACCGGCTGCCCTGGCATTTGCCGGCGGATTTGAAGTACTTTAAAGCTGTAACAATGGGCCATCCCATTGTAATGGGCAGAAAAACCTATGAGTCTATCGGCAGGCCGCTCCCGGGACGGACGAACCTGATTCTGACACGCAACCCTGACTTTAAAGCAGCAGGCTGCCTGGTATTCTCAAGCAAGGCTGAGCTTCTCAAGTGGGCTGGAGAACGCGGGGAAGAAGTGTTTGTGACTGGCGGTGCGGAAATTTTTGCGCTTTTGGCCGAAGATGCGGATCGTTTGTATAAGACGCAAATTGCTGCGGATATTGGGGGAGACACTTATTTTCCAGCGATCAATTGGGATGCGTTCGAATTGGTTTCCTGCAAAAAAGGAATCAGGGATGAGAAGAATCCTTATGATTACGAATTCCAAGTTTTTGAAAGAAAAAAATAAAAACCATGGAGAAGATCCATGGTTTTTATACATAAAATAGAATGCAGAAATACATAAACGCACTGCCCGCGATCACAAAGAGATGCCAAATGGCATGGGAGTAAGGAAGCTTTTTCCATGTATAGAAGACGGCGCCGACCGTATAACAGAGGCCGCCGGTCATTAACAGCCAAAATCCTGTTTCGGTCAGTCTGGTATATAATGGTTCGATTGCGATAATCACAAGCCAGCCCATCAGCAGGTAGAAGATCGTAGACAATAATTTAAACTTGTGGATTAAAAAGCATTTACTTGTAATGCCAATCACAGCGAGTGCCCACACAATAGAGAAAAAGACCCACCCCATTGTCCCGTGCAATGTAATCAGTAAAATCGGAGTATAGGTGCCTGCAATCAGCAAATAGATGGCGGAGTGGTCGAGGATAGCCAGAAATGTTTTACCCTTCGTCCAGTAAAAACTGTGCAGCAGCGTTGAAAACAGGTAAAGCAGCAGCATCGTAATTCCGAAAACAAGGAAACTTCCCATATAAAGCGGGTTGTCTTTCTCTGCCGCAAACACAATCAGCATGATCATAGCCGGAATGCTGAGCAGAAAACCGATGCCGTGTGTAATGGCGTTCGCAAGTTCCTGTTTCCAATCATTTAAATAAGCAGTTGTCAATGTAAAACCTCCATTTTTGTCGTTCGTGCTTTCCTTAATTATAGAGTTTATGAATAGGATGCGCAATATTATTGTATGGAATGCGCCCAATTACTGTTACCGGAGTTCCTGAATATCAACCCCATGCTTTTGCGCCGGCTTTTTAAATACGGCCAAAAGCAAAAAAGCCGGTACCTGAAAATTGAAGCACAATTTGCCTCTTCTTTTGCTGTTTCGTGCTATAATGGAAGCACTGCAAAAAAGAAAGTCATGTAAAGTGGTGTAAAGAATGAGAAAAATTATAATTCCCGTGCTCGTTGCAGTTTCTCTCGTTGTAACAGGCTGTTCCACAGGAATCAATGATCTTTTGTTTAAAACGGCAAGTGTGGAGAAGAAAAAAGAAATCGTACCGGTTCCTTTACGAATCGTCTCAATCGGAGATTCCCTGACCGAGGGTGTCGGTGACAGCAAGGGCCGCGGCGGTTACACGTATTATTTGAAACATGAGCTGGATGCACTCAAAGGCGTGAAGAAAACAACCGTTGCCAATTACGGCGTAAAAGGAAACCGGACAGACCACTTGCTTCTGCGCCTTCAGGATAAAAATGTGCAAAAATCGATTAAGGAAGCTGACCTTGTGATCATTACCATCGGAGGAAATGATATTATGAAAGTTTTCCGCAAAAATTTTTCCAACTTGGAAAAACAGGCTTTCGAAGCGGAAATGTCAAATTATAAAAACCGTCTGAATCAGATTTTCAAGCAAATCCGCACGATTCATCCCGGTGTTAAGATTGCAATGATCGGAATCTATAATCCTTTTACAAAATGGTTCTCGGACATTAAAGAAGTAGATGATATTCTTGCAGAATGGAATCAAACGAGCAAAAGTGTAACAGAAAACTATAAAAAGACGACTTTTATTCCGGTTGCAGATATTTTTGACCATAAGGAAGAAAAGTTGCTGTATGAAGATCACTTCCATCCGAACGATACCGGTTATCAATTAATGTCCAAACGGGTATACCGATATTTATTAAAAGACAATTTTTTGGGCATACCAAAATAAGCGAGCAAATGAGGCCGGTACCGATTACGGAAGCAAGTCTTTAGTTTAGAGGATGAGTGCTGAATGAAAAGAAATCCATGGAAAACCGCATTTTTAACGCTGGCAGCGGCGATTACGGCCGTTCTCGTTTTACTCGCTTTCTTTCTGTTTGTACCAGATGGCAAAGTGCCAAAGGAACAGGCAAACAATCAAAAGATCCAGTTCCATGTCGCGGCAGATAAAGCGGATTTAACCGCAATGATCAACCGCTATTTAAAGCAGGAAGACATGCAGGGGGAAGTAGCCCTTAACCGGAATGTTGTCTTTTACGGGCATGTCGGCGTATTCTCGCAAAAAATGAGATACAGCATGACATTTCAACCGCGGGCGCTAAAAAATGGCGATCTGCTGTTAAAACAAAAATCGGTATCCCTCGGTTCAATCCATTTGCCTGTCTCCTATATATTAAAATTCGTAAAAACGACCTACAATCTGCCTGACTGGGTGATTATCCAGCCAAGCGAAAAACAGGTTTACGTCCAGCTCAGTAAAATGAGGCTCAATAATGGCGCGCGCGTCAAGGCTGATCGCTTTGACCTGCCAAATAATCATATTGTATTCACATTATCGTTTCCAAACCAATAAGAAAAGCCCGGGCGCCAAAGCTTGAATCATGGCGCCGGGGCTTTTTTTGCCAATCCGTCCCCGGAGGAAACGGGCTGCCGTTTCGCTTGGGCGGGGGCAATGGAAAAAGGAGAAAGGCAGGCTTTTTTTAGTAGTTGCCGGTCATTCTCAGCCCTTTTGGATAGAGGTTTTTTAAAATTCCGTTTGCTTCTTTACTCCAGCCGAGCGGGAAGCCGTCCACTGTAACAAGGATCCAGCCGCGGTTTTCGGCTGTTCCCGGCAATGTTTCCCCTTTTAAATAACGGAGACACGCCGCACTATTGCCGGCAAGATTTTTCGTATAGCGGCACTGGCCGGGGCCAAGCGCCAGTGCCAGGGCATGGTTGGGCTCAAAACGGTTTTTTTTGAATTCACCGAGGTGGAGGCCGGGGCGCACAAGATGGAGCCCGTTTAACGCCGGGCAGGCATGGGGCAGTAAATAGAGCTGGTTTTTAAATTGAAAATATGCGCGCCCATCTGTCGGGAAAAGCGGCAGTGCCTGGTCTTGAAAGAAAACCCAATCCTTCTCCTGCTGTTTTGAAAGTTTTGCAGACGGCTGCAAGCGGATAGCCGGCGCCTGATCGGGTTCGGCAGGTTTTTTGTATAACTTGGCCGCAAAATGGCCTTCTCCTTTTAAGCAATGCGGCCACAGTCTTGCTGTTTTCGAAAGCGCCTCTGTCTGGTGCTTTGCCCATTCCGGCCGGCCGGGCTGTATGCCGTGCTGATGGGGAATCGGGAGCAATTCCATATCCGGGAAGCTGTCCAGAAAATCTTCAATCGTTTGTTCGTTTTCTTCCGGTGAAAACGTGCAGGTGGAATACACGAGAATGCCGCCGGGTTTCAGCATTTCGTGCGCTTCCTTTAAAATCTCCCTTTGCTTTTGCGCGCACGCTTCAACATGCTGTCGTCTCCAATAGCCGGCCGCCCCGGGATCTTTACGGAACATGCCTTCTCCGGAACACGGCGCATCCACTAAAATTTTATCGAAATACGCTTGAAAATGCCGGCTTAATCTCTCCGGTGTTTCATTCGTGACCACTGTATTGGCAAGCCCGAACCGTTCAATATTCTCTGAAAGCGCACGTACCCGCTTCGGATGGATTTCATTTGCAAGCAAAAATCCGTTTTCGCCGATGCCCGCTGCGATTTGCGTGGATTTGCCGCCGGGTGCAGCACAAAGATCCAATACTTTGTCGCCTGCTTCAACCTGTAATTGTTCTGCGACAAACATGGCACTCGGTTCCTGGATATAATACAATCCTGCTGCATGGTAAGGATGCTTCCCGGGTTTATCGATCTGTTCATCAAAATAGTATCCTGCTGGAACAAACGGGATTTTTTCAAGTTGGAAAGGTTGCTGTTCTTCCCAGGCAGCCGCACCGGTTTTTGTTACATTCAGGCGCAGCCCGCTGGCACGGGGCTCCTGATAGGAATGAAAAAAGTCCTCCGCTTCTTTTCCGAGGAGGGCAGACATTTTTTTGGTAAATTCTTGTGGCAATTCCAAGAAAAGCGCTCCTTTCTGCTGTTAACGGAAAGCGGAAATAGTTTTCCGTTATAAGGCTCACAATGATCTTATTATAATGAAGTTTTGATTTCCAGTCACGAAACTAGATAAAAGTCATGGCAACAGGTACAATAAAAAGTAGTTTTTCTAAAAGGGGGTGGCAGAAGTGGCGGAAGAGACGGCCATTTTTGCTGGCGGCTGTTTTTGGTGCATGGTGCATCCTTTTGATGAGCAGCCGGGCATAAAAAGCGTAATTTCAGGATATACGGGCGGTACAAAACCAAATCCGACCTATGAAGAAGTCTGCTCCGGGGCAACCGGCCATACGGAAGCTGTTCAAATCACATATGACCCGGAAGTTTTCCCGTATGACAAACTGCTTGAGATCTACTGGCAACAGATTGATCCGACTGATGCCGGCGGGCAGTTTTTTGACAGGGGCAGTTCATATAAGCCGGCAATTTACTATGCAAATGAAAAACAAAAAATAGCGGCGTATGCTTCACGGAAAAAGCTCCAGGAAAGCGGGCGCTTTTCAAAACCAATTGTGGTCAGCATTCTGCCTGCTTCAGCGTTCTATCCGGCAGAAGCGTACCATCAGGGATATTATAAGAAAAACCCGGCCCATTACCAGGCCTATCGTGAAGGTTCGGGACGGGCTGCATTTATTCGTAAGCATTGGAGGGATCCGGATGAAAAATGAAGAACTGCAAAAAAAACTGACCCCTGTGCAATATGAAGTGACGCAGCATAATGGGACAGAGCCGCCTTTTCATAATGAATACTGGAATGAATTCCGTGACGGCATCTATGTAGATATTATTTCGGGAAAACCGCTATTCAGTTCAAAGGACAAATATGACGCGGGCTGCGGCTGGCCCAGTTTCACAAAGCCAATTGATGCGGAGGAATTGATGGAACACCGTGATACAAGCCACGGCATGATTCGAACGGAAGTCAGAAGCAAAACTGCTGATTCCCATTTGGGCCATGTCTTTCCCGACGGCCCGGGCCCGTCACATCTGCGCTATTGCATGAACTCTGCAGCAATGCGCTTCATCCCGAAGGAAGAACTGGAAGAAGCGGGTTACGGGGAATACTTGAGGTTATTCAAAGAAAAAGATTAGGTAAAAATCCAGGTATCCTGGGCGGATGCACATGCAAAAAAAGCCCGTTTTCCATACCATGAACTGTACAGAAAAAATGAATTATGATTTGAGGAGTGAATGGTATGCACTACGGACATGATGGCGGCTATGGGTATTTTCCCGGTTACGATTGCGGATGCGGCAGCACATACGGTTACGGATATGGCGGATTTGCCGGCTGCCACCGCAACAGCTTTGCTTTAATTGTTGTGCTGTTTATTTTGTTGATTATCATCGGCGCCTGCTGGATCGGCCCGAAATAGGGCCTTGCAGCCTGGAAATATCTTAAAAAAATATCCCGCGCCCGTTACCGGGCTTTCGGGATATTTTTTGTGAATTAAATTTTAAAGTTACCAATGAGCTTGCGCAGATGTTCAGCTTGTTTGGATAGTTCGGAAGCGGCCGCAGTCACTTCTTCCATCGAAGCTGAGCCTTCTTCGGAACTGGCTGCTGTTGATTCTGTATTGGCCGCAGTATTCATGGCAATTTGATTGACTGCAACAAACGAGTCGGCCACATCAACACTCAGTTTCCGTGTTTGTTCAATTTGGCTGACCATATCCATAATGACTTTCGTGGTTTTATTTGTCTGTTCCTGGATGACCTCCAGGGACTGCTTCGTATCATTTGAAATGTTTACGCCGGCGACAACTGCCTGTACACCGTCTTGGTTTTGGCCGATAATGGTGCCGATTTCTTTTTGTATGGAGTGGACGATTTTCGTTACTTCCCTGGCAGCGGCCTGCGATTGTTCCGCCAGTTTCCTGACTTCATCAGCTACGACGGCAAACCCGCGTCCGTGTTCTCCCGCGCGTGCGGCTTCGATTGCGGCATTAAGGGCAAGGAGATTTGTCTGCTTGGCGATGCCCGTAATGGTCATAATGATCTTCGTAATATCGTCTGATTTTTGCCCGAGTGCCTGTACCGTTTTGCTCGTGTTGGACATGATGGTTTCAATCCCCTTCATATTCCCGGATGTTTCAACAATCGATTGACGGCCTTTTTCTGCCGATTCTTTCATGTCCAGCGAAGCCTGTTTCACCATTTCAGCCTGCCCGTAAAGGGTTTTGATCACTTGCTCGAGCGAATTCATTTTGTTCATGGAAGCATCCATCCGGGAGGAAGCCTGCTCGCTGTCGGCAGCAATCTCGTTTGCTGTTTCAGCTATGGATTGAATCGTACTTGATGTCTCTTCAGAAGAAGCGAGCAGCTCTTCGCTTGATGCCGATACGCTTTCTGCCATGTTTGAGACTTCTTTTACAAGATTGGCAATTCCGTCGATCAGCAAATTGGTATCCTTTGCGAGCCCGGCGATTTCATCGTTGGAGTGCACTTCGATCCTTCTTGTTAAATCGCCGCCTGCATTCGCGATCTCCAAAATCGAGCGGCTGATTTTCCTGACGTTGCTTTTAATGCTCTTTGTCAAAGCCACGCTCATGATGATACTTAAAGCAAGTGCCAGCAGGGAGAGGGCAAACGTTACAATTTGGGAAATAAATACGAAAAAATGAAGCTGTTTAATCCGGTCCTGTGACGCACTTTTCACGTTGTTTAATAAATCGTTTATGCTTGCTTTCATATTCCCCATATAATTGGACGCCTGTGAACTTTTTATCTGTGATGTTGCCTGCTGTTCGGTGCCATACCGCCTGGCCTCAATCACCATTTCGACATTGCCGAGCCAGAAATTATAAGCGCTCGCGACATTGTTCAATTTTTTGCGCTGGGCGGGATTATCAGCCACCATTTTTTTCAGGCGGCTGATCTGGCTGTCCACAGCTTGTTTTCCCTGATCATAGGGGCGCAGTGCATCTTCATTCCCGGTAACCGCATAGTTTAGTGATGCGGTCTCAATGTTCCCTGTCTGCTCCAGCAAACTTTGGACACGATCATGTACAACAAGGTCATGGTCCACCACACGGCTGATTTCATTTTCCAATTGACGCATGTTTATGTATGAAGTAATGGTCAAAATGATAAGAAGAAAGGTTAAAATTCCAAATGAAACAACAATTTTTCCGCGAATGGTTTGCAAGTAGGAGAGAGCGGCCGTTTTGATTGGATAACCGGACCGGCCTGTTTTTATTCCGGAAGGCTTTCGTGCCCTTTTATTTTTTAAATTGATTTTCAAATTAATATTCCGTATTTTCAATTTTTATGTCCTCCTTATTACATAGGTAGTTCTCCTTATCTGTGGCAAACCATAACCATATTTTAACGGTGTTTTCGGCAATTTTCTAGTTTTTTTGTTCTTTTTGCCAAAAAAGAAAAATTTTTACATTATCCCGCTGCCCATGCAAACGCGCAAATTCATGGTAAAAAAGGCCCTTGTACTTTACGGTGTGCCGATGATTCGTTATATTGGAAGAAAAATAAATGGAAAGAGAGGTGAAGCATGTTGGCAAAATCTTTTTATCATTTTCTTATGAAATACCGGGATCCTGAAGTAAAGGACCCTTTTACGCAGTTTGCGAACGGGGCCTATCATGACCATAGTTTTCCGAAGCAGTCCCGCGATTACCATGAAATTAGTTCATATTTGGAATTGAACGGGCAATATATCCCTTCAATGGCGATCTTTGATCAGGTATGGGAAGTATACCGGTCTGATGAAAGATAAAGCAGCGTGCCAGTTGCCAGGCGTTCAGGCTTTTTTCGGTCATTTCCCGGCTTCCTGCATATAATGAATTAAATCCCGAGTCGTTTGCAAGGAGCATGGAGCATGGATAAAGAGCCTAAATTTCAAATTGGAGACACGGTCGTTGTGAAAGTGTATGGAACAGTAGGGAAAATAACGAAGATCAAAAGGATGAATGGACAATATTTCTATGTTGTGAATGATCGAGAAGGCCTTTTCAAAGAAGAAAGTTTGGTTTTGCTGACGGAGTATGACGGGATTTTATATAAAAAGGAAGAAATCAATATAGAATTTAAATACTTTATCGGCGATATCGTAAAGGTAAAAGGCTACTCCGATGAGATTTTTAAAGTTGTCGGGTTCCGGACGGAAATTTGGCGGTATGCCGAAGATGCCTGGGAAGACATCATTTATGAAATGGTGCGGATTCCCGATGGCGAGTGGCTGGAAGCAGATGAGCAGGAACTGATTCTGATTGCGGACTTTGAACAGGCCGATACGTTTTTAAATAAGTATGAATTTTTTTATCCAGTCAAAAAAAACCATCTCCGGAACCTGGCGGAAGATCAGGCCCCGACCCCGGAGAAAATCGACCAGTTATTGGATCTGTATAATGATTACCGGATTTTGTTCCAGTTATTTGGCGATGATGAATATAAGATGTTAATGGATTCGATCACATCACAGTTGCATTTTCTGATGGATCACGGTCGGAATCAGGAGTAGAGGTTCTGACATATTGAATGGGGCCGGCACATACATTTTAATAGTAGTGAAAAATTTTCTTAAAAAGGAATGGCGTATGTCTTTCGGCCTGCGCTTTTCTTGATTCAGCTGCGGTACCTGTTTCCCGGGATCGAATAATCCTGCCGGTATAAAGTCAAAGGGCGGACTTTCTGTTGGTGGCGTATACACTTTTCGGGGGGTAAAACAGGCCGCCGCAGCTTTTCCAAAAAAAGGGGGGCGGTTTTTTTGAGGAATATGGATGTATATATTGACACAGAGGAAATTGCGGCATTCTTTTTTAAGGAATTGGTCAAAAGGGGCTATGCGCCCGCGGAAGAAGAACTTGAAGAAATCGCCGATATTACGTTTGAATACCTGCTGGAAAAAAGCATTATTGATGAGGAAGAGTGGGATGACGGTACGGTTTAACTGTCCAAAAAACATTGGTAAATCAAAGCCTGCAGCTTTTGCTGCAGGCTTTTTCATGAAAAGTTTGCCGGTCGATTGTATGGTCTCCAAAATACAGGCAAACAGCGGGAAAAAGTAAGGGCAAGAGCCGGATAAGCCCGCGGCCCGCCACTATTGGACCGGCTGCGGCACCTATTTTTTGCGTTTGTCTGCAGAATATTCTTTGGCGTGTGCTTCGTGTTCGGCAATTATCGCTTCCGGCGGGATATGGTTATTTTTTTTCCGGCCGTTAATGCGGCTGCGGTGTTTTTTTCCCAAAGCAATCAATCCTTTCACTTTATGATGGGTCATTGATAGTATGGTTGGAGCCCGGTAAAAATAAAGGTGGATATTTGCAACAGTTTTGGCTTGCAGTTTACAAATACGAAAACGAATGGCGAAAAAAGCACAGTACAGCCATGCGCATACATATTGAAACAACGAAACATGAAATTTTCAGGGTAATCTAGCTTGTGCCGCATGTATCGCGGAAAACTTTCTTGAAGAGACGATAACGATGATTGAAATGTCGCTTGAGTTGTCATAAAATAGACTGGAGTGAAATCGCGGGGTGTTCCTCGCGTTTTTTTAATAAGGGGAGGATTTGAGCCATGCGCTTGAATACGGAAATGTGTGAGCAGATATTGAATTCATGCCGCAATGTTTGATAGACTAGCATATGTGCATATGATGCAGAATAGAGAAAGGTGAAGATATGAAACATTTCATGTATGCTGGCCTGGCCGCGCTGCTTCTTACAGGATGCAGTTTATCGGCGCAGGACCAGCCAGCCAAAACCGATCAGCAAAAGCCCCAGTCTGCAAGCCAGAAGAAAAACACGGCAGATTCCGGAGATAAAAAATCCGCTTCAGAATTGCAACTGGCGGCCCGGTATTTTAACAAAACAAAAACGGTGGAAGGCAAGCAAGTGATCCAAAATCCGTCAAATATTCTGGCTCTGGTCAACAAAACATACATACTCGGCGATTATGTGCCGAAGGATCTCGTGCGCCCGAATGTCCAATTTTCTTTTGGCGACCAGGACATTGAAAAGAGTTATTTGCGGAAACCGGCAGCACAGGCATTAGAAGAAATGTTCGCCGCTGCAAAACAAGACGGCATTGATCTTTTCATGGCTTCCGGATATCGTTCCTATTCCCGCCAAAAAAATGTTTTCGATGCTGAATCCCAAAAAGTCGGGGAAGAGCAAGCGGAGCAGGCCGTTGCCATTCCGGGTCAAAGCGAGCATCAGACAGGACTTGCAGCGGATATTACAAGCCACGCTGAAAACTTTCTTTTGACCCAGAAAATGGGGGAAGATAAGGAAGGTATCTGGCTTGCAAAAAATGCCCATCAATACGGTTTTATCTTAAGGTACCCGAAAAACAAAGAGCGTATTACAAAGTATGAATATGAGCCATGGCACTTCCGCTATGTTGGAAAAAAAGCAGCTGCGGTCATTTACAAACACGGCTGGACGCTGGAAGAATATTTTCAACATGTAAAGAAAATATGATCAGGATGAAAGCCGCAAGAACAGCTTTCAAATTTTCTCAGCCATGCATCCGCATGCTTTCACAAAAATAAAAAAACTGATAGAATAAAGAAGTTAATATAAAAAACAATGTTGTTGGGAATATGGTATGAAAGTGGTGAAGTCTTTGGACGACGAAAAGAAAGAGACAGAAACACAGCAGGATGATCCAAATGGTTACATCCGCATGAAAAAATTTAAATTTGTCATGCTTTTGTTTTTAGTGATCTTTTTAACGGCGGGAATCACGACTGCTGCTTTTGCATTAGGCGGAAAAAAAGCAGTCAATGTGACAACGGAACAACGGCCTGAGTTCGATAAACTCTACAAAGCGTATGACAGCATCAACAAAAATTATTATCAGCAAGTCAACAAGAAAACGCTCATCGATGGGGCCATCAACGGCATGGTTGAATCACTCGATGATCCGTATTCCGATTATATGACAAAAAGTGAAACGTCGGAATTTCACAATACGATTTCGTCCTCTTTTGAAGGCATCGGAGCAGAAGTCGAAGAAAAAGACGGATATATTGTCATTGTTTCCCCAATTAAAGGTTCCCCGGCTGAAAAAGCAGGATTGAAACCCAATGATAAAATTCTTGCTGTTAATGGCAAAAGCATTCATGGCATGAGTGCCAACCAGGCGATTCTTTTAATCAGGGGCAAAAAAGGTACGAAGGTCACACTGACGATTCAGCGCGCCGGTTCGAAGGATGAAACAAAAGTCACGATTACGCGGGATACAATACCAGTGAACACCGTTTACCCGAAAATGCTGAAAAACGGGGTTGCACAGATTCAAATTACCACTTTCTCTGATGGTACATATAAAGAATTGGTAAATGCGATCGATAAAATGAAAAAGCAGGGGATGAAATCGCTGATCATCGATGTCCGGCAAAATCCGGGCGGACTGCTTGACCAGGCCATTAAAATTTCGAATCTGTTTGTGGCGGAAGGAAAGACCATTCTGCAGGTGGAAGACCGCAAAGGCACCGTCCAGAAATATGCAGCTGAAGGCGGCAAAAAAATCAACGTTCCAACCGTGGTGTTGATTGACAGCGGAAGCGCGAGCGCATCGGAAATTCTTGCATCTGCCCTGCATGAATCGGCAGGCATCCCGCTCGTCGGCGAAAAGTCGTACGGTAAAGGCACTGTACAGACTGCCACCGATTTTAAAGATGGCTCCAACTTAAAATATACGGTACAAAAATGGCTGACGCCGAACGGCAACTGGATCCATAAAAAAGGCATTGAGCCGGATCACAAAGTATCACTGCCGTCTTATGCAAATCTCTCGGTTATCAATTCCGAAACGGCTTTGAAACTGTATTCCGTCTCCAATGATGTGAAAGTTGCGGAACAGATGCTGAAGGCGCTGGGCTATAATCCGGGCAGAGTTGACGGTTACTTTGATTACAACACGAAAGCAGCTGTCCAATCCTTCCAAATCAAAGAACATTTGAAGGTGACAGGTGTCCTGCAAGGCGAAACCACAGCCAGGTTAATCGAAAAAATCAGCGAATTGATTACCAAAAACGACACCCAGCTGAAAAAAGCTGAAGAGGTTGTAAAAACTGGAAAATAGACTAAAAAGGCCGGAGCTAAACTTATGCTTTCCGGCCTTTTTGTCCAAGCTGCATAAAAAATGGTATAATAAAAAATGCAGAAAGCCTTAACCCATAAGCAGAAGGGATTGGGTCAGTTGGGAACCAAAGAAACGATAGACTTGGAATTTATTTTCCGCAAAGTTTACCGAAAAATAAAAGAAGAATTGAACAACTTATTAAAAGAATATGTTACCACCAATGAATTTATGGTTTTGAAGCTATTATCAGATTCTTCCATGCGTTCTTCGGATTTATCGAAAGCTTTGCAGGTTTCTGCAAGCCATATTACTTCCGTAACTGATTCTTTAGTGGAGAAAGGGCTGATAGAACGGCAGCGATCCAACAAAGACAGGCGCGTGATAGATTTAACTTTAACCGATAAGGGAAAAGCATTAATCCGGCAGCTGACGGAGCTGAAATCGCAGTTCTTACAAGATAAATTTGATGTATTCACAGATGAGGAACGGGAGACATTATACCGGCTGTTCCAAAAGTTTGACCGCTATCTTAACCAAAAACCATAATGTGAAGGTATGCACAAGCTTAAGATCACTTTAAAACAGACACTTCTACGCGAAAATAAGAGCCTTTTTTAAATGGCTCTTATTGATGTTCTCCAAATTTCAGAAATGTCCGCTCATCTTCAATCAATCCGCAAACCGCACATTGCACCCGGTACTCGGGCCCTCTATACGCCAGGTGTAACGGATTTGGTTCGGCATCAGCCAGCACATCCACCACTTCACCGGTACGCGGATCCATTTTTACCGCCTGTGGCATTTGCCGGATGATATTAAAACGTGTCCGGTTTGTTTTGCAATTGGGGCAGCAGTACGGACCGTGCATAAAGGTCACCATCCTCTTGATACCATTCTTATCTGTTATTTTGCTCCAATCTGCCGCTGAATATGCAGGCGCTTGAATATGAAAAGTAAGTTGCAGCGTGCAATCCCAGCGAAATATTTGTAACAAACCAGGCAGATTTTAAAACTTGTCAACCCCCTGTATTTGGTAGTTTTAGGATATTTGTATACAACCTTCCATCTTGAGAAATGAAAGTTAAAATCCCTTTTTCGGACAAACATGCGATTCTTAAGATTTTTTTTGAAAAGACAGCCTGAAAACACCGGTTTAAAACCATAATACCTGTTGATTTCCATTTTCCCCCAGAAATATTACAAAAATCATATGTTATGATTCTATCTGTAAGTGAGAGACAAAAGAACCGGCTGGTACTTTCTATGAAAGAACCGGTACAGTTCAGATATTTTTAGGGAGGAAACAGGAATATGAAAAAAACAATCGTAACAACAGCCGCAGCACTGGCTTTGATGGCATCACCTATGATCAGCGGCAAGGCAGATGCAGCATCCAATCAAACAAACACAAACTGCAACAAAGCAGTAAAAGTAGTATCCCACCAATATAAATTTAATAGCATCCAAGAATTGGAAAACTGGATGAAAAAACACCATATTAAATGGACATATAAAACAGCTGCACCATCTTCAGCCAATACAGCAGCAAATAAAGCACCGGAAAATAAAACAACAGAAAATAAAACAACAGAAAATAAAACAACAGAAAATAAAACAACAGCAAACCAAGCAACAAACAAAACAACGACAGCAAACACAGCCAATACCTCATCTTCCAAAGCTTCAAGCACATTGAATGCTTATGAAAAAGAAGTTGTAAATCTTGTGAACCAGGAACGTGCGAAAAACGGCCTTTCCGCTTTACAAGCAGATACAGCATTGAGCAAAATGGCACGTGTAAAATCAAATGATATGCTGGCCAAAAAGTATTTTGACCACACAAGCCCGACATACGGCACACCATTTGATATGATGAAAAAATTCGGCATTACTTACCATTATGCCGGCGAAAATATCGCAATGGGCCAGCAAACACCGCAGGCGGTAATGAAAGCCTGGATGAACAGCGAAGGCCACAGAGCAAATATTTTAAATAAAAACTTTACCCATATCGGTGTCGGCTATGTGGAAAATGGCCATTACTGGACACAGGAATTTATCGGAAAATAAGATTGATAGCAGCATTAAAAAAGCAGCCTCCCAAGCGGGGCTGCTTTTTTCGTGGTGCGCCGCGCATGACGATTCGCTAGGCGGCGAAAGTCCGCTATGGGGGTAGATAGCGACCAACCATTAGCCAAGAGCAAGGGTGTCCATTGTGAAGTGGAATCTGAAGGAAGCTGGAGGCAAAATTCTGACCCGAGGAACACGAATACCATCAGGCGTACTCTTACAGGGTAAGACTGCCAAACAAGTCAAAGCCCAAAAGCTATCCGGATGTGGAGGCGTAAATGGTACGGGTGCATGGAATGAAAGGGAATCGTCTTACC
>NZ_KB894031.1 GCF_000374345.1 Heyndrickxia acidiproducens DSM 23148
AATCCTTGCAGTCCAACACCGTGAACAGGTAGATGATCGGACCCTGGGTGAGTTGTTTTATCTCATGGTTGATGAACTTACTGACGTCACCTTCGCAGAAGCGATTCAACAATTGATTGATTTATTTAAAGAAGCTTTTAAGGATGAGTATATCCTTTGTGAAGAAGTACTAAATACTATTATTGAGCAATTTTTAAAAAAGTTACCTGTCAGCTATCAAAAACACCTAATTAAAGCAGCTTAGCTCTAAATTAGCCGGGGTAACCGCAGTGGTGACAAGGGGTTTGCACGATTTTCGCACTTTCAAGTTTTAGCCGATAAATAAAAAAGAGCTTCCTTCTTGGGCAAGCTCTTTTTTCATTAATAATATTTAGGACTATTTAACAGCGAGTTCGTCCTCTGTTAACCATTTATGATTTTTTACCTTTTCTCCCCCATTTGCCGGTGTGTAATCCACCATATAAACCGTTGTTTTTTTAGAGGAGACAATTTCAGCAGATGCCCCTTTCATGCCTTCCATATGATCTGCTTCCAATGTTACTTTTGTCCCGGGTTTTAACGTCTTCTTCCCTGCCGCTTTGATTTCTTCCTGAACAACCCATTTATGATTTTTCACTTCAGCCCCGCCTGTTTCCGGCTTATAATTCACCATATAAACTGTTGTCGCATAGGCAGCTTTTACGGTTGCCTTTGCGCCGTTCATCCCTTCCATATGATCCGCGTGAATGATAACCTGGCTACCCGTTTTGTACTTTGGATTTTTTTCTTCCTTCATTCCTTTTGGTACATTGCTTGATCCGGAATGATTCATTTCCATGTGAGATTGGGAACTCGTACTTTCGCTTTTCACAGATTTTTCGTTGCCATTGCCATTTTCATTGCCACATGCTGCCAAAGAGAAGAGAATTGCAAGAGAAAAAATGCCTGCTAATAATTTTTTCATCATCCAAAGTCCTCCTTATAATTTTTCTAAATTTGTTTATTCAAGGATACCTATCATTTGTGCAGAAATGATGCATTTTACTGTTTATACTGGAAAAATATTGTTTGAATGGATAGTTTTCCTATGTAAAGTCTGGTCTTTGAAAAAAACGGGTTATCTTAGTCAGTGCTGCCATTTCAATTTTACTGCCAGATTGCATTTCTTTTCCTTTTACCAATACACTATTACACAAATTCCACATCACTTCTCCATAGAAACTTCATAATTTCCATTTATGATAAAAGAATCAGGAAAGAAGGAGGGATAAAATGATGAAAATGAAAAAATTGATCATTCCAGTTTTGGGAACAGTTGTCATTTTAGGAGCCGGAACAGGTGTATATGCTGCTGAAACCAATAATGGCCATACGCCTTCATTCAACCAAATGAAATCTTATATGGCAAAAGCACATCCAAATTTATCCGACAAGGAATTGAAACAAATGTACAATGCTTGCCACTAAACAGGCCGGCCTGAATTAATGCAGATAGAAGGAGGATACAGATGATGAGCGGCTTTGGCTATGGCATGATGATGGGATATGGAATATTCGGTTGGCTGCTGAATTTAGCAGCCATTGGGGTTGTTGTTTATTTTTCAGTTAAACTTGCTTTACGTAAGCAAAAATGAGCAGCTTGGACAGGCAGAAACAGCCTGCCCTTTATGTTTTATCAATTTTTTAGAATCAGCCGGCCTTATTCCAAAGAAAACCGCTGTATTTGGCATTACAAAACCCCCGATTCCGAAATCTCTTCCGGGACCAGGGGCAAAGTTATTTTATTGCCGGGGAGAAGAAAAAGGAATAGGCATAAAACTCCTATCCAGCTGCATTTTTTTGTTTACGATCTTCCAGAAAGCATGATGAAAATTTCAGTTTGCCCGCGCGGATAGCATCAGTCACCTTCATAAGGTGACTCTTTTTTAAATCTTCTGTACTGTTCATTTTGTATTGGTTATGCGG
Source organism: Heyndrickxia acidiproducens DSM 23148 (assembly GCF_000374345.1). Lineage (GTDB taxonomy): Bacteria > Bacillota > Bacilli > Bacillales > Bacillaceae_C > Weizmannia > Weizmannia acidiproducens. The sequence goes on from NZ_KB894031.1 coordinate 1,945, forward strand.
CATGTGATTCTTCAAAACTTCTCTGCGGAGCATTCCACGTTATAACCCAGTTCCTGACCGCTGTAACCATAATGATCAGACCCAGAATAAGCATAATCACGGATAGTATGCCGTTCAATACGTTATAACCTGATGCTGCAGCGTTCAGATAAACGTGTTTCACCATCCAATATCCGGCAACATTAACCGTCACGTACAGATAAGCCAGCGGGATCAGACAGGTTAGCATATACCGGCGTTTATTCGCATATCTGAGAATAATCGTCGCGCCGATAGTCAAACCAATGGTGGCCATTAACTGGTTCGATACACCAAAGAGTGTCCAAACAGAGCTGATATTGCCGGAAAATAGCAGATAACCCCAAATAACGGATGCAATTGCACTAGCCAGGACGGAACCCCAAGTAGTTGTTTTTAAAGGTTTAAAGATGGCACCAAAGAAATCCTGGATTAGATAACGGGCCGTACGGGTTCCGGCATCGATTGCCGATAAGATAAAGACGGCTTCAAACATAACAACAAATTGAAAAAAATAGGCAGATAGTTTAGAAAACCATGAAATACTCGTAAATATATAGGTCATGCCAACGGCCAGTGTTACGGCACCACCTGTCCTTCCTTCCAGGTTAAGACCGATTTCTTGTGCAAGATGTGGTAATTTATCAACGTGCATTCCCAATGTCTTAAAGACTTCAGGGGCTGAGTTAATGGCAAAATAATCAGCAGGCTGCAGGGAAGTTGCAGCAATTAATGCCATGACTCCGACCACACATTCCACTAACATGGCACCAAAACCGACCATATTAATATCCTTCCACTTGTTTAACATTTTAGAAGATGTCCCTGAACTGATAAAGGCATGGAAGCCGGAGATCGCGCCACAGGCAATGGTAATCGAGATAAACGGCCAAACCGGTCCGGCAACAACTGGTCCACCGCCGTGAGCAAACCTTGTTATATATGCTGGCATCTGAATCGATGGGTTGATCGCAAACACTCCAATAATCAACGCAGCAAATACACCGATTTTCATAAAGGTGCTTAAATACCCACGCGGCGCGAGCAATAGCCAAACCGGCAGTGCTGCCGCCAAGAATGCATAAATTGGCAGAATAAGTGCTAATGTATTATAATCAAGTGTTAACCATTGACCAAGAAGCGAATTTTTAATATATGGGCCTATAAATACACAAACCATAATGAGAATGAATCCAACTGTTGTGGTTACTTTTAAATTTCCCGTTATCCGATATGCAATGCCAACAAGCATAGCAATTGGAATCGTCATCCCAACTGCAAATACTCCCCATGGATTATTTGACAATGCATTCAAAACAACCATTGAAAGTCCGGCCATTGTAATAGTAATAATAAATAACATTGCTATACCAGTGCAAAAGCCGGCAACTGGACCCAATTCTTCTTTCGCAACTTCCGATAAAGATTTCCCTTTTTTCAACATGGATGCATAAAGCACAACCGCATCATGAACTGCACCACCGACCACCGCACCAATTAACAGCCATAACAATCCTGGTAAATACCCGAATTGTGCAGCCAGAACTGGACCGACCAGCGGACCAGCAGCAGCAATGGCTGCAAAGTGGTTCCCAAATGCTACCCATCTATTGGTTGGAACGTAATCCTTTCCATCATCAAATTCATGTGAAGGCGTCGGCACTGTTTGATCTAATTCGTTTAATCTCATTACCTTTGCTGCCATGAATGTACCGTATAAACGGTAAGCAATCATTAAAATACAGACGGAACCAATTACAATCGTAATCGCATTCATATCTAAAACCTCCTCATCTATTTGATCCGGCTTAATTTTACCAAAAGGATAACGCTTATATTTTGTTTTCAGGGCAAAATGCAAAAAGCGATAGTTGAAGTGCAAAAAGGCATGATTGAAATGCATAGAGAAGAGTGAATGGGGAGGAAAATTTTTCAAAAAATAAAAAAAGCTGCCTAGAATCCTAGCAGCTGTTTCAATTCTTTTACATAGGTCCGGCTGACCGGCACTTTCTCATTATTAACCAGAATAAGGTTATAGGTAGAATTAAACCATGGTTCAATTTCGACAATGCTATTGATATTTACAAGAAAAGCGCGATGCACACGAATAATGGAGGACTGCTCCAGCTTTCTTTCAAAAGTAACCAACGAATCATGAACATAGTACTTGTTCTTTGTAGTTGCAACCATAGTTTTTCCATCATTTGCCTGAATGTATAGAATGTCGTTTACATTAATAAGGACGATCTTTTCATCCACCGTAAGCGCCAATTTTTCAGGTTGATTGGCAAGAATAGCTTGGACCCCAGAAGGAAATTTAAACCTTTGCTCAGTGCCGTTGATCTGTTTGACTAATTTTTCAATTGTCTGCTGCACTCTTTTTTCATCAAATGGTTTTAAAAGATAATCAAGTGCGTTTAGTTCAAATGCTTTTAGGGCATATTCGTCATATGCCGTTGCAAATACAATCATTGGAGGATCCCCGAGTTGATTCAGCTTCTTAGCAATGTTAATCCCACTCTCTTCTCCAAGCTGAATATCCAAAAAGATCACATCAACATCCATGTCTTTCAACTTATCAAATGCCGTTTCGATGCTTTCTGCCTGACCGGCTATTTCAACTTGCTTGCTTCGTTTTAGTAAATAGATCAGTTCGTCCCTTGCTAATGGCTCATCATCCACTATGAATGCTGTTAACATTCTCTTCACCCCGGTTTTCTTCATTTAAAGGCAGTTTAATCAAAACTTTTGTACCTTTGCCAGATTCGCTGTTAATTGTAAAAAAAGCTCGCTGCCCATAAATTTCTTCAATTCGCTTTTTGATATTCCAGAGGGCTGTTCCGGTTCCCGCTAAAGATTCAACAGTTTTATCCCCCAATGTTTGAAGGCGGTCAGACGGGATACCCTGACCATTGTCCTCTGTGAGCAGCACCATCAAGTCCCCCTCCTCGAATGCGCTTATTTTAACAGTCCCTGTTTTTGTTTTTTGAAAGGCATAGCGGATTGCATTTTCAACAAGCGGCTGCAGCGTAAATGGCGGTACTAATACCTGCTTTAACGATGGGGCAACCGCGATTTCGACATGGTAGCGATCCGGAAAGCGGGCCTGTTCCAATGATAAATAGGCTTCTACATGTTCCAGTTCCTTTTCAAGCGGAACCAGCATTTGGCGAGCCCCGTTCAAATTGCTGCGAAAAAAGATGCTTAGCTGGATTAATAACTGCCTGGCCTTATCTGAATCGGTCCTAACCAGGCTGGAAATAGTATTGATTGCATTAAAGAAAAAATGGGGATGGATTTGCGCTTGTAACGCTTTAATCTCTGCATCCTTTAACAGCCTTTTTTGCCTTTCAACCTCTGCCACTTCCAATTGATCTGAAAATAATTTTCCTAAACCTTCTGCCAATTTCATTTCCACCTGGTCAAGTCTACTGGCATTCTTAAAATAAAGCTTCAAAGCCCCTACTGTTTTCGAATGAACTTTCAGTGGAAGGACGATTGCAGCATGAAGCGGGCAATCTTTCTTCCAACACCGGATTTCTTTGGAAGATTTGGCGATCATGATCTTTCCCTGTTCCAAAACATTTTTTGTTAGCTGCGTCCCCACCTCTCCTAACGGTAAATGATGATCCGATCCCGCCCCGACATGAGCAAGGACTTTATGCCGGTCCGTGATCGCAATCGCGTCTGCATCCGTCCATCTAAAGATTACTTCTGCGGCTTTTTTGCATGAATCCATATGTAAGCCCTTGCGAAAGTACGGCAATGTTTGCTGGGCAATATACAGCGCTTTATGAGTTTGCAAGGCGCGAGTTCGCTCTACGTTAAGGATGATTTCCTGAATAATTAATAAGAATAATACCGTTCCGAATCCGTTTATGGAAATCATCGGCAAGGCAATCATTTGGACAAGATGCCATGCATCATCAAATGGTTTTGCCAGCGCTAAAATAATTCCCATTTGAACAAATTCCATGAGGATGCTGATAATTACAGCCTTCCACGTAGATCCTTTTCCGTGGATTTTATAGCGTTTTCCTATAAATCCGGTGACAACCCCTGCCAATATCGTTGAAATGGAACAGGCTGTTGCCGTAAAACCGCCTAAAGAAAACCGGTGCAGACCAGCAATAAAACCGGCGCCAATCCCGACGACCGGACCTCCAAGCAGACCACCAATGACTACCCCCATTACCCTGGAATTGGCAATTGCATCACTGCTATTGACATCTTTTATCCATCCATTGGAGATAACCGTTCCATGGTTGATTTTTATCCCGGTATAATTGCTGATTATTGAAAAAAGGCCAAAAATAATGACCATAATGATTTTTTCCTTTAGACCGTGTTCATCATGAATAACTTGGCGAAAGGACTTCATCCTAGATAAAACAAATGCAACAATAATAAGGATCCCTACACGTTCCAGCAAGAGTGGAAATAAAGCGACCATCCTCATTCCTTCCTTCACTCGCAGTATTTAGGAAATCGCCGCCATAATATTAGAATAGTATTTTGTTTATCTATATGATATCAAAAATTACCACGAAAAAGCAGGCCGAATCCCTCTTTTTCGTGGTAATTTTTGTTTTCCAAGGAGTAAAGTAAAGAATATTAATTTAATTTTACTTCCATAACCTTCTTCGGTTCATGCGTTATTTTTGTAATACAAGCCCATAAAAGAAAACCAATCGCAAGAAATCCAACATTCATGCCGATGACACCTTTCCATCCGAATCCGGACCAAAACCATCCGCCGAGTGTGCCGCCCACACTTGAACCTGTATAATAAAGAAATAAATATAATGAAGAAGCTTGTGCCTTGTTATGCAGGGCCCGCTGTCCGACCCAGCTGCTTGCAATGGAATGCCCGCCAAAGAATCCAAAGATAAAAAAGCCGAGCCCCATTATTTTCATGATTAACAGTGGGTTTAAAGTGAAACAAACTCCAATTAATGCAATGAGCAGATTAAAAAACAACACTTTCTGTTTTCCATAATGATTCACCAATTTTCCTGTCCACACAGAACTAAACATGCCAAAAATCATGATCAAAAAGATCCAGCTTACAAAAGACTGGCTTAGTGAATAGGGCTTCCCGAGCAATACATATGCAATATAATTGAACAGCGCGACATTAGTCCCTAAAAGCAAAAAGCCCAGAAGAAACAGGCAAACAAGACCGGGATCTTTCAAATGGCCGATTAATGACTTTGCCAAGTTTCCAATTTCCAATTGGCGGGCTTTAAAATGACGGGAAGGCGGCAAACTATTCCAAAAGACCAAAGTAGCAGCTAAACTGATAAACCCAATCCCGGCTATCGCAATATGCCAGCCAAAGTAATCACTTAATACGCCCGATAAAATTCTGCCGGACACAGCCCCGGCTGAATTGCCGCAAATATACAGCCCCATTGCAGTTCCCAGACTTTTAGGTTCAATTTCTTCCCCAAGATAAGCCATCGCAATGGAGGGCAGGCCTGCCAATGCAATGCCTTCAATCAGCCGAAACACGATCAAAAAATGGAAATTCGGACTGAACGCAGTGAGGATACAAAATACAGAAGCAGCGAGCATCGACATCACCATGATTGGCTTTCGCCCCCATACTTCAGACAAAGAACCGAAAATCAGCATGCTGGCAGCAAGCACCATCGTTGTAACGGAGAGTGCCAAACTTGCAGTAGCCGGGCTAATCTCAAAAGCCTTTGTAAACTCAGGTAATAGCGGTTGTACACAATACAGTATCGCAAAAGTATTAAAACCGGCGGCAAAGAAGGCAAAGCTGATCTTACGAAAAAGCGGTGTCCCCTGTTGTATATAACTCATATCCAGACCACCATAAAATTGCTGATTTGCATCCTTTTCCATCTCTTTTCATCCAAAATTATTGTACTGTTATTGTATCACCGCTCTTATTAGATGTATAATTCATTATTATCATGTTTTTTATGCAATTGTGTAATAAGAAGACGATAGGGGCGTGATGACAGAAATGGAATGGCAGCAATTTGAGTATTTCCAAACGTTGGCACAGATGGAGCACGTGACACATGCTGCTGAAGCGCTGTCCATTTCGCAATCGGCACTGAGCCGCTCGATTGCAAGGTTTGAGGAAGAAATCGGCGTCCCGCTGTTTGACCGGCAGGGGCGTTCCATTCGTTTGAACCAGTATGGCCATATTTTTTTAAAACGCGTTAATCGGATACTAAAAGAATTGAATGAAGGAAAAAAAGAGATCCAGGATATGCTTGATCCTGACCGGGGACAAGTTGCCCTTGGCTTTCTGCACACTTTGAGTACCAACTATATCCCGGATTTAATTGCTTCTTTCCGCAACCTTTATCCGAAAATAGATTTCCGTCTTGGGCAGGGCCCTTCCCATACACTGGTTGAACAGCTGGAATCGGGAGAACTGGATCTTTGCTTGATGGCCCCCATGAAATTTAAATCCCCAATCATATGGAAACAGCTTTGGAAAGAGGAGTTGTTTGCCATTGTCCCAAAAGGCCATAAATACGCTGCCCGCGGAATGGTCACTTTAAAGGAAATGGCAGACGAGCCTTTTATTCATTTAAAAGCGGGGTACTCATTGCGGATGATGGTCGAAAAGATTTTTAAAGATGCGGGATTGGCGCCTCGTATCTTGTTTGAAGGAGAAGAGGCAGATACTGTCGCAGGTCTTGTCGCAGCCGGCTTAGGCATTTCCATTTTGCCTGATTTAAAGGGAATCGATCAAAGCAAAATTGCCAAAATACCGATCCAAAATTCAAAGTTTTACCGGACAATTGGAATTGCCTGGATGGAGGGAAGATATTTATCCCCCGCAACCGGGAAATTTAAACAATTTGTACTGGAACATTTCCGCGATATCGCGAGAGAATGAAAAATATGTTCCAAATTTCGAAAGCAAGAGAGGTTTAACAAAGCGTGTCGGTAGGGATAAAGCCCTAACGCAATAAGGGATTTCGGGTAAAGGAACGAAGCTTATTGGAAATTGGAAGGATTTAGAAATAGCTTACATTGAGGACTTAGCAAAATCGATATTCCTAACTTTGAAAGAGCCAACGTTGGCTCACCATAAATACATTAACGCCCCCCCAATACAAAGAATACGCGAGTGCTTTAGAAAGCACGAAAGAATGAGTGTCTAAGACAGAAAAACATATGTCTAAAGAGAGTAAGCAGTATGATGATTTACAAGATTCATTATAGAGAAGACCAGAAGTAAGGAATGCTTGATACAGATCAAATCCTGATATCTTTCGTCTGTAAAAACAAAAATGATACTGTCTCATTATAAGACGCAACGAAAAATTTTTATTAATGGGAGAAAAAAAGCTTTGACAAGCGAAAACTATTGTTGTAGAATAATATTCGTGGTTGAGAGAGAATGAAATTTTCATCTAACGGGAAGTAGCTCAGCTTGGTAGAGCACTACGTTCGGGACGTAGGGGTCGCAGGTTCAAATCCTGTCTTCCCGACTACTAAAACCCTTGATGTATCGCGGATGCATCAAGTTTTTTTTATTTTCTATTGGGCTTTGTTTTCAGTTGGTTTTGGGTTGAATATGCCCGTTGTTGACGAGTTTAGTCAACAATTTGCCAACAATTCAGCACTAAAAAATGAATGCTACCATAACCGAAATTCACGAGCAAAATATCCTCATCACTATCAGTAAGCCATTTTTTTCGAACACAATATAATCTGTAGCACATTATCAAGCGTCCTGGTTAGTAAAAAGCATAAGAAAATTTGCCTTCATGATTTTCGGCATATATGGTCATTAAAAACCCCGGCCCACAAACGTGAACCGGGGTTAATGGCTATGTATCGGCCGCCATTGCCGTAATTTAAGTAAGAAAGTTTTTAACCACACTCCTCAAAGTGGGTGCTCGCAAGAACGTTCATGCCTTCCTCCATGCCCTGTAGGCAGAGGCCCGGCATTCCGGTTCCGATGTAAAACTCCCTATAACAGTTTAAAGGTTAAAACTTTATTAACATTACGCACAACGCAGCTTGTATATTTATATTACCTGTTTCTTATGCTAAAATCAACAGGAATTTTTTTCTTTTACTCGGTTTTGCCGGTCCACTCCATCATGCCGCCGTTTAAATTGGCAACATCATATCCGCGGCTTTCGAGAAACTGGCACGCCATGAAGCTGCGGCCGCCGGAATGGCAAACGACAATATAATGCTGTGAACGATCCAGATCCTGCAGCTGGAATTCCAACAGGCCGAGCGGAATATTTACGGCTCCCGGTATTTTTCCTTCCGCCACTTCATCTGTTTCGCGAACATCTAAAATATGAAGCCGCTCCCCTTTTTCCAACTTTTCTTCAACTTCCTGTGCTGCAATTTGTTTCATGTTCATCCTCCCAATTTTACCCGTTTATTCATTGCGGGGTATAAAGATCCCTTTACAGCGTATAAGCTGACACGGAAAATAAAAATATCATATTCCCCATCAGGTATTTTATCAAACAAAACAGGTTTACGCGATTTTTTCTTTTTCATGGTAGAATAGAAACAGACTTTAATAAAAGGGGAAAGAAAAGAAATGAAAATAAGAAAACTGGGCTGGCTTGCTGCTGTTGCAGTCATCATTGTGATAGCGGCTTTCTATCATACAACAGAAGATACCAGCAACAGAACCAGTACTGTAAACAAACAGGAAACAACACCGCAAGAACAACAAACTGAAAACAGCCAGAAGGCAAACGATACCAACAACAAAAACGGTGATCCTGCGTCCAATCGGGATGCATACGTATCAGACAGCGGGAAAAACCAAATCCCTGTAAAACTTGCCGATACGGTTGACGGCGATACGATTAAAATCTGGTACAACGGCAGAGAAGAGACGGTGCGCTATTTGCTGATCGACACCCCGGAATCGAAAAAACCGGGGCAATGTGTGCAGCCTTATGCGAAAGCAGCGTCTTACCGCAATCAGCAACTTGTCAAAAGCGGCAAATTGACGATCGAATTTGACAACGGCTCCCAGCGCGATAAATATGGGCGCCTGCTTGCTTATGTCTTTGTCAACGGAAAATCGGTGCAGGAAAAATTGCTGAAAGAAGGCTATGCCCGCGTCGCTTATGTTTATGATCCGCCCTATAAATATTTGAATCAATTTAATCAGGCTGAACAGCGGGCAGAAAACCAGTCGCTTCGGATTTGGTCGCAAAAAGGTTACGCAACCAATCGCGGGTTCAGCGGCTGCGAAAATGGCAGCGGCTCCTCTGCTTCTGCTGCGCGTGCAAGTAGCACAACCGGCTCAGCCGCTTCCAGCAAACAGAGCAACAATTTAAATTCAAGCACTGCCGCCGGCCATTTTCAAAACTGCACAGAACTGCGAAAAAAATACCCGAACGGCGTCTCAAGTAAAAGCCCCGCCTACCAGCCAAAAATGGACGGCGACAAAGACGGATACGCATGTGAACGCTACTAGCAGCGGCGATAGAAATGCCAATGGCAGGTGAAATAAAATAACGGGGCTGCCCCAAAGTCGGGTTGACTATAAGACAGCCCCTAAATCAGAATACTCAATATGAACAATCAATCCTAATGAATTCCTGGTTTTGAGTGGAATAGGAATGTTCACGAGCTGGGCGGCAACATCCAAGATAGACAAAATTTAGAATCTTTTATTGAAATTAACCAGGAAGTTGTATATAATATTGGTGTAAAATGAATAGATATTGTTATCGGACCAATCCTTTACTGAAGATGATTTAACTGCATATCCAGATCCACCCCATTACTTCGGCCCGGAAGGCTGGTCTGCTTCATACCCCATTGTTTCTTACAGAATCTGCCAACTACTACATTCCAATTAGGTGCCTTTACAATAAGCAAACGCTTGTAATTTACGGTATTCATTCTGCAATGCTTCGCGTGAAGTTGCGAATCTCACTATTACTGGCGGAAAAGCTAAACTGGTGGGAAACTTCAAAAAAGTCATCGGCCTCTATCTACAAAATTTTTGTCTGTCCTCTACCGAATTAAATGGAGAGACGCTGAGATTAAATTGTTAGGGGGATTATCCTTTATTACGTTTCATATGTGCTATATCAAATGAACTTAAGTTTTTACATCAAGACCTGGCATCAATTTGCATAATTACTACTTTTTACAGTAAGCAACAGGGTAGCAATGTTTCGTTCATTTTATATACATTAAAAATATTCGTTTGGATTTTCATTGGTATTTGGTATTTCGTATACAGTATAAAGCAGTTAATCGCTTAAGGAGGATCTGTTTATGAATAATGATATGATAAACAAAGACATCGAACGGTTAAAATCTACTGATAAAGTAAAGGCATTCACAGCGATTGCAAATCTGAAAAATAAAGCCCAACTCGCAGTACCACAATTAATACAAGTAATTGAAGATACAGAAGAACAAGCGCTGAAAACAATGGCTATTGTCACACTGGGGGAAATTGGCTCCCAAGCAAAAGATGCCATAAATACATTGATCAATTGTTTGCAGGATGAACAGGAAGAAATAAGAAGCTCAGCAGCCCTGAGTCTGTTGAGAATTGGAGAAAGCAGCCTTGGGCAATTAAAGACAGTTGTCAAAGAGCAAGAAGGGAAGAGCAGGTTTTGGGCTAGTTGGGCGATTACCATGATTAATCCGAATGAAGCCGATGAGGCAGTAGTAAATGCTTTAAATGAATATAGATTAAATGGGGATAGTGACTTTGAAAACTTAGCCGCAATCGAAGGATTGGGTAAGGTCATTGGAAACCATTTAAAAGAAAAATAAAAGAAAAGGGGAATGTCTAAGATTCCAAATCAATTACTATTCGAAAAAGATAAATGCATTTGCTTAGATCAGGAACTGCAATCATTCTTTGCAGTATTCAATCGTATAAAGTTAAATTTTCCATAGCCGGGCTCAAAGTTTGTTGTGCTATGCTTTCAAATAGAAATGAAGGCTGCCGGCAAGATTCTGCAGCCTTCTGATCCGGATTAATGGTGCTCCCGCCTGGCAAAATCCACGAACCGGAATTTATCCAGCCTGTGCCGGGATTCCGTGTATTGCAGCAGGCTTGCATCGTCTAAGTAAACATGGTTTCTTACCACGACGACATGGTTGTAGCCGTTCATGTCCAAATACTCCCTGTCCTCCGCCGTTGCCTCTTCGACCGTGATTTCTTTTTTCGCAAAGCTGATCACAAGGCCGAGCGTTTTTTCAAAGTATCTGTACAAGGAATCTTCACAAATATCTTTTGTGATCGTTGGGACAAATTCTTTTCTAATATAATCTTTGTCCAAAATAATTTTTTCCTGGTTAATTTCCCTGGAACGGATGACCTCCCAGACTTCTTCTTTCCCGGATATGTTCAATTGCCGGCTTAAGGCAGTATCCGGCTTTATTAACACCAGTTCATGCACATTTGTCCGCCAAGGTTTTCCCGAGCTCTCGGCAATTTCTTTGAAACTCACGAGCCCGGAAACGGGAAAATCAAATTTCTTCACATCCAAGACCACAGATCCTTTCCCCTTTATTTTTTGAATATAGCCATTCTGGGAAAGAAGATTCAGCGCCTTGCGGATGGTTTCCCGGGACGAATCGTACTGCTCTGCCAATATATGTTCAGAAGGCAGGAGGCTGCTTGCTTTCAAATCTCCTTTTTGGATTTGTTCAACCAGATCATTATAAATCGCAATGAATTTATTTTCTCTCATTCACGTTCACCAACTGTATTGTAGCATATTCTGCCATTACTTCGTTAAGTGATAGACAACGGATTCATAAGGACGGAGTGTAAAAGCACGAAAATCCTGTGGCGCATCCGGATAATTTGAAATCAGCATCTTCGTTTGAGAGAAATTTGCTTCTATCTCTTCCGGCCATTTAAATTGCACCGGTTTTCCGTAAAAGTTATTGACCACCAGCAGTTTTTCATCCTTGCCATTTCTGATATAAGCAAAAATCTGCGGATGATCCGGCAAAATCAGCTGGTAATCGCCATAAGTGATCAAATCGCATGTTTTCCGCAGTTGAATCAGCTTTTGATAATGGTAAAAAATCGATTGTTTATCTTTCAACGCCTGTTCAACATTAATTTTTTTATAATTGCCGGCTGCTGCGATCCATGGCGTACCCGTTGTAAATCCGCTATGGGCTTCACTGTTCCACTGCATCGGTGTGCGCGAATTGTCTCTTGATTTCTGCTTCAGGATTTCCATGATTTCCGCGTGGCTTTTTCCTTTTGCTTTTAAAATCTGATACTGATTAAGTGATTCAACATCGCGATAGTCTTCAATCCGGTCAAAATGCGGGTTGGTCATACCGATTTCTTCCCCCAATAAGCATTTAATAAGTCCGGGTGGATCATCATCGTCCCGAGTACAATCCCGAGCAGCGGGTTGCCGCCGAACCGTTTGACGGCCGACCAGCCGATTAATGCCGGTAAAAATGTAAAAGCGGTATTGGCGATAATATTAATCATATCCGCCAGGCCGGCCCAGCTTTGGTGCACATCGATAAATGATTGATGATGGTAGAAAATATCCTTGCCTGTTAACAGATTGTTCAAGCCCATTAGCAAACCGGCTGTAACGATGGCGGGCAAAATTGGAATAAAGATGTCCGAAAGCATTTTAACGAATTTTTGAAGCGGATTCATTTTCTTTGCCGCTTCATTCTTTACGTCATCTTTGGAAGCTTCTCCTATTCCCGTCAGTTCAATCATTTTATCGTAGACTTTATCGACGGTCCCCTGCCCGATGACGACCTGGTACTGGCCGTTTGCAGAAAATGAACCCTTGACAAGATCAATTTTTTCCAGTCTTTCTTTGTCTACTTTTCCTTCATCTTTTAATGCAAAACGCAGCCGGGTGACACAGTGTGTCGCTGCTGCAATATTTTCTTTTCCGCCGACAGATTCAATAATTTGTTTGATAGATTCATTGCTGATCTTCGCCATGATCCTTTCCTCCCTAATTTAAGACGAAATCCATTTTAAGATTTTAGATGGACAGTGATGATTTCCGTTTCTCCTGCTACAGACTCCGCCCCGGTATGTTTATCAATGGTTGCACCTTGTCCGCTGTTTGTGACCACAATGGAAGTAATCGTGTTCGCTGCATTTTCTTTAATGAATTCAAGATTAAAGGTCAGCAGCGGCTCTCCTTTTTTAACTTTTTGCCCTGCTTTGACAAGGCTTTCAAAACCATCCCCATTTAAGGCAACGGTTTCCAAGCCAACGTGGATTAAGATTTCCACTCCGGATTTGCCGCGCAGCCCGATCGCATGCTTAGTAGGAAAAACCTGGATGACTTCCCCATCAAAAGGAGAAACCACGGTTCCGTCTGCCGGTTTAATCGCGGCGCCGTCTCCCATCATTTTTTCTGAAAAAGTCGGATCCGGTACTTCTTCTATTGCAACGGCTTCACCTGTTAAAGGAGCAAAAATATGTTCTTCTGTTGGTTTTCTATTAAACAATTTAAACATACTGTGTTTCTGACATCCAAAAATAACCGAAAGTTGACGGTATTGCCTGTCCGGAATTTGACGAGTATAATGTCCTCGTATTTATTCTTGAGAAAGGAAAAGGACATCCCCCATGATGTATAACTGTACCATCAGCTATACGGGGAATGTCCCACCAAAAATAACGATTATGGTTATTGTATCAGATTATAAGCTAATTGAAAATACTCAACTTGGTGTTTTTGGTTAGGGGTGCGGAAAAAGTACCTTCCCCTTGTTGTGGTAAACATAT
>NZ_KB894032.1 GCF_000374345.1 Heyndrickxia acidiproducens DSM 23148
CGGGCTTTCATACCGGTTATGAACGACCGCGGGCGCGGATTTTCTTCCGGAGCGGGCTTTCATACCGGTTATGAACGACCACGGGCGTGGAATTTCTTCCGGAGCGGGCTTTCATACCAGTTATGAACGACCGCGAGCGCTGAATTTCTTCCGGAGCGGGCTTTCATACCGGTTATGAACGACCATGCACGTGGATTATCAACCGTCACAGTCTTTCATTGAATGACTACATTCATTCAGGCGGAATAACCGTTTTGAAAAGTCGTTCATAAGCCTGATCACCAACATTTCATAAGCCCACCCCCCCAGTCCTTACCACTCCCGCCCAGCCTTATCCCTGCTTTGTGAACAAATATTGACAAAACCAATAGAAAGCGTTATCATCATGAATAAGTTAATAAACCTGACAGAGAACAAAGAGATCCGATTTAATCGCAATGATTCTGACCCCGAGCCGATAGTGCCTGCAGCTGGACAAATCAATTGCGATAATAAGGATCTTTTTGTTCTTTTTCTTCATGGAAAGGGGGCATTTTTCAAGCTGCATGCGGCGATAGCCTATACAACATGAAAGGGGAGCGGGTAATGAGTCCACTTCTTGGGGAACTAATCGGTACGGCCATCCTGATAATTTTTGGCGCGGGGGTTTGCGCCAATGTGAATTTAAAGAAATCATTTGCTTATAACAGCGGTTGGCTTGTCATCTCTTTTGGCTGGGGGCTTGGCGTGGCCATGGGCGCCTACGCTGTCGGAAAATACAGCGGCGCCCATCTGAATCCGGCCCTGACAGTCGGGCTTGCATTTAACGGCGATTTTCCGTGGTCAAGAGTTGCAGGGTATATTTTTGCACAAATGATTGGCGCGATCATTGGCGCGGCCATTGTATTTCTGCATTTCCTGCCGCACTGGAAAGAAACGAAGGATACCGGTACAAAGCTTGGCGTTTTCGCAACGAGTCCGGCGATTCCAAACCATTTTGCCAATGTACTCAGCGAATTGATTGGAACTTTCGTATTGGTGCTTGGCATTTTAACGATCGGCGCCAACCGTTTTACAGATGGGTTAAACCCGTTCATTATCGGGATGCTGATCGTGGCTATCGGTATTTCGCTCGGCGGGACAACCGGATATGCCATCAACCCGGCACGTGACCTTGGTCCGCGGATTGCGCATTTTCTCTTACCAATCCCGGGGAAAGGACCATCCAACTGGCAATATGCCTGGGTGCCGGTTGTCGGCCCGATGCTGGGGGGATCGCTCGCCGGCGTATTTTACCACGCTGTCTTCAAAGGGGAATGGACACCTTCCTTCTGGTATGTTCTACTAACATGTTTGGTTGTTTTATTGATAATATGGATCATAGATAACAAGAAAAAGAGTGTGAGGAGGAATCAGGATGGAGCAGTACATTTTATCGATTGACCAGGGAACAACAAGTTCAAGGGCCATCCTTTTTAACAAACAAGGGGAAGTCGTGCACACCGCCCAGCAGGAGTTCACGCAGCATTTTCCAAAACCGGGCTGGGTTGAGCACAATGCCAATGAAATCTGGGCTTCTGTGCTGGCCGTTGTTGCAACCGTTTTAACAGAGGCGGATGTTGAGCCGAAACAAGTGGCTGCAATCGGGATTACAAACCAGCGTGAAACGGCAGTCGTCTGGGATAAAAACACAGGCCATCCAATTTACAATGCGATCGTCTGGCAGTCGCGGCAAACAGCGGGTATTTGCGCAGAGCTAAAAGAAAAAGGCTATGAAGACATGGTCCGTGCAAAAACCGGCCTGCTGATCGATCCCTATTTCAGCGGTACGAAAATCAAATGGATTCTCGACCATGTCGACGGAGCAAGGGAACGCGCAGAAAAAGGCGAACTGCTTTTCGGCACGATTGACACCTGGCTGATCTGGAAATTTTCAGGCGGCAAAGCCCATGTCACGGACTATTCAAATGCATCGCGGACGCTGCTTTATAATATTTATAATCTCAAATGGGATCCTGAGCTGCTTGACATGCTCGGCGTGCCGGCGTCCATGCTTCCGGAAGTCAAACCGTCCTCCCATGTCTTTGCAAAAACGGAGTCCTACCATTTTTTTGGCCAGGAAACGCCAATTGCCGGCGTTGCGGGCGACCAGCAGGCGGCATTATTCGGGCAGGCTTGCTTTGAAGAAGGCATGGCGAAAAACACATACGGAACCGGCTGTTTTATGCTGATGAACACAGGAGAGAAAGCGGTTAAGTCGAAAAACGGGCTGTTGACAACGCTTGCCTGGGGCATTGGCGGCAAGGTTGAATATGCACTGGAAGGCAGTATCTTTGTGGCCGGCTCAGCGATTCAATGGCTGCGTGACAGCATGCGCATGATCAAAACTAGTGCCCAAAGCGAAGAATATGCAGACCGGGTTGTCTCAACCGACGGCGTCTATGTTGTGCCCGCTTTTGTCGGCCTCGGCACCCCGTATTGGGAAAGTGATGTGCGCGGTTCTGTATTCGGGCTGACCCGCGGGACGACGAAAGAGCATTTTATCCGCGCCACCCTGGAATCGCTTGCTTACCAGACGAAAGACGTGCTGACCGCAATGGAAGCTGATTCGAATCTGCCGCTAAAAACTTTACGGGCTGATGGCGGCGCGGTAGTAAATAATTTCCTCATGCAGTTCCAAAGCGACATCCTTGCCGTCCCGGTAGAACGGCCGGTCGTCAGCGAAACCACTGCGCTTGGAGCCGCCTACTTGGCTGGTCTTGCGGTCGGTTACTGGGGCTCCTGCGAAGAGATCGCCAAGCAATGGAAAGTGGAAAGAAAATTTGAACCGAAACTCAATGAAAACAGGCGGGAAGCACTTTATGCAGGCTGGAAAAAAGCAGTCGAAGCCACAATTGTTTTCAAATAAGCAAATGATTGCTATAATAAATTACAAGTTCATATATTAGTCAAGAGATGCAGAGAGACCTGGCTTGTTTTATGGTGCCCCCATAATGCTTGTTCAGGTCTCTTTTTGTTTGAAACGAACAAAAACGGAGGGGACAGCGATGAATTTTTCAAGCAAACAACGCGAAAACCTATTAAAAAAGATGGGGTCGGAAGAATATGATCTGCTCATTATCGGAGGCGGCATCACAGGCGCCGGCATTGCGCTTGATGCAGCGGCGCGCGGCATCAAAACAGCACTGATCGAAATGCAGGACTTCGCAGCCGGTACATCCAGCCGTTCGACAAAACTCGTCCACGGCGGGCTCCGCTATTTAAAACAGTTTGAGGTAAAAATGGTAGCCGAAGTCGGGAAAGAACGGGCGATCGTCTATGAAAACGGCCCCCACATTACAACACCGGAATGGATGCTTTTGCCATTCCATAAAGGCGGCACATTTGGCGCATTTACTACCAATATTGGCTTGCGGCTGTACGATTTTCTGGCCGGCGTAAAAAAGCAGGAACGGCGGAAAATGCTGTCGGCACAAGAAACGCTTGAAAAAGAACCGCTCATTAAAAAAAACGGGCTTAAAGGCGGCGGGTATTATGTTGAGTACCGGACAGATGATGCCCGCCTCACAATTGAAGTCATGAAAGCAGCTGCTGCACATGGCGCCCTTGCCGTCAACTATGTGAAAGCGGAAGAATATCTGTACGAGAACGGCCGCATTGCAGGCGCCCTCGTCCGTGACCAGTTCAGCGGCGAAACTGCAAAAGTGCGCGCCAAAATCGTTGTGAATGCGACCGGCCCGTGGGGGGATAAAATGCGCGACAAGGATGCCCCCGGCAAAAAAAAGCTGCGCCTCACAAAAGGCGTCCACATTGTCTTTGACCAAAGCATCTTCCCGCTGCACCAGGCCGTTTACTTTGACACACCGGACGGGCGCATGGTATTTGCCATCCCGCGCGGCGGCAAAACATATGTGGGCACGACCGATACCTTTTACGATAAGGATCCGGTCCATCCGAAGCCGCTCCCTGAAGATATCCGTTATCTCTTAAACGCGATCCATTATATGTTTCCGGCTGTAAAGGTGGCCGCCCACGATGTCGAATCAAGCTGGGCCGGCGTCCGCCCGCTGATTTACGAAGAGGGCAAGGATGCTTCTGAAATTTCACGTAAAGACGAAATTTGGGAAGCGGAAAGCGGCCTGATCACCATTGCCGGCGGGAAACTGACCGGATACCGCAAAATGGCGGAGACGGTGGTGGACTTAGCTGCCAAAAAGCTGGGCAATACAAAAACCTGCCAAACCAAGCATCTGCCGGTTTCAGGCGGAGATTTCGGCGGCTCTGATCATTTTGCCGCTTATATTGAAGAAAAAAGCAAAGAAGGCGAAGCATGCGGGCTCTCGCGGGAGACGGCAAGGGAAATGGTGCGCAAATACGGCACCAACGCCGGCAAACTTTTTGAATATGCAAAAGCCTGCAATGACGGCACATTGCCGCGCGAAGTTTTCGCCCAGCTCAAATATGCTGTCGAACACGAAATGGCTGCAAAACCGATAGACTTTTTCATTCGCCGCACCGGTGCCCTCTATTTTAACATCAACTGGGTACAAAAATGGAAAGCACCCGTGATTGCCTGGATGGCACGCGAATTCTCCTGGAATGAAAAAACGGAAAAGCAATACACAGAAGAACTGGAAGCAGCCATTCGCGAGGCCGTTCCCGCAGAATAATAGAAAGACATGCGCCCGCTTGTTGCCAAAACATGCGGGCCATATTTTTTTACTATTTAAATATAAAAATAGTGAAAAAACAATAAACCTGTTATATAATAGAAATAGAATTCGAAACACCGTAATGTAAGCGCAAACAAAGAGGGGATGTAAAATTGAGAGTCAACTTCCGAAATATGACGGTGCAGGTGATCATTGGAATTATCTTAGGAATTATCGTGGGGCTTGTCTCGCCAAAATTCGGCGCAGAACTGAACATTCTTGCCCAATGGTTTATTAAACTCATTAAAATGCTTGTTCCGCCAATTATTTTTCTAACGGTTGTTACCGGAATCGGCGGTATGGGGGACATGAAAAAAGTCGGCAGGATCGGCGGCAAAGCACTGATTTATTTTGAAATTGTCAGCACCATTGCACTTGCGATCGGGCTTGTTGTTGTGAACCTGATCCAGCCGGGCCACGGTATTGATACGAGCCATGCCAAAGCAAGCGAAGTTTCACAATTTGTCACGCAGGCCAAAGACAGCGAAACCGGTTTTATCGGCTTTATTTCCAATATCATTCCGGAAAGTATTGCCGGTGCTTTTGCGCAAGGTGATCTTTTGCCGATTTTATTCTTCGCGGTATTGTTTGGAACTGCTGCCGCGTCCCTGGGCCAGAAAGCAAAGCCGGTCATCCGGTTTTTTGAGGATCTGACCGAAATCTTCTTTAAAATTGTTGGAATGGTCATGAAAATATCGCCTATTGCCGCGTTCGGGGCGATGGCGTATACGGTCGGCCAGTTCGGCGCCTCATCACTCATTAATCTTGGCGAGTTGATGGGATCCGTTTATCTCACCATGCTGATCTTCATTTTGCTTGTGATCGGCGGCATCGCGAAAGCATTCGGATTCAATATTTTAAAATTCATTGCCTACATCAAAGAAGAACTGCTGCTTGTACTGGGGACATCCTCCTCGGAATCGGCCATGCCATCTTTGATGAAAAAGCTCGAAAACTACGGTTGTTCCAAATCGGTGGTCGGCCTTGTTGTCCCGACCGGCTATTCCTTTAACTTGGACGGTACAGCAATTTACTTATCCATGGCATCCATTTTCATTGCCCAAGCCTATAATGTGCATCTGTCCATCACACATCAAATTACGCTGCTGCTGATTTTGATGCTGACTTCAAAAGGTGCTGCAGGCGTTACCGGTTCCGGCTTTATCACCCTGGCTGCGACCTTGTCCGCGGTTCCGGTAATTCCGGTCGCAGGGATCGCCCTTTTAATCGGTGTGGATCGTTTCATGTCCGAATCACGGGCGATTACAAATATCATTGGCAATGCAGTCGCAACAGTCGTTGTTGCCAAAATGGAAAATGAATTCGGCGAGGCGGAAAATTCAGCCCCGGCTGCAGTGGAACCGACGCGGATCATTCCGTCGTAAGAAACGTCTCATTCCCGGAATTGTGTAAAAACGGTAAGACAGGCTCATTTCGGCGTCTTACCGTTTTTTGCTTTTATTTGAATAACTGCCGGTCTTTCAGATTCGTGGGAAGGAAACATGGGCTTTATCTCCATGATAAATTCCCGCTTAAACCTTTTGTTTGAATACAGATAGTTACAATATTACGATTTCCTCATTTTTATTGTAAAATAGTAAATAAAGGTGTCTACTATACTTTTCATCGTTTAAACGTCTAAGAAGGGAGGCAGGGTTATGGAAAAACAGTATGAATCATTGCGGAAAATGCCGCTGTTTAAAGGGCTGGGCGCAGAGGAACTTGCCATGATTGCCGGCGCAGCCATTGAAAAGCACGTTAAAAAAGGGAGCCATATTTTTTACCAGGGCGACCCGCAGAAAGCCGTTTATTTTATCCGCAAAGGGGAAGTAAAAATTTACCGCAATGATTTGAACGGCAAAGAACAAATTATCACCCTGCTGCGGGAAGGGGACATGTTCCCGCATGTCGGCTTTTTCCGCAAAATCCGCTATCCGGCAAATTCCCTCGCGATTGAAGAAACAGACCTGTTGGCTGTAAGAATTTCCGATTTTGAAAAAGTGCTGCTCGAAAACCCGCATCTGGCCATGACATTATACCGGGTGATGAGCGACGAAATCCTAGATTTACAGGACCGCCTTGAAGCACAGATTTTAAACAGTGCTTATGAACAAGTCATCAAACTTTTCCTGCGCCTCGCCCGCTCGCACGGCACTGCAGCCGATGAAGCAGGCTTTATCCTTGTCAAAGTCCCGCTCAACAACACCGACCTCGCCAGTATGATCGGCGTCACCCGCGAAACCATCAGCAGGACCATCCACCGGCTCAAACAAAAAAACCTCATCATCCCGCAGGAAAAAGGCACCTACCTCATCCACCTCGAACAACTGACAAACGAATTGCTGGACGGACCTGAACAAACAAAAAACACCTGAAAGACAGATCCACATCCCAAATCAGGCCTGTCCGGCGAAGCAAGAAAGCGAGGAAGAGAAACAAAGTCCTGCTCCCCGGTGAGTGAAAGCAGTGAAAAGAAAAAGGGAGCTGCTGCCGCGGTGAAAAGCGTTGAATGGGAAAAAGCCCCGTTCCCCGGCGAGGTAAAGTGTTAAAGGAAAAAAGCCCTGCTCCCCGGCGAGGTAA
This sequence comes from Heyndrickxia acidiproducens DSM 23148, assembly GCF_000374345.1. Lineage (GTDB taxonomy): Bacteria > Bacillota > Bacilli > Bacillales > Bacillaceae_C > Weizmannia > Weizmannia acidiproducens. The sequence continues at coordinate 7,272 of NZ_KB894032.1, forward strand.
AGTGTTAAATGGAAAAAAGCCCTGCTCCCCGGTAAGTGAAAGCAGTGCAGGAAAGAGAGCCATACACCGTAACATGTTAAAAGTGCTGAATAAAAAAAGGCCTGTCCCCGCTGCATTAAAGCGGTATAGGCCCGGCCCCTTTTGCCATTAGCTGGCTTGTTCAAGCAGGCGTTTGAATAAAATATTGTTTTCAAGATGAATATGTTGGAACGTATCATTTTCAAAGTTTTCAAGACGGCGATAAACGAGTTGAAATGTCCGGCATGCGCCCTCCGGAAGCGTGTAGTCATTCGTAATTTCACGGAGGCGGTGCAGAATTTCACCCACTGAGGCATGCTCGCTTTCCAGATCTGCCAACTCAGCCGTAGCAGCCGCCAGATTTTCAGCTGTCGGGTTGCTGTCATAGGCACGGATCGCCGGAAACTGCCCGCTATCTTCTTTATCCGTATGCTCAAGAAGTTCCGCCTTTAATTGATTAAATAAAGCATGTACTTCAACAAGATGCGGATGGTTGCCGCCATGAACGCGCATTACCTTCGTCACATACGGGCTCAAGTTCGGCAATTCCTCACGCAAAAACGCATGGTGGGTTGCCGTAATATGGTCAACAATTTCCGAAAAACTTGCCTCATTCCAATTTTTCTCCTCACTGCTGCCGGCAAACTGATCATAAAGCGCCTGGACCGCAGATACCAGTTCATCCGCTGAAAGATTACGTTTTTCAGCTGCTTCTTTGACAGAAATATTGCCGCCGCAGCAAAAATCAATGCGGTTTGCTTTAAAAAGATCCGCTGCTTTCGGGAACAAAGCCACAATTTCCCCAACGGTTTGCTCTGTTGTAAAACGTTCCATATCATTCACTCCCTCGTATAAGCTTTTTCAATTGTAAACCATTGCGGTTGGAAAATTTGTGATCCAAGTCACGGAATGCATGTTAAAATAAACATGAAACTTATCATGAAGAAAGGAAGCGGCCTATGATCCATAAGCACCGTACGAAATCCGAAGAACTTTGCATGCTTGAATCGCTGCATGCACGCATGGACTTAACAGAAAATGACAGGAAGCATTACATCAATTTAAAAAAAGGCTATGAGGGCGAGTTAAAATTTGATTCAATGACAGAAAAACTTCAATGCGATTGCCTTCTATTAAATGATTTGCGGCTCAAAATGAATAACACCCATTTCCAAATGGATTCATTGATGATTACTTTAGAAGGCATCTGTATGTTTGAAGTGAAAAACTTCGAAGGCGATTTTTTTTACGAACGAGACAAGCTTTTCATGCGGAATAAAACTGAAATCAATTACCCGCTCATCCAACTGAGGCGAAATGAATCCTTATTGCGCCAACTGCTGCAAGACCTCGGCTGGAACAATATCCCCATCGACTCCAAGGTTGTTTTTATCAATCCCGAATTTACGCTATACCAAGCGCCACTAAATCTCCCATTTATTTACCCAACCCAGATTCCAAAATATTTCAGAAAATTAAACACCACCCCCTCAAAACTAACAAAAAAACACCTAATCCTGGCAGACAAACTGGTTTCCTGCCATCTGGAAAAATTCCCATTCCTGCAACTGCCTGAATATGAATACACCCAGCTGCAAAAAGGCATCACTTGCGAAAGCTGCCGTTCTTTTTCAGTGGCGGTAGAAGGGATGAAAGTCGTTTGTGGGGAATGCGGACATAAGGAAGGAGTTGACGAAGCTGTTTTACGCAGTGTTAAGGAATTTAAGCTCCTTTTCCCAGGTCAGAAAATTACAACAAACAAAATTCAAGAATGGTGTAAAATCATAGACTCAAAAAAGACAATTAAAAGGATTTTAAGTAAAAATTTTACACCAGAAGGCGTTCGCCAATGGACTTATTATCAATAAAACGTCGGTATTTTGTTGGGATTTGGGATAAGTGTCCCTAGGGAAATGGGATCGTTGAAAAATGAATGACCACACAAGAGTAAAATCTATAGTACCGGTCGTTCATAATGTTAATGAAAGCCCAAGCCGGAAGAAAACCCGTACTCGCGGTCGTTCATAGGAGAAATGAAAGCCCGCGGCGGAAGAAAATTCATGCCCGCGGTCGTTCATAGGAGAAATGAAAGCCCGCGGCGGAAGAAAATTCATGCCCGCGGTCGTTCATAGGAGAAATGAAAGCCCGCGGCGGAAGAAAATTCATGCCCGTGGCCGTTCATGAGAGGAATGAAAGCCCATGTCGGAAGAAAATTCGTGCCCGCGGTCGTTCATAGGAGGAATGAAAGCCCGCGGCGGAAGAAAACTCGTTCCCGCGGTCGTTCATAAGAGAAATGAAAGCCCGCTGCGGAAGAAAATCCGTGTTCGCGGTCGTTCATAAGAGAAATGAAAGCCCGTGTCAGAAGAAAATCCACGCTCGCGGTCGTTCATAAGAGGAATGAAAGCCCGTGTCGGAAGAAAATTCATGCCCGCGGGCTTTCATAAGAGAAATGAAAGCCCGTGTCGGAAGAAAACCCGAGCCCGTGGTCGTTCATAGGAGGAATGAAAGCCCGCGTCGGAAGAAAACCCGAGCCCGCGGTCGTTCATAGGAGGAATGAAAGCCCGTGTCGGAAGAAAACCCGAGCCCGCGGTCGTTCATAGGAGGAATGAAAGCCCGCGGCGGAAGAAAATTCATGCCCGCGGTCGTTCATAGGAGAAATGAAAGCCCGCGGCGTAAGAAAACTCGTTCCCGCGGTCGTTCATAAGAGAAATGAAAGCCCATGTCGGAAGAAAATTCGTGCCCGCGGTCGTTCATAGGAGGAATGAAAGCCCGTGTCGGAAGAAAACCCGAGCCCGTGGTCGTTCATAGGAGAAATGAAAGCCCATGTCGGAAGAAAATCCACGCTCGCGGTCGTTCATAATCATAACCGGAATCTATCCATATAACCAAAACCGCGCCGGACAGCTTTCGCCCGGCGCGGTTCCATTCCAGATCCGTTTTATTCCGCTTTGCTTGCTTCCAGTTCAACTGTAAATTTAATGTCATCGCCGACCAATACGCCGCCGGTTTCAAGTGCGGCGTTCCATGTCAGGCCGTAGTCGCTGCGTTTTACTTTACCTTCTGCGCTTAAGCCGACTGTTTCAGCACCGGTCATCGGGTTTTTGGAAATCCCCTCGAAAGTAACGTTAAACGTTTCTTCCTTGGTTACGCCATGAATGGTCAGGTTGCCCGTTATTTCATACTCGTCATCGTCCACTTTTGTAACCGAAGTCGAGAGGAATGTAATATTGGGGTAATTTTCTGCATCAAAGAAGTCTGCTGAACGCAGGTGGTTGTCACGGTCAGTATTTTTTGTATCAATGCTGCTTACGTCAATGGTAAAAGAAACAGCGGCACTCGTTAAATCTTGTGGATCTGCTTCAATATCAGCCTCAAATTTTTGGAAAGACCCTTTAACTTTTGAAATCATCATATGTTTGACTGTAAAATCAATCGAGCTATGTGCATAGTCTACTGCCCATTTTGAATTTGCCATAATAAATTCCTCCTAAATTTCGTTATGAATGGATTGGCCATCCGTTTACATGAATGGTCATTGAACCCCCACTTGATCCATCATTATTTTTTGGATCGGAACGTTCTGCATGCCAGAGATGCACAGTTTGCTCATCATTTTTCTAAGACAGGGTAACGCGTGACAGCACCCTCGCAAAAAAACAGACCCCATACTTTATCAATGATGAAATATGTGTCATCTAAACTCATGCAAAAACATTTAGTAATCAACTAATAAAAACTTTATTAATTACTTTTCGTAACTTAGTTTAATATTGTAAGTGATTAATGTCAAGCAGAAAATCCCTTTTTTTTATAAAAAAGAGCCCGGCCCGCATTTCGCAATTTCGTTGCAAAAATGCAGGCTGGGCCCAAAAATGGCTTTCCCGCAGTACATGAGGCTCTAAAAAGGCTTATGATTCAAACGGGAACCAGCCGGGTCTTGAGATAATGTTGTTCCAAAGCGGTTCAGGGATGACAAGGCGTTCGCGGTCGTCAAGCTTTAATGCGGTTTGGATTTCAGCTTCTTTTCCGGAGCGGATTTTTTCCGCCCAGTGCGGTTCAATCACCAGTTCGCGGCCGAGCGCAATCAGCGGTACACCGGTTTCTAATGCTTTTAATGCATCGTCCGCTGTGTGCAGGGAACCGACACCGATTACGGGTACTTTGCTTCCAATTCTCTCCAAAATTTGTTCAATACGGCTGCGTTCAGGATCCGCGCCGCGCCTTGCTTTCGACCAAAAATCGAGCATAGAAATATGAAGATAGTCCAAATCTTTTTCTACCAGAGCATCCAACAGCGTATAGGTATCTGCCATTGTGATTCCCGGTTCGTACGGTTCTTCCGGGGAGAGCCTGTAGCCAACCAAAAACGGCTGCTCAGCCTCAGCGGCAGCTTTTTTCACGGCATCCACGACTGCAAGCGGGAAAGCAAGCCGTTTCTCAAGGCTGCCGCCCCATTTGTCCGTGCGCCGGTTTGTGGCCGGAGAATAAAATTGTTGAACGAGATAGCCATTGGCCCCGTGGATTTCCACCCCGTCAAAACCGGCTTCAATGGCGCGCCGGGTTGCTTCGCCGAACGCCTGTACAATCGCTTCGGTTTCATCTGATGTCAGCGCCCGTGCATGCGCATCGCCGGTAGAAGTATCAACATCGCTTGCACTTACGATATCTCCGTTTGGCACGAGTTCCGGCGGGCATTCGCGGCCGCCATGGTGGATTTGCAGAACTGCTTTCGCTTTTGCTTTGTGAATTACGCCGGTGAGCTTTTTCATGCCGGCAATCATTTCATCCCGGTCTGCTGCCGGCTGCCCCGTAAAGGCTTTGCCGTTTGCTGTCACGTTCGCGCAGGCGGTGATGACGAGCGAAGGGCTGCCCGCACGTTCTGCATAATAGCGCAGTTCAGCATCCGAGATTGACCCATCATCGTTTGAGGAATAATGTGTCATCGGTGCCATCACAATCCGATTGTTTATCGTAACCCCGCTTTTAAAGGTAAATGGTTCAAATAAAGCATCATATCGGCTCATATTATATGCCCCTTTTCTATTTATAATTTTTTCGATTGTCCAACAGTTGAGCTGTTTTTTGCCTCTATCTGAGAGAAGCCAATATCGGACCAAACCCCCAAGGCCCTGAAATCCGTACGCCAATGGACAAGCGCCCTACGGTTTTTCTGATTGTCCAGCTGAGGGCGCTATCGGCTAGCGGATTTCCTGTCCTCTTTCTAGCGATAAGTCAACATCGGTTCGTCCCTCACCGTGTTATCCTATTATCTCAGTCAGAGGCCCTGAAATCCGTACTCCGATTGGCAAGCGCCCTACGGCTTTTCTTGATCCAGCTGCAGCGCCCGGGGGCTCAGTTCAAAGTCCGGCACATTGAAGCCGGAAGCGGACTTCTCTGGTGCCGGAGCATTTGCTTGCCGCCCCTGTTCAAGGCGCCTTCGCTTTTCTTATTATGTCTCAATCTGTAAAAGAATTGAAACATTATGCACTGGAACAACGGACAATGAGGGTGCATAGAATAGGGGGAAGGGATTTAGACATCTTGAATTGGGAGACGTGAACGATGAATGATATCCTTTTGTTGGTTCAACTGGTGGCAAAAAGGTTAAGTGTCCTGTCGCTGTTCGCAACGGTTCTGCTGTTTCTGTCCCAATTATGGCTGTATTCCGTCTTGTTACTATTATTAACCGGCGTTTTCATTTGTGTGGATCGCCTTATAACACAAAAAAACCGCGGGCTGGCGGCTGAAGACCCACGGAACTGGTACACACTGATTGTTGTGAATGACGAAGACTGGGAGGAAGAAGAGCATGTCCCGTTATTTGAAATGGAAGACGTATCGCTTGAACTTCATTATCAATACGAAGATATCCGCCGCATAAACCCGGCAATCCAGTTTTCGGCGCTGCCCGGTTTTATTTTAGTGGAAACGGACGATTCAAAAAGGATTGAAGAATTGCTGGAGAAACCTGCCATCTTTACAAGCAACTACGCGGAAATCATCCGGTTTTTAAAAAAAGAGAAACCGTCCGGGAGCTAAGATCCTGCTTTGAACATTTTTGAGCAGAAGGAGTATGGCGTTTGTAAAAATTCACAGGGTAAGAATTCCCACTTTTCATTCAGCTGAATTTTGTGGAAGCAACACGGCGTTTGTAAAAATGCTCCGAACCCGGTTTGTGAACGGAAACGCCACGCCGGGAGCGGAGCTTATCTCACGGAATCCGAAACCAGCCTGTTGCCGTTTTTAAGGCGCCCGCTCCTCGATTTCTAATACCGGATGAGCCAAGCCAATCATTTCTTCCGTACAGGTCAGTGCAAGCTGCAGAACAACATGGGATAAAAAGTCCCGCAAAGTGACCTCCATCAGGTATGCAGCCAGCGAGGCAGAAAAATTAAACGTGTCGAGTAATTCTCAGGATTTAGGAAAATTTGCCCGTTATGTGATATTTCTATGAATCTCGCATCCTATCTTGACATGGATCAATGGTAGGATTAAGATAAGTTTGTAGGAAGAAAAGGGTTACATTTTAATGACTAAAAATAAAAGCGCTATCTCTGCGATAAACTTGTCGACAAGTATACAGGATAAAGGAGGGTCATGATGGAGATTGGTATGATCGGCCTTGGAAAAATGGGTTTGAATTTGGCACGAAATATGCTTGATCATCAGATTAATGTGAAGGCTTATGATATTTCCGAAGAGACAGTCAGACGGGCGGCATCTCTGGATTCGCGGGCAAATTATTATACCTCGCTGGAAAAATTCATCCGCGGACTTGAGACACCGAGAAAGGTTTGGGTGATGGTGCCAAGCGGTAAACCGACGGAAGAAACCATTCATCGCCTTAGTAAGTTGCTAAGCCCTGGTGATATCGTCATGGATGGCGGGAATACACGTTATACCGATTCACTCAGGCATTATGAGATGCTTCGGGAAAAAGGGATTGCTTTTCTCGATGTCGGTACTTCCGGCGGAATGGACGGGGCGAGGAATGGTGCTTGCCTGATGATCGGCGGCGATAAATCTGCATATGATGTGATGGAGCCGCTTTTTAAAAAAATTACGGTAAAAGATGGATGCCTCTACACCGGCAAACCGGGGAGCGGCCATTTCCTCAAGATGGTGCATAATGGTATTGAATACGGCATGATGGAGGCGCTGGCTGAAGGGTACGAGATTCTGGAAAAAAGTCCGTTCGAGTATGATAACCATGCTGTTGCAAAAGTCTGGAGTCACGGCTCAGTGATTCGCAGCTGGCTTGTCGAACTGCTGGAGAATGCCTTTGCTAAGGATGCCCATCTCAATGAAATCAGCGGGATCGTGGAATCATCCGGCGAAGGAAAATGGACGGTTGAATCCGCACTTGATTTGAAAGCGTCTGCACCGGTTATTACCTTAGCGCTGATGATGCGTTATCGTTCTCTCGAAAAAGATACTTTTACCGGCAAAGTGGTTGCTGCGCTTCGAAATGAATTCGGCGGCCATGCTGTAACCCGGTCCGATCAGTGAAGCCCGGGCATTTGCAACCGCCGTCTCATTCCAAAAGAAGCATGAATTCATTGAAATATTTTAAGTTACCTCATTTAAGTTGGCAAGTGAAATGAAAAAGGAAGCAGGAAAACCAATTTCTATTTTTACCGATCACTTTGATGACAGGAGTTTTTCATATGCTGCATTTCCCTGAATTATGGATGAAAGACGCATCGCTTGGTGAACAAATAGCAAATGAATTGCGCCTCTTAATCCTTGAAAATGTGATAAGACCCGGGGAGATTCTTTCTGAAAATCAGATCGCCAGGAAATATGGAACCAGCCGTTCACCAGTCCGCGATGCAATGAAAGCGCTCGCTAATGATGGCCTGATCCGCTTGGAAAGAATGGGTGCCTGTGTATTAGGGATGAGCCCGGAAGATATCCATGAACTGTATGACGTGCGTGAAATGATTGAGAATTTTGCGCAGCAAAGAGTAACAGTTGGCCAACAAGACCAGTTCATCAAACGGTTAAATCAGACGATTGATAAAATGGAAATTGCCGCAAAATACCATAATCACAGCGACTTTGCCTATTACGATTTTTCCTTCCATGAAGAGATCATCCGAAATGCCGGCCACAGGCGTATTATGAATTTGTGGAATGGCATGAGATCGCTGATTATGGCTGTCATCATTGTGACGACTGAAGATGTCTTTGCTCACGGCCCGGAGCATGTTGAATGGGTCATCGAAAAACATAGGAAAATCGTCCGCAGTCTTTTAACAGGAAATGAGGAAGATGTCGGACAATCCGTTACTTCCTATTTTAAAGATTCAAAAAGAACGCTGGACAAATCGTTTCCAGTATCAGAAACAGGGAAAGATATACATGACAAGTGATACTTGAAATTCTATTCGGCTTTAAATTGCCGGCAAGTATGCAAGTTGTGACGTAAGCGGTTAAGATGGAAAAAACAGGTTT
>NZ_KB894033.1 GCF_000374345.1 Heyndrickxia acidiproducens DSM 23148
AGATTCCCTAACACGATTCGCAAAAAACACTGTTCGTTTTGCGTGGTAAGATTTTTCTTATAACAAACGTTTGATATTTATGTCTATAGATGTCTACGTTTTTAGAAACGGTAATTTCATCGGCAATATTTTTTAACGCCGGGATCGCATTTCCCATCGCCACGCCTGTTCCGGCATATTCAATCATTTCGAGGTCATTGTCTTCATCGCCAAAAGCGATAATCCGTTCTTTCGGAATGGCGTAATCAGCAGCTACTTTTTGCACGCCGACTGCTTTGTTCAGGCCGGATTTAATGATTTCAATAATATGCCACGGTGCACCCCAGCGCCTGTGGTCAATCACTTCCGCATGTACGTCGCTTAAATAGCTGCGGATCCCGGGCACATCCTCTTTGGCCGCATGAATCAGCATCGATGTTGGTTCATCTTTTAAAAAGTTCATCAGGTTGCCGGTTGTGATTTTGGGGTTGCCGAGCCGGAAAATATCCAGCAGCTTTTCATCATGATGGTGCAGATAGACATCATCTTTCACTTCTGCGACAATATTATACAGGTGAAAATCCACACAGGTTTCCACAATATTTTTGACGGCCTCAAGCGGCAGCGTTTTATGGTACATGCCCCAGCGGCTATTTCGCGGGTGGTGAATGAATGCCCCGTTAAAATTGACAATCGGTGTATCGAGGCTGAGTTCATGATAATACTGTTCGCTTGAGCGGTAAGGACGGCCGGTTGAAATCATCACAATATAGCCTTCATCCCTTGCTTTTTTCAAACCGGCTTTTGTTTTTGGAGATATGGTCTTCTTATCATTCAGCAGGGTACCATCAAGATCAAGAGCAATTAAATAAGGTTGCGGCATTTGTTTTTTCTCCTTTAATGAAATATAGGGTCTAACAGACAGCCGGCAAAAAATTTTGCCGGCGGATTTGAGATAAAATAATTTTTCTAGTATCGAAACTATACTAAATAATATAACAGTTTTCAGAAAAACATACAGGTGCCGGTGTTAAAATCGTGTTAAAAAATTTTATTTTTATCTTGAATGCAATTTTGTTATGATAGAAACATGGAGGAGGGTGAAAACCATGGATGAAGCTTTAAAAGAAAATATTATGGGCGCGCTTGAGCAAGTCATTGACCCTGAAATCGGCATAGATATTGTAAATTTAGGCCTCGTATATGACCTTGAACTGGATGAAGAAGGCTGCCTGACCGTTACGATGACTTTGACAGCTATCGGTTGTCCTTTGGCCGGGATTCTTGTCGATCAGGTCCAGATGGCAGTCCAGGATATTCCGGAAGTAAAAGATACCCATGTCAATATTGTTTGGAATCCGCCTTGGTCAAAAGACCGGATGTCCCGCTATGCAAAAATTGCCCTGGGACTCAACTGATATATAAATGCGGCCGTATCGTACGGCCGTTTTTTTCATGGCAAAAATATACGCTCATGATGTGCAGCAGAATGCCCAAACTAGAAGGGAAAGATTGATTCATAAAGGGGGCATTTCTTTGGGCCAGAAACACCGGTTCCGCTCGGGGGATAAAGCACCAAATAATGGCATCTATGTTGAGGTGGGGGAAAACGGCGATCCGGTCGTCAACCCGAAAAACATCCATCTGAGCGCAGGTGACCATTTTCCGGAAACCTCCAACCACAGACGCCATTGGACATATAAACGCAAGCCGTAGGGGGTTCGTCCCCCCTAAGGGATGAAGCACGAGGAAGAAAATCCTCGTGCTTTGCTGTGCCCAATTGAAAAAGGTAAAATAAGAGTAGTGAAAACTGAAAAAGCCAGAGGTGGAGAACGATGGATATTAACCGCATGACTTATACGGTCCAGGAAGGTTTGGCACAGGCACAGCAGCTTGCAGCAGAACGGCATCATCCTGAAATTGATATTGCCCATTTATGGAAGGTGCTTTTGGAAAAACCTGATAGCCTGCTCCTGGCTTTATATGCGGGGACTGGCATCGAAGGCGGGATGATTTCCCGGAAAATAAATGATCTTGTCGAAAAAATGCCGGAAGTCATTCAGCATGGCACTGCAAACCCTCCATACTTATCAACTCTTTTGCTGGAACTGTTCCGCCTGGCGGAAGGCGAGATGCAGCAAATGAAGGACGAGTACATCTCGGTGGAGCATTTGGCACTGGCATTAACAGAACTGGGCCATCACGAACTTTCCCGTTTCTTAACAGAGAAGCATATTACAAAAGACAAGCTATTGGAGGCAATCCAAAAAGTAAGGGGGAACCAGAGAGTGACATCACAAAACCCGGAATCAACTTATCAGGTGTTGGGAAAATACGGTATTGATTTAGTCGAAGCCGTAAAAGCAGGCAAAATGGATCCGGTAATTGGAAGAGATGTGGAAATTCGCAATGTGATTCGTATTTTATCTAGAAAAACGAAAAATAACCCGGTCCTGATCGGCGAGCCGGGTGTCGGAAAAACGGCAATTGTAGAAGGACTGGCACAAAGAATTGTGCGCAAAGACGTTCCGGAAGGTTTAAAAGACAAAACTATTTTTTCACTGGATATCGGCGCACTTGTGGCTGGCGCGAAATTCAGGGGTGAATTTGAAGAACGCTTGAAGGCAGTGCTGCAGGAAATTAAAAAAAGCAATGGCCGGATTTTGCTTTTTATCGATGAACTGCACACGATTGTCGGCGCCGGAAAAACGGAGGGGGCAATGGATGCCGGCAATATGCTGAAACCAATGCTTGCCCGCGGCGAACTGCACTGTATCGGCGCAACTACCCTCAATGAATATCGCCAATATATTGAGAAAGATGCAGCACTGGAGAGGCGGTTCCAGCAGGTTCTCGTTCAGGAGCCGGACGTGGAAGATACCATTTCGATTTTGCGCGGACTGAAAGAACGGTTTGAAATCCACCATGGTGTCCGCATCCACGACAAAGCACTGGTTGCGGCTGCGACGCTCTCAGACCGCTATATTACCGACCGCTTTTTGCCGGACAAAGCGATTGATTTAGTGGATGAGGCATGCGCCAACATTCGTGTTGAGATGGACTCGATGCCAAGTGAACTGGATGAGGTGACAAGGCGGGTCATGCAGCTTGAAATTGAAGAAGCCGCCTTGCAGAAAGAAACTGATGACGCAAGCAAAGAACGGCTTAGCATCTTGCAGGGTGAACTGGCAAACCTGAAAGACCAGGCAGATGCCATGCGCGCGAAATGGCAGGCGGAAAAAGCTGAATTGCAAAAGATCCAGGATAAACGCGAATTGCTCGAAAAATACCGCCGCGATCTGGAAGAGGCCGAGAATCAATATGATTTAAATAAAGCCGCAGAATTACGGCACGGGCGCATCCCGGCCGCCCTCAAAGAATTAAAGCAGCTGGAGCAGCAAATGACGCAAAAACAGAGCGGAAACAGGCTTTTAAGGGAAGAAGTCACTGAAGAAGAAATCGCCGGTATTGTCGGACGCTGGACCGGTATCCCTGTTACCAAGCTGGTTGAAGGGGAAAGAGAAAAATTGCTGAAACTCGAAAGCATTCTCCATGAACGGGTCATCGGCCAGGATGAAGCGGTCAGCCTCGTCAGTGATGCCGTGTTGCGGGCGCGCGCCGGCATGAAAGATCCGAACCGGCCGATTGGTTCCTTTATTTTTCTCGGCCCGACCGGCGTCGGCAAAACCGAACTGGCAAAAGCGCTGGCACAGCATCTGTTTGACCATGAAGACCATATGATCCGGATTGATATGAGCGAATATATGGAAAAACATACCGTTTCCAGATTAATCGGGGCGCCTCCGGGATATGTCGGCTACGAAGAAGGCGGCCAGCTAACCGAAGCGGTCAGAAGAAAGCCGTATTCCGTCATACTTCTGGATGAAATTGAAAAAGCGCACCCGGAAGTATTCAATATTTTGCTGCAAGTACTGGATGACGGGAGAATTACCGATTCACAGGGCAGGACAGTGGATTTTAAAAACACCATCATTATTATGACATCCAACATCGGTTCGTCTTATTTACTGGACATAAAAGGAGGGGAAATTGACGAGAACACAAAAAATCTTGTATTTCAACAGCTGCGTGCCTCGTTCCGCCCTGAATTTTTAAACAGAATTGATGATATCATTCTCTTTAAACCGCTCAGCATGGAAGATATGAAGGGGATTGTTGAAAAGCTGATGAAGGAATTGGCGGCGCGCTTAAGCGAACAGTCCATCCGTTTAACGCTTACGGATGAAGCGAAGCAGTGGATTGCGCGGTCCGCATATGATCCCGTTTACGGGGCAAGGCCGCTGAAACGTTTCATCCAGCATCAGGTTGAAACGCGGCTGGCAAAAGCCATCATTGCCGGAGAAATAGGGCCAAATCAAACCGTGCGGCTCGAAATAGCTGACGGAGCGTTGAAAATTGCGGCAGATCAGAAGTGAACAAAGTTCCAAACTCCACCTGCTGCTAGCCCAAAAAAAGCCATGATCCGAAATCATGGCTTTTTCTCATTCTTTTACTGAAACGTGCTTTGGCAAAATAGCATCGACAATAAAAATCAAAACCGTAAGGACAAGGGATACAACGGCCATGGTTTTCACACTGTATGTAGTACCTGTCATGGAGCTGCCGACATAACCAAGCATTTGGGTCAGCAAAAAAACCCAGAATAGCGTAAAGAAGTATTTCATAAATTTCACCTCAAATTGTCTGAAATCGAGTGGATTTACTTTATTCCATCATATCATAGGCCTGATGTTTGATAAAGTGAAACATCCGTTACATCTTTCTTATTTTCCCCGTATGGTTAAGAAAAACGCGAATAAACAGCTAAAAAGTATTTTTAATGAGGAAGCTGCATAAGAATAATACAAATGTAATGCGTATGGAGGGTCCTTTTATGAACCAGGCGCTTGTCATCGGTGCCCATCAATTTGCCGGATTTGAGCTGTGCAAAGCATTATTGAACCAGGGCTGTTCCGTAGTTGCGGTTGACGAAGAAACAGAGGAAATCATGGTTCATACGGAAAAATGGATGGAAGTAGGAAGAAACGCAAATCTTGTCTATCAGCAGGCGGCCTTATTTACAGATAGGGAAGCATTTACCTGTTTCCTGCCTGTTTACGACTATTATATTCAGCGTGACAAAGAGAAACTGGAGCGAATGGCCAGCTTTCTTAACCAAATTGCCGGACAGGTCGAGAAACATATCCTGATTTTTCCGGCGCACATTTTGACGGATCAGGAGCGGGAAAGCTGGATTCCGCCTTTACAATTCAAGGAAAGTTTATGCTTTGAATTTTATGTGCCAACCCTGTATGGTCCCTATCAGCCAAGGCAGCTCGCATTTCACCAAATCATCAGTGGCAGCACCCGGCCGGATCTTACGTATGAAGACAGGGATGCCCTGTTCATCAGTGATGCAGCGGAGGCGGTGGTTCAAACGGTTGAAAAGGGACAAACCGGGGGAAAATATTTTTTGCAAAGCCGGGAAGGAAACACTTGGGAGGAAATCGCCCGTTATCTAAATGAGGAGCTTTTCAAAACCATTCCGCTGCCTGAGCAGCATACAGTTGATCAAAAAGATCTGGATGCGATCACTGTCTCCCCATCCCTTTCGTATCAAGAGGCCATTATGATGCAAATCAGGCAAATGCGAAGCAGCTTGCCTGATTAGCCAAACACATATTCACCGGTCTTTTTTTATGTTGGAAAGAAATTTTTCAACCAAAGGAGAGACTTTGTTTAACATCGGTTTTAATTGATCAAACGTATCCATCAGTTTTCCTGCATTGTCTAATAACGCATTGACATCAAGATTCCGGAAAATTTCATGGTCAAACAAATCCGGTCCGGTTGTTTCGTCCTTGTTCTCTTTGGCCTCTTCCGTTTCCCGTTTCATGTTGCGCTGCCCGAAAAACATTTGATCGAATGGATGGGTTCTTTCATCATCTTTCATTTCCACACTTCCTTTCATACCGTTTGTTTTTTCAAAAAAGGCACGTTATCCAGACGCTTTTTGTTAACAGCATATGTACAAAAACAGGATTGGCTTGGTTGAATGCCATGGTGACAGCGAAGCGGAGCGTGACAAAAAAAGATCGCTTTGTTATAATTAGGATCAGGTCATAATAATAGATATAATACCGGATATAGGGAACAACAACGTGAAGAAGGAAGGAAAATATGCATGAATGCTGGAATAATTGGTGTAGGTAAATATAATCCTGAAAAAGTCATGACAAACTTTGATTTTGAAAAAATAATGGATACAACCGACGAATGGATCCGTACAAGAACCGGGATTGAAGAACGCCGCATTGCTCCGGATGAGATCGAAACTTCGGACATGGCCTATGAAGCTGCCCGGAAAGCAATTGAACATGCGAATATTGCACCGGAAGAGCTTGATCTGATTCTTGTTGCAACCGTGACACCGGATCAGCCGTTTCCGACCGTATCCAATATCCTTCAGGACCGCCTGGGCGCCAAAAAAGCGGCAGCAATGGATATTAGTGCGGCATGCTCCGGATTTATGTACGGCGTAGCGACGGCCAAGCAATTTATTGAGACGAATACGTATAAATATGTTTTAATTGTAGGTGTTGAAAAATTATCTAAAATTACCAACTGGGAAGACCGCAGTACGGCTGTGCTGTTTGGGGACGGGGCAGGAGCAGCGGTAATCGGCCCTGTATCTGAAGGCAGGGGGATTCTCTCCTTTGAACTCGGTTCAGACGGTTCAGGCGGCAAGTACTTATATGAAGACAAAGACGGCCATCTTGTCATGAACGGGCGCGAGGTGTTTAAATTTGCCGTCCGCCAGATGGGTGAATCGAGCCTGAATGTGATTAAAAAGGCAGGCTTAACAAGAGAAGATGTCAATTTCCTAATCCCCCATCAGGCGAATATCAGAATTATGGAATCTGCCCGTGAACGGTTGGGACTGCCTGTTGAAAGAATGTCAAAGACGATACACAAATACGGGAATACATCCGCAGCTTCAATTCCAATTTCACTGGTGGATGAATTAGAAGAAGGAAAAATAAAAGACGATGATCTCGTTTTAATGGTCGGCTTCGGAGGCGGCTTAACATGGGGTGCTATTTTAATCAGATGGGGAAGATAAGTATGCCCCGGGTTTTTAAAACAAGCAGCATGGTGAGCTTTATCTCTGTTCATGATACGCTATCGTGATCGTGGTCTTCTTGTGCCTGGAAAAGGAGATGGAATGATGGAAAATAGAAGAGTAGTGGTAACAGGAATAGGCGCAGTTACACCAACAGGAAATGATGCACAAACATCCTGGCAGAATATTTTAGACGGGAAAACCGGCATCGGTCCGTTGACAAGGCTGGATGCGGAACAGTTTCCGGCAAAAGTAGCTGCAGAAGTGAAAGATTTTAATATTGAAGACTATATCGAACGCAAAGATGCACGCAAAATGGATCGTTTTACCCATTTTGCGGTTGCATCTGCGCTGATGGCTGTAAAAGATGCGGATTTAACCATCAACGAAGAAAATGCGAACCGGGTCGGCGTATGGATCGGATCAGGCATTGGCGGTATGGAGACGTTTGAAAATCAATATGATATGTTTTTAAAACGCGGATACCGCCGTGTGAGCCCGTTTTTTGTGCCGATGATGATCCCTGACATGGCGGCGGGACAAGTATCGATCATTCTGGGGGCAAAAGGCATAAACTCCTGTACGGTAACAGCCTGTGCGACCGGCACGAATTCGATCGGCGACGCCTTTAAAGTGATCCAGCGCGGGGATTGTGATGCGATGATCTGCGGCGGGGCAGAGGCGCCAATTACTAAAATGGCATTGGCCGGGTTCTCATCCAATACGGCGCTGACAACCAATCCGGATCCGAATACTGCAAGCCGCCCGTTTGACTTAAACCGGGACGGATTTGTCATTGGCGAAGGCGCCGGCATCTTAGTGCTGGAGGATCTCGAATCCGCACAAGCGCGCGGTGCAAAAATTTATGCTGAAGTCATTGGCTATGGTGCAACAGGTGATGCTTACCATATCACCGCACCGGCACCGGGTGGCGAAGGCGGTGCCCGTGCGATGAAAATGGCATTAGATGACGCAGGGCTGAAACCTGAAGACGTTGATTATATCAATGCCCACGGGACGAGCACACAATATAATGACAAAAATGAAACAATTGCAGTCAAAGAAGTCTTCGGCAGCCATGCGTATAAACTTGCAATGAGCTCCACCAAGTCCATGACCGGCCATCTGCTAGGCGCATCAGGAGGTGTGGAGGCCATTTTCTCCGTTCTTTCAATTAAAGACAACATAATTCCGCCAACGATCAATATCGAAACGCCTGATCCGGACTGTGATTTGGACTATGTTCCGGACAAGGCCCGCAGCCAGGAAGTAAACGTAGCGATCAGCAATTCCTTTGGCTTTGGGGGCCATAACGCAACCCTGGCCTTTAAAAAATTTGGGTGATAAAGTGCCCCGTTTTGTATACAAAAAAGACAAGCGCAACCATTGTTGCGCTTGTCTTTTTTTACATACAAATAGAATTTCTCCAATACATATATAAGGAAAGATAAGGGGTGAGGGGAAATGAGCGTCATTCGAACCGATGAGTGGCTGGATAAAGATTTTGACCGGCCGGAAAAGATGTGCAGAAAAATCAAGCAGGGGAGCCAAGATCCGGAAGATTTTTACCGCTATTTACAAACCTTTGGAATGTACCGGTCTTCCGTACGGGCAAAGCAAATCTTTCTTGAACTGAAAAAAGCAAAAGCCTGGGATAAAATTTCAGCGTATGAAAAACATTATCGCAAACTTTGGAAAGGCCCGGAAATCGATATTTACATTTTTCCAATCCGGCCCGGAAAAGGCCTCAGGTTCCGTCCTGCCCGGGAAAAATCCGGATTAACACTCGAAAATGCCGTTTTTTTGTTCCTGGCTCCGGTGCCGGATATGAAAGAATGGGAAGCGCTCTTTGTTCATGAATACCATCATGCAGCACGTATGGCGAAATTGAAAAAGCCGCTTTCAGAATATACTTTATTGGATTCCATTGTCTTTGAAGGCCTTGCGGAACATGCTGTACAGGAATACTGCGGTGCAGAATATGTCTCTGAAACTTCACGCCTCTATACGGAACAGCAAAAGATGCGGGCGTGGCGCCGGTTCTTTAGTGAGAACCGGGAGATGAAAAAGAGCGAAAGAATGCATGATCAACTGTTGTTTGGCAGAAAATTTGTTCCAAATATGATGGGATACGCACTCGGATTTTTTTTAATCAGCCAATTCAAAAAAGACCATGATTTTTCGACCTTAAAATATCTTTCCCATCCTTCCGATACATTCCTAACAAAAAGGTTTATTTTATAAATAGAAACTATTATTATAATATATCTTTTTTTGTGGTCAAATACTGAATTTTCCTACTGTACTAAGTTATTTCTATAACAATTGATGTTATAAATGTTTACAAAAAAATAAAATTTATCATATATTACTAAAAAATATGTTGCATTAGAAATAAAATTGTAATATTATTTAGGCAACAAGTTTTTAGACTTGAGTCTATATTTTTATATATAACACTTTTTAGGCAAGGAGGGAAAACAACTTGGATAATCAACCGCTCTTGCAGATTCAAAACTTAAATGTTTCTTTCCAAATTGAAGATACATATTATGCTGCTGTCGATGATGTTTCATTAACCGTAAAAGAAAATGAAGTCGTTGCAATTGTTGGGGAATCCGGGTGCGGCAAAAGCGCTCTGGCACTGGCTGTTATGGGGCTCCATCCAGAGGAAAAAACAAAGCTGAGTGGAAAAATCAATTTTAAAGGCAAAGACTTGCTGCCGCTTCAGACCAGTGCATTGAATCAAATCCGCGGTGCTGAAATGGGGATTATTTTCCAGGATCCTTTAACTGCACTGAATCCGCTTATGACGGTGGGCAGGCAAATTGAGGAAAATATGGATTACCATACAAAATTATCCGGTACGCAAAAAAAACAACGGACACTTGAATTGTTAAAGCGTGTTGGAATTCCCTATCCGGAAAGGACTTACAAGCAATATCCCCATGAGCTTTCAGGAGGCATGCGGCAACGGGTTGTCATCGCGATCGCCATTGCCTGCGAACCTTCTCTGGTGATTGCGGATGAACCGACAACTGCTTTAGATGTTACCATCCAGTCGCAAATCATGGATTTATTGAAAGATTTACAGAAACAAATGAAAACGGGGATTATATTGATCACCCACGATCTTGGTGTGGTGGCAGAAATGGCCGACCGGGTTGCTGTTATGTACGCAGGGGAGATCGTCGAGCTCACGGATGTTGTTTCGCTATTTAAAAATCCGCTCCATCCGTATACCCGTTCGCTGCTGAATTCAATCCCATCTGCAAACGCAACGAAAGACAGGCTGCATGTCATCCAGGGTATTGTTCCTTCATTAAAGAACCTGCCACGGACAGGCTGCCGCTTTAAATCGCGGATCAGCTGGATTGACGAATCGGAACATGAGGAGAATCCGGTGCTGCGTGAAGTGGAAAAAGGGCATTGGGTACGCTGCACTTGCTACCGCCATTTCCATTTCCCGGAAGAACAAAATACAGGGGACTTAAATTATGGTATTTCTTAAACTCAATCATTTAAAAGTTTACTATCCGGTACGGGGCGGTTTTTTCAGAAGAGTAGTAGATTATGTAAAAGCTGTCAATGATATCAGTTTCGAATTGCATGAAGGGGAAACATACGGGCTCGTCGGCGAGTCGGGCTGCGGCAAAACCACAACAGGCAGGACGATCATTGGTTTAAACAAAGCCACGTCGGGAGAAATCATCTTTCAGGATCATGATTTAACAACATTAAGTAAAAAACAATTCAATCATTACCGCAAAGATATCCAAATGATTTTCCAGGATCCGTATTCTTCATTGAATCCGAAAAAAAGGGTGGCGGATATAATTGCCGAACCGCTCCGGAATTTTGAAAAACTTTCACCTGCAGAAGAAAGGAAAAAAGTGCAGGAAGTTATGGAGAAGGTCGGCTTAAGTCCCGACTCCATTTTTAAATATCCGCATGAATTTTCAGGAGGGCAGCGCCAGCGGATCGGGATAGCCCGTGCGCTTACGTTGAATCCTAAACTGATTATCGCGGATGAACCGGTCTCTGCGCTGGATGTTTCAGTACAAGCCCAAGTATTGAACTTTATGAAGGATATCCAAAAAGAATTGAATTTAACCTATCTGTTCATCAGCCATGACCTGGGCATTATCCGGCATATGTGTGACCGGATCGGCATTATGTACCGCGGCCAATTTGTGGAGGAAGGGACAAGCGAGGAAATTTACGAAAACCCGCAGCATATTTATACAAAGCGGCTGCTTTCTGCGATTCCAAATGTTGATCCGGAGCGCCGTTCAGAACATAAAGTGTTCCGTGAAAAGATTAGCCTTGAATTCCAGCATGCTTTTAAGGAATACTTTGATGAAGAGGGAAAAGCGTACAAACTTAAACCAATTTCAAGTACACATTCCGTTGCGCTTCCATAAAGAGAGGAGGGACAGTTATGTTTAAGTTTATTTTACGCAGAATTCTCATCATGGTCCCTCAATTGATTATACTCAGCGTCCTGATTTTCGCACTCGCAAAAGCGATGCCTGGAGATGCGCTGACTGGACAACTGGCAAGCAATCCAAAAATGGACGTTCAGACACTCAATGAAATGAAGGAAAAATTGGGCATGAATGATCCGGCATATGTCCAATATTTTAACTGGATAAAGAACTTGTTCAAAGGGGATCTCGGCATCTCATACATCCACAAGCAACCTGTTACGGATTTGCTTGCCGGCAGAATGTGGAACACGATCCTGTTATCGGTGGTTATTCTTGTTCTAACATATGCCATTGCTATTCCACTCGGGATCGTGGGCGGCAGATGGACGGACTCATGGGCTGATAAATTGATAACGGGTTATAACTATTTGAGTTATGCCACGCCGCTTTTTATTTTTGCCTTAATCATGCTTTTTATCTTTGGATTTGTCCTTTCTTGGTTTCCGACAAGCGGCAGTGTGGACATTCAAGTCCAAAGCGGCACATTTGCATACTACATAAATAAACTTTATCACTTGATTTTGCCTGCTTTATCCGGAGCCCTGCTGGCAACAGTCGGAACCATCCAGTATTTGCGAAATGAAATTATTGATACAAAGATTAAGGATTTCGTAAAGACGGCGCGTTCAAAAGGGGTTCCAGAGTCAAAGGTTTATACAAACCATATTTTAAGAAACTCACTTTTGCCGATTGCAACATTCTTCGGCTACGAGATAACGGGATTAATAGGCGGGTCCGTCA
The DNA here is from genome assembly GCF_000374345.1 of Heyndrickxia acidiproducens DSM 23148. Classification (GTDB taxonomy): domain Bacteria; phylum Bacillota; class Bacilli; order Bacillales; family Bacillaceae_C; genus Weizmannia; species Weizmannia acidiproducens. The sequence continues at coordinate 12,334 of NZ_KB894033.1, forward strand.
TTTTGGAATCGATCTTCGGCTATCCCGGAATCGGCCAGCTGTTTTTGCAGTCGATCATGCAGCGCGATTACAGTGTGGTGACAGCGCTCGTCATGATTTCAGGTATAGCGACATTATTCGGTACTTTATTATCTGACATTATCTTAAGCGCTGTTGATCCGCGCATCCGGATTGAATAACGGGAGGGAAAAGGATGAAAGCTGAAATCTCAACACAGCAGCCCATTACCGTAAAAATGGAAAAAAGCCCGTCCGGACTCTCGATTATGTGGCGGGAACTGATGAAAGACAAGATGGCCGTCATTTCATTATTCGTACTTGGGATTATTTTAGTTACCGTGTACGGGATGTCTCTGTTATTAAATCAGGACGAGATTGTGAAAGTTGATTTACTGTCTATTTATTCTCCTCCTTCTGCTGAACATTGGCTCGGCACCGATTATGGCGGCCGCGATATATTCGGCCAGCTGATCATTGGAGCGAAAAATTCTTTTACAATCGGGCTTACCATTACTTTATTAACCGGCGCCATCGGCTTGACTGTCGGTTTGATAGCAGGTTATTTCGGCGGTGTAATTGATAATATCATCATGCGGATTATCGATTTTATTCTAGTTCTGCCGTTTTTGATGCTGGTCATCGTGTTGGTGACCATTATTCCTAAATATAATGTTTATTCCTTTATTCTAATCATGAGTGCTTTTTTATGGGTGGGGAAGGCAAGATTGATCCGCTCCAAGACACTGGCTGAAAGAGAATTGGACTATGTCAATGCATCCAAGACGCTCGGCACGCCGGACTGGAAGATTATTCTCTTCCAGGTGCTGCCAAATTTAAGTTCAATTATTATCGTGAATTTGACAATTAATTTGGCAAGCAATATTGGAATTGAATCGAGCCTGACTTATCTCGGTTTCGGGCTGCCGGAAAGCACACCAAGCCTGGGGACTTTGGTCAGCTATGCGACAAACCCGGATGTGCTCCAAAATAAATGGTGGATTTGGTTACCTGCATCGCTCCTGATTTTGGTGATGATGCTGTGTATAAATTTCATCGGTCAGGCGTTAAAACGCGCAGCCGATGCAAGGCAAAGGTTAGGATAAAAAATATTGGGGGTTGAACAATGAAGAACAAAAAGTTTTACAGCGTCGTGAGTTTGCTTGCCATCCTTGCACTGCTGCTATCTGCGTGCAGCAGTTCATCAAGCAGCGGCGACAAAAAAGACAAGGCGATCAATAAGGAAGAATTATCCAGCAAGTTTCCAACAACTGTCAAGAACAGTAAAAAAGCGATTGACGGTGGCGTGTTGAATTATGGTATTGTTTCGGATACACCTTTTGAAGGAACATTTAATCTGGCATTTTATTCAGGTCAGCCGGATTTTGAAGTGATCAAGTTTTTTGAAGAATCGCTGTTAAAGACGAATAAAAACTATGAAATTACGAATGGTGGCGCTGCAAATTATAAGCTTTCGAATGCTAACAAGACCATTACCATCAAAATTAAAGACAATGTAAACTGGTCGGATGGCAAGCCGGTAACAGCCGAAGACCTGGAGTTTGCTTATCTGGTAATTGGTAATAAAGATTACACCGGCGTACGCTACGGTGATCCATTGATGCAGAACATTGTGGGAATGGATGCCTACCACAGTGGAAAAGCAGACAAAATATCCGGTATTAAAGTGATCGATGATAAAACAATTTCCATCACTTGGAAGAGTGCCAATCCATCTGTTTTAACGGGGATCTGGACAAACCCACTGCCAAAACATTATTTAAAAGATGTACCGATCAAAAAAATGGCGCAGTCGGATAAAATCCGCAAAAATCCTATCGGGTTCGGGCCGTTTAAAGTAAAGAAAGTCGTTCCCGGCGAATCTGTTGAACTGGTCAGAAACGATGATTACTGGGCAGGCAAACCGAAATTGAAGGGTGTTGTCATCAAAGTTGTTAATCCTAAGGTGATTGTACAATCAATGAAAAAAGGTGAAATTGACTACGCGATGTTCCCGGTAGACCAGTATACAGCTGCGAAGAATGCGAAAAACTTCCAACTGCTGGGTACTATTGACCTGGCTTACAGCTATATTGGATTCAAGCTCGGGCACTGGGATGCGAAAAAGCAGGAAAACGTGATGGATAACCCGAAATTCCAAAACAAAAAGCTTCGCCAGGCGATGGCCTATGCATTGGATAATAAATCAGTGGGCGAAAAAATATATAACGGATTGCGGTTCCCGGCTACAGGTCTGATACCGCCATCTTTCCCTGGTTATTATGACGAAAATGCAAGAGGCATTACGTATGATGTGAAGAAAGCGAAAAAGTTACTGGACGAAGCCGGCTATAAGGATGTAGATAAAGATGGTTACCGTGAAGATCCAAACGGCAAAAAATTCACCATTAATTTCTTGTCTATGAGTGGCGGTGATACTGCCGAACCGTTGGCAAAATTCTATATCCAATGCTGGAAAAATGTTGGATTGAATGTGAAACTGGTTGACGGCCGCCTTGCTGAATTTAATTCTTTCTATGACATGATTGAAAAAGATGACCCGAAAGTGGACGTTTATTCAGCTGCATGGGGAACCGGTTCAGATGTGGACCCATCCAGCCTGTATGGCAGAAATGCGATGTTTAACTATTCCCGGTTTGTCAGCAAGAAAAATGATGAATTACTGGAAAAAGGACATGCGCCTGAATCATTTGATAAAGAACACCGCAGAAAAATTTACAACCAATGGCAGGAATATATGAATGAAGAAGTGCCGGTGATTCCAACGTTGTACCGTTATCAATTATATGCGGTGAACGACCGTGTGAAAAACTTGGCGGTTTATCCTGCTGAATCGGATACTGACTGGAGCAAAGTATCTGTTACATCAGAAAAACCTGCAACAGAAAATGAATAATGGTTTTAAGCAAAAAAGATGGTATCGTAACGATACCATCTTTTTTTGGTGCGCCGCGCATGACGATTCGCTAGGCGGCGAAAGTCCGCTATGGGGGTAGATAGCGACCAACCATTAGCCAAGAGCAAGGGTGTCCATTGTGAAGTGGAATCTGAAGGAAGCTGGAGGCAAAATTCTGACCCGAGGAACACGAATACCATCAGGCGTACTCTTACAGGGTAAGACTGCCAAACAAGTCAAAGCCCAAAAGCTATCCGGATGTGGAGGCGTAAATGGTACGGGTGCATGGAATGAAAGGGAATCGTCTTACCGCGGGAGGT
>NZ_KB894034.1 GCF_000374345.1 Heyndrickxia acidiproducens DSM 23148
GGCAAAGCAGGCCGATATAAGATTTGGCAACATCACCATTTGAATATTCAGGGTTACGAGAAATATTTGGTAATTTATAGGCATTTAACTTTGAATCTAAATTTGTCTGATTTAGTAGGTTTCCTACAATAGCTAATCCTGCTTGGGCAGTAATTCGTTCATTCGTAGCTTCTATAATAAACTTTTTCATGAAATCACCTGATTGTGGAATTGGTTAAAATGGAACTCTGTCCATATTATACTAGATTTCATGCGGGTTTTTCGAGATTGAATGAAAATTTCGTCACGGATTCAGGTAAAAGTATATTAAATATGAGATGATTTTTGTCTCGCTGGGAAATCCATTGTATTGTTACCGATATTATAATCTACGGCTTCATTCAGTACTTAATGAAAGGGGAAGCGAAAATGTCACTGATCTCAAAACGGCAAAAAGATATACTGTTGTTGTTGGCAAAGTCTCCTGAAGCAGCATCCGCTCAGTGGATTGCGAAACAATTGAATTTAAGTGATCGGACCGTACGTAATGAGATTAAACAGCTTCAAGAAAAAAGTGATTTAATAGGTATAAAGATTGAAATGGTTAGGGGAATGGGCTACCGACTGATGATTATCGATTCTGAGAAGCTTTTAAAAGCAAAAGAAATCAGTCAGTTATCTAAATATTTTGCAGAACAGGAAGACCGGGTTGCGTACATATTAAAACGCCTGCTGCTGTCAAAAGATTTTTTGAAAATGGCAGAGTTCGAAAATGAAATGTTTGTTTCCAAATCAACGTTGCAAACGGATTTGAAGAAAGTACGCAAGCGCTTAGGAAAATACCAGCTTGAACTGATTACCCGTCCACACTACGGAAGTAAGGTAAAAGGGGATGAGTACATGAAAAGGCTCTGCCTCTCTCATTCTATTTTTAACAGGTATGGGGGAGATAAGCCGGAAACTAGCAATATTTCATTGCTGTTTGAACAAATAAGAGGGATATTGATCAAAAAAATAAACGAATATCAATTAATCATTTCAGACATTGAGTTAGAAAACTTAACTACTCATATTGCCATTGCCTGCAAAAGGATAGAGGAAGGGTTTATCATTGAAACTATACATCATCAATTTAACAAACAAGATTATGCTTTTGAATGGCTGGTTGCTGCGGAAATCATTCGGGAAGTTGAAGTGATTACCGGACTAAAGTTTCCAACTTCCGAAATTGATTATATTATGCTCCATTTACTAGGGACCAAAATGCTGCCAAAGGAAAATGTAGCGGCGCTCACAGGATTTGAGGAGGTAAATCCAATTGTGGAGAGCATTCTAGATCAATTACAAACGGGTTTTGGTTGGAATTTTCACAAAGATCAGGAGTTTGTTCAAGGTATCACACTGCATCTTCGCCCGGCGATCAATCGTCTAAGATTCCATATGGGTACCCGGAATCCTCTGCTGGAAGATATAAAAGAGAGGTATCCAGATGCATTTGAAGGGGCAGTAATGGTTAGCAAATGCATTGAGGATTCATTACAACTGAAAGCCAGCGAACATGAAATTGCTTATCTTGCTGTACACATCGGTGCAGCGCTTGAACGGATGAAGACAAAGAAGAAACGGACAAAAAAGGTGCTAATTGTCTGCGCAACCGGCGTTGGCAGCGCAAAACTTCTTTATTATCGTTTGAAAAATGTATTTGAAAAGGAAATCGAAATTGTTGGTACCATCAGCTACTATCATCTCTCCTCATATGATTTATCGAATGTCGACATTATTATTAGCACCTTGCCGGTTTCAAGTAATTTAAAAGTGCCAGTAGTCGTAGTTAACAATTTTTTGGAAGAGAAAGATGTAAGAAATATAGAAAATCATCTGGCTGCCAACCCTGATCCGGCCGAAAGATATCTCGCGCCTTCCAGAATTTTTATTCACCGGGAGTTGAGCAGCAAAGAAAGTATCATCCGTTACTTGTGTGGGGAATTATATAAACAAGATCTCGTTCCAAAAAATTATTTAGAAATGGTTTTAAAAAGGGAAAGTTTGGCTGCTACCTGTTATGGAAATTTGGTTGCTGTCCCTCACCCCATTGAACCTGTTACTGATCAAACCTTTTGGACTATTTGTACTTTGAAACATCCAATTCAATGGAGCGAAGAAAGGATGGTACAATTTGTCTGTCTATTAAATATAAAAAAAGAGCTCATGGGTACTCTAAACAGCATGTATCAGCAATTAGTTAAAGTAATAGAAAGTAAATCTACCGTTCAAAAGCTGATTAGTAGTACATCTGCAGAAAAAATCATTCGTATTATGTCAAGGCAGATAAGTTGATTTCATTACAATCAGCTTATTTTTTTTGAATTGATTTTTTCCATTTTCTTGAATTGATTTTTTCCATTTCCAGATGGAAATAAACCAATATAAAAATGATTCAATTAAATCATATAATAGAAGTAGTAAGTAATCTTTTATTTGGGAGGGATTCAGATGGAAGGAAAAGTTAGAATTTTACTAGTATGTTCAGCTGGAATGAGTACAAGCTTATTAATGACGAAAATGCAAAAATCAGCACAAGTAAGAGGAATCAATGCGGAAATCATGGCAATGTCATCTACAGAAGCGAATAAGTTTATTGCAAAAGAGCACATTGACGTGCTGTTATTAGGCCCTCAAGTTCGTTATATGAAAGCCAAATTTGAAAAGATGCTTTCTCCAAAAAGTATTCCATTGGCTGTTATTAATATGCAGGATTATGGAAAAATGAACGGTGAAAAAGTGCTGGAAACTGCATTACAGTTGATCAAAAACCGTGAATAAAGAGCATGTAGCGGGAAAGGATGTGGCTCATTTGGGAGAAAAGAAAGATCTGGATATGGTTATGGATCTAATCGTACATAGTGGCAATGCAAAAAGTCTTGGCATGGAAGCAATCCAAGTGGCAAAAAAGGGGAACTTTGAACAGGCAAAGGAAAAATTTGAAGAGGCAAATAATGAATTAGTAAAGGCTCATCATACTCAGACTGCGCTTCTCCAGCAAGAATCATTGGGTAATCGGCCTCAAGTTTCGTTGTTAATGGTACATGGACAGGATCATTTGATGAATGCGATTACATTCCTGGATTTAGCAAAAGAACTGGCGGAGGTTTATGAAACTCGTAATCGTCTGTAAAGGAAGAAGCAATTTTCTTTATACTTGAATGCAATGTTAAGATTGTGTCGCGTTAAAAATCAGATTAAATTAAAGAGGAGGAAAATTATGAAAAAAATAGGACTATCCATTTATCCTTCAAAAAGTGAATTTGAAAAAGACAAGGTTTACCTTGATCTTGCGCAACAGTATGGTTTTACAAGAATCTTTACAAGTTTACTTGAGATTAAGGGAAATCAGGATGAAGTCATTAGCAAATTTAAAAGGATTATAGAGTATGGGAATTCAATTGGAATGGAGACGATTTTGGATATAAATCCGGGATTATTTAAGCAATTGAATATTAGCTATGACGATCTTAAATTTTTTAAAGAACTGGGAGCTGCAGGAATTCGTCTTGATTTGGGCTTTTCCGGAGCAGAAGAAGCAAAAATGACAAAAAACCCGTACCAGCTGGCGATTGAAGTTAATATGAGCAGTGGTACAAGGTATATTGACAATATTATGAGTTATCAGCCAAATATTGAAAAATTGTACGCTTCCCATAATTTTTATCCGCAAAAGTACTCAGGCCTATCCCAAAGTCATTTTGAAAAAACAACCAAAATGTTTCGTGATCATCATATCCATACGGCGGCGTTTGTCACATCGCAGTATGGGGAGACAGGACCGTGGCCGGTGCTGGCCGGATTATGTACCCTTGAACAGCACCGAAATCTCACCCTTCAGACACAAATTACGCATTACCGTCTGATGGGGACAATTGACGATATTTTGATTGGAAATGCGTATGCTTCAGAAGACGAATTACGGATTATGTCTGAAATTTGGTTCAGTACTCATCCCTCATTTGAAATTCAATTGTTAAATGGTATTTCAGACTTGGAAAAAAAGATTGTTTTAGAGGAGGTCCATCAGTACAGGGGAGACTGTTCCGAGTATATGCTCCGTTCATCTGTAACCCGGTCGAAGTACAGGGGCGAAGATATCCGTCCGGATCATTTGCTGCCGATTAAGAGAGGTGACATTCTCATTTGTAACAACGCATTTGGCCAGTACAAAGGAGAAATACAAATCGCATTAAAAAACATGGAGAATGAAGGAAATCGCAATGTAGTCGGCCGCCTGAAAGATGAAACCGTCTTCTTATTGGATTATATCAAGCCATGGTCAAGCTTTAAATTTTCATTCAATAAAAATAGCCATTCATAATCGCTATTATTAAGGGAGTGAATTGAGTTGTTGGAAAAAATTGAAGCAATTGCGGGTAGAATTGGAAACCAGCGCCATCTCAGAGCATTAAGAGACGGGATCTTAATGAGTATGCCGCTCATTATTATCGGATCTTTTTTCCTCATTATTGGTAATTTGCCGATTACCGGCTACAATGATTGGTTAAGTAACATCGGTTTGGCAGCTATCTTTGGCAAAATTGTTAACGGATCATTTGGTCTCATGGCTATCGTTGCCGTATTCGGAATTGCGTACAGTTTAGCGGAGTACTATGATACAGATGGTGTGGCGGACGGCATCGTGGCACTTTCAAGTTTTATTATCGTTACTCCGGACTTGGTTGCTAAAGCTGGTTCCGGCATTCCTTATGCATATGTAGGGAGCGGTGGACTGTTTGTAGCAATCTTAATTGGATTAATCACTGCTGAAATCTTTAGATTCTTTGTTCAAAAAAACTTTACAATCAAAATGCCCGAGGGTGTACCTGTTGCAGTTGAAAAATCATTTGCTGCTCTAATTCCGGGTTTTATGGTCATTGTTTTCTGGAGCTTGATTTATCTGTTGTTGGATCTTTTTGGTGTCCAAAATATTCATACCTTATTAACAAATATCTTGGGTAAACCGCTTGGCGCATTGGGCGGTAGTTTATGGGGGACCCTTGTCATTGTTGCATTGAATTCTCTCTTCTGGTTTGTTGGAATCCATGGTGCAAATACGATTAACCCGGTTATCCAGCCGATTTGGCTGCAGAACACGGACGCCAACCGTATTGCATTCCAAGCTGGGAAGGAATTACCAAATATTGTGACGAATGAATTTATGATGAATTTTGTTTGGATGGGAGGCGGAGGAGCTACAATCGGACTCGTTATTTGTCTATGGCTGTTTGTTAGAAGTAAAAGCAATAAAGCAATGGGGCAACTATCCATTGCTCCGGGAATTTTCAATATTAACGAACCGGTTTTGTTTGGCTTGCCGGTTGTACTGAACTTTAAATTGGTAATCCCATTCATCTTGGCCCCCATGGTAAGTGCGGTCATCACCTACTTTGCAATGGCAACCGGACTCGTCGCGAAACCAGCTGGCATTGTTGTGCCGTGGACGATGCCGCCAATTATTAGCGGCTACCTCGCAACCGGCGGGAAAATTAGCGGTGCAATTATCCAAATCATCACACTTGCCATCTCTGTTCTGATTTACTATCCATTTGTAAAAATTATGGATAGAGCAGAGCTAAAGGTTGAAGCAAGTAATAAATTAGAAGAATCATCTGATAGCAATTTAATGGCATAAAATATATTCAGAAAATACATCTGTTTATGAAAAGGGCTTCCTGTACTCATTTATATGAACAATGGGAAGTCCTCTGCCTCTATTATTTTACCTTCACCCTACGATATTCGCCTCAATGACCAAAGTAGCCCGCGGATTTTACCAGTGATCCAGTACGTTGTCAATTACAATTTTCAAAGAAACCACTTAATTTCTCCTAATTAATATCGACAAACACTATTTGGTTGCCCTCGGCGGCATAAAATTCAAAATGGAATTCCATTTGTGCTATTTTTTCGCGTCTCGCCGGGCAGTTCATGATAATATTCTTTATATTTCTCATAAAAAAAGGTCTTATTTGTGAATCCGACACGGTACATAATATCGCGAATATTCTGTGATGTTGTAACGAGCAGAAAGTGTGCATTGATTAAGCGCTGCTGAGTAAGCAAAACATTGAAAGATTTACCCGTTTCTTTTTTTAAAAGGTTGCTGAGGTAGTTCTTATTATAATTGTATTTTTTCGCAACTTGTTCGAGTGTTAGGTCATCGTAACTTTGTTCGATATCCCTCAAAATTTTAATGACGAGCGACTGGCTGCTGCTCAATTTTAATGGTTTATCAAGTTTATAATAACGGACAAGCTGGGTCAGCAAAATATTTAGGTAAGAGGCGGTAATCACGTTATAATATGGCTCTTTATTAAGGTATTCTTTAATTAAAGTATCAATGGTTTGTACAATTTGCCCGTTCTTTTTTCTACTGAAAATAATAAATTTTTTCTGACCTTTCCCCCCATAGATAGCATTCAATAAGAAATCAAAAAGTAAACTATTGCTACTTTTTAAATCGTTTAACCACGATATACTGATATTTTTATTGCGAAACAAAATATTGATCATAATATCGTCTTCACCCAGTGCCTTAATTTCGTGTTTGCTGCCAATATCCAACAGCAATAGATCATGAGTGCTTAGATAGATCCTCTTGCCCTCAACAATTTGCTGGCAGCTACCCGATAGCATGTAGTTGATTTCAAAAAACTCATGGGTATGGAGAGGATAATCTGCATAACGAGGGTGTTTACTGATATAGACTTCTTTATTGTTAAAAAAATAATTTGCTTGCAGCACGATATCCGCCGATTTTTTACCAAATACGTAATCAGGGTAATCTTTCACAAAATGGCGGGTTTTAAACTGTTCGATTTCGATAGTCGATTTTTCTTTAAATTTTTGAAGTATATTCTCTTCCACTCGGATCGACTCCCCCACATGTAAATTTGATACTCATTATGCTAACTAATGTTATTGTAACACAATGCCGTTTACGATAAAACTAAATTGTAAGCGTTTCCCAATTGAAAAATTTTGGTGAGGAGGTATTAATATGGCAAGTGATAATTCTACTAAGTCAACGATAGCAGTTTCACTGACAAACTACTTGGATGCTGGCTCCATTGTTGCTGGGGCAAGCGGCCTGACATTATGGGCAAAAGAATTTGGATTAAGCAGTTTGCAGGTGGGGTTGCTGGGGGCATTAAGCGCAAATGCCTTTGGGGCAGCGATTGGGGCACTGATTGGCGGCAGATTGTCTGACAAGTATGGGCGTAAATTTATTTATACCTACAATTTGCTACTTTACATGCTTGGTGTTTTAATCGTTATTTTTTCATTCAATTTTCCAATGCTGTTACTAGGCTTTTTGATAACAGGGATATCCGTTGGAGCAGGTGTCCCGGCATCGTGGACGTACATTTCCGAAACCTCAGAGTCTACGAATCGGGCCCATAATATCGGCATTTCACAATTTGCCTGGTCACTCGGTCCGGCGATCATCTTTACACTTGGTTTAGCTTTTTCTCCACTTGGTCTATTAGGCAACCGGCTTGTGTTTGGATCATTGTTTGTCGTCGCCTTTATTGCTTGGAATTTGCAGCGCAAACTTCCAGAATCGAAAGACTGGGTCGAAAAGAAGAAGCAAGAGGACAAATCTGGAGAAAGGCCGCATCCTTATAGAGAACTTTTTTCCCAAATGGTTAATGTTAAGTCCATTTTGTTCCTGATTGGCGTTTACTGTTTATGGAATCTGGCCGCCGGTGTGCAAGGATTTTTCATGCCGTACATTTATTCTACGGTTGGCGGTTTGAGCAATATGCAGGCCAATTTATTATCGGCCGTGTTATGGATCTTTACGGCATTAACCGGTTACGTTGTTTTTGCCAAGTACGCCGATCGTGTCAGTCATCGCTGGATGTACTTTGTAGGCGCTTTAATGGCAGCACTTAGCTGGATTGCGATTACTTTTGGCAACATGGGATGGGGCGTTCTGTGGTCATTCGTTCTACTTTGGGGCTTATCGGCAGGTTTTGGAGCGCAAGCGTTTTATGCCTTATGGGCAACCGAGTTGTTTCCGACGCGCTAACGTGCCGGTTCACAAGGCATTATGTTTTTCATTGTCCGTGCTTCTGCCGGTGTGTGGTCAATCATTTTCCCACCAATTATGAATGCTATGGGATTTAAAGCTGCAGGCACAATGATTGTTGTCTTTTTAATCATCTCTCTTCTTGTTGGAACAATCTGGACGCCGAAAACAAGAGGGCGTTCACTGGATGAGATAACAAAAGAAAGATATGGTCAAGCTGGTTGAAAAATAGATGATTGAAAATAAACTGCATTTAATATGTAAGTATGATACTTTTTATATTCATTCAAGATATTGATCATTCAGATCTAAGTGTTTTAATAGAATTCGAAAACGTTTTCCAAGATATGAAAAGAGGTGAGTGCCTTGACAAATTATATTGCAGTCGATATAGGAGCTTCCAGCGGCCGGCTGATTTGGGGGACGAAAGAGGTGTCCGGCATTAAAGTACAAGAGATCCACCGCTTTACAAATGGTTTCAAACGAGAAAATGGACACGATCGCTGGGATATCGAACATTTAATTCATGAAATTTTTACCGGATTGGAAAAGGCATGGAAGCTGGGAATTCATCATGCGAAGCTTGGAATTGATACTTGGGCAGTGGATTATGTCCTCGTCGGCAAGGATGGGAAAAAAATTCAAAACCCCATTAGTTATCGGGACAGGCGGACACAGCATGCAATTGAAGAATTAACGACCGATTTGCCAAAAGAATATATTTATAAAAAAACCGGCATCCAGTTTCTTGAATTGAATACGCTTTACCAGCTTTACAAAGAAAATCGAGACGATTTAAAAAAAGCAGATAAAATTATGATGATTCCGGATTACATTGGTTATGTATTGACCGGCCATGCGGTAACAGAAGTGACCAATGCATCAACCACCCAGATGCTGAATATACGGGAAGGTCTTTTTGATACCGATTTATTAAAAAAAGTGAACGTTTATCCAGAGCAATTTCCTAAGTTGGTGGAATCAGGAACGGTGCTTGGCAATGTCTTGCAAAAGTGGCATAAAAAATACAAAATTCCTGATTGTGAAGTAATTACTGTTGCCACCCATGACACGGCTTCAGCTGTCGTCGGAACCCCGGGTATCGGAGATGATTGGGCATTTTTAAGCTCCGGAACATGGTCGCTGCTTGGCAGGGAATTAAACACACCGGAAAATGGGGTTAAAGCGTTCAAAGAAAATTATACAAATGAATGGGGCGCATACGGAACCTATCGCTTTTTGAAAAACATCATGGGGTTATGGATCATTCAATGCATTCGCCGCGAGCAGAACAATCGTTATTCATTTTCTGAAATTGCTTCACTAGCTGCACAGGTTCCGCCGTTTCAACAGTTCATTGATGTGAATAACACCCGATTTAATAATCCTGACAGTATGATTGGCGAATTAAAAGACTATTGCCGCGAAACAAATCAAAAAGTGCCGGAAACAACCGGCGAGCTGGCGGCAGCAGTATATTGCAACTTGGCACTGTTTTATGCCAATGAAATTGATAAGCTGCGTTCTATTACAAAACGTCCGATTCACGTATTAAATATTGTCGGGGGCGGCAGTAATATTGCACTTCTTAATCAATTAACGAGCAATTTGGCAAACGTTGAAGTAAAAGCGGGGCCATCCGAAGCAACGGCGATCGGGAATCTCCTGGTACAGATGATTACAACTGGTGATATTGCCGATTTAGCGGCAGCCAGAGCGTTGACCGCAAAATCGTTTGATATCAAAGTTTATCGTCCTGAATCTGGAAACAATGCCGAAGTATTAAATCAATATAAGGACTTCATGGCTCATAAGGAGGGGATCTCATGAAAAGAATTGCACAAATTATGTATCTGGATAAGGCGTATTATGATGAATATGAAAAGCGCCATGCCAATCTTTGGCCTGAAATGAAAAAAGCTTTAAAAGACCACGGTGCAACGAACTATTCTATTTTTCTAAATAAAGAAAATGGAGAGCTATTCGCTTACTTAGAAGTCCCGGATGTTGCGGGGTATAACCGGATTGCCCAAACAGATATTTGCAAGAAATGGTGGGAGTACATGGAACCGCTGATGAAAACGAATCCGGATAACAGCCCGGTTTCGCTGGATCTAAAAGAAGTTTTCCATCTAAACTAAAGAAAGAAGGATATGAAAATGAGAAACGAAGAAAAGATTTCGCAAGCGTACGAATTGGCAAAGGAACGTTATAAGGAAATCGGTGTAGATACGGAAAAAGCCATGGCTGCTTTACAAAAAGTTAAGATATCTATTCATTGCTGGCAAGGCGATGATATTCATGGCTTTTTGTTTCCAAATGCGGAATTAACCGGCGGCATCGGAGTTAGCGGCAATTATCCCGGTATTGCCCGGACGCCTGATGAATTGAGTAGTGATCTTTCGAAAGCTTTATCCTTAATTCCAGGGAAACATAAAGTACAACTGCATGCAATCTATGCTGTAACAAATAAGCAAAAAGATTTGGATGAACTCGAACCGGAAGATTTCAAGTATTGGGTAGACTGGGCTAAAGAAGAAGGCGTTGGTTTGGATATGAACGGAACCTTTTTCTCTCATCCAAAGTTGAAAAATGGCTTTACGCTTGCAAGCCCGGAGAAAGAAACCCGTGATTTTTGGATCGAACATGGCAAACGCACCCGGAATATTGCAGCATACTTCGGCAAAGAATTAGGTCAGCAGTCGGTGAATAATTTTTGGATTCCGGATGGGTATAAGGATAATCCGATTGACAAACTTTCGCCGCGTCTCCGTTTAATAGATTCACTGGATCAGATTATTGCGGAACCTATCGATGAGAACGATACGATAGAAGCATTCGAAGGAAAATTATTTGGCACCGGTGTTGAATCTTATACAGTCGGTTCCCATGAATTTTACGATAACTATGCGCTGACGAGAAATAAATTATGGACGATTGATGCCGGCCACTTCCATCCGACAGAAGATATTTCAGATAAATTCTCGGCATTTCTGCCTTTCGGAAAGGGATTAATGTTGCACGTTTCCCGTCCGGTACGCTGGGACAGCGACCATGTTGTGATTTTGGATGACGCTTTAATCCGTATCATGCGTTCTTTAGTCCGTGATAACGGATTAGATAAAACCAATATTGGACTGGATTTCTTCGATGCGACTATCAACCGTATTGCTGCCTGGGTTATTGGTGCCCGTGCGTCGCAAATTGCCCTTTTACAAGCAATGTTATCACCGATTGATCGCTTAAAAGAGGCTGAAAACGAAGGAGATTTCACAACTCGTTTGGCCTTCACGGAAGCATTGAAATCATATCCGTTTAGTGCGGTTTGGGATTACTTCTGTTTGAAAAACAATGTCCCTGCCGGTGCTGATTGGCTGAAAGTAGTTCGACAATATGAAGAAGACGTTTTGTTCAAGAGAAATGAAAAGTAAGGGAGATTGAGGAAATGGAGAAATTTATTCATTCACGTTATGTGAAAGAAGTCGCAAAAATCACCTACCAACTTTATGATCACGGCTGGGATGAGCGTAACGGCGGCAATGTCAGCTACCTTTTAACCAAAGATGAGATTGCCCCTTTTGAAGATACCGGAAAAGTTTGGCGCAACATTCCGATTCAATTTGACGGAAAAGAATTAGCCGGGAAGTATTTTCTTGTGACCGGAACCGGGCGCTATTTCAGGAATATAATTGATTTTCCCGAGAGAGATCTTGGTTTGGTAAGAATTGCAGAAGACGGCAAAAGTGTTGATCTGTTGTGGGGATTCGCAGATAACGGCCTGCCGACAAGTGAATTTCCTACGCATCTAATGGGCCATCAAACACGGTTGCAACAGGATAATAACCAGCGTGTAATCATGCACTGCCACCCGACAAATTTGATTGCCATGACTTTTACGCAGCCTTTGGATGAAAAGGCGTTAACCAAAATCCTCTGGAAAATGCAGACGGAGTCTTTGGTTGTTTTCCCTGAAGGGGTCGGCGTGCTCCCTTGGATGGTTCCCGGAACCGTTGCAATTGGTGAAGCAACTGCTGATAAATTAAAACACTTTCGCTCTGTTATCTGGCCGCAACACGGAATTTTTGCCAGCGGGACATCCATAGATGAGGCTTTTGGTCTAATTGAAACCATCGAGAAAGCAGCGCAAATTTGGACTTGTGTCCAAGCGCAGGGCGGAAAAATCCAACAAGAGATTACAGATCGCCAGCTGAACGATTTAGCAAAAGCGTTCGGTGTTACGCCAAAGGCAGGTTTTCTTGAAGTCTGAGCAGTGCAACAATTAAATGATTAGATGGTACTTGTACAAGTGCCATCTAATCATACTTGTGAAGTGTATCACAATTGTAAAAAGGAGGACTTGTATCGTGGCAAATCGAATCATATTAAACGCAACTTCCTATCATGGTGAAGGAGCTATTAAAGAAGTTCCAAATGAAGCGGTTAAAAGAGGTTACCAAAAGGCTCTGATTGTCACAGATGCTGACTTGGTGAAGTACAATGTTGTAAGCAAGGTTACGGAATTACTGGATGCAAGGGGTTTGGCCTATGAAGTTTTTGACCAAACTGTGCCGAATCCGACTATTTCAGTAGTGAAAGCCGGAGTAGCTGCTTATCAAAAAGCCGGCGCAGATTATATTATTGCCATTGGAGGAGGATCACCGATTGATACTGCAAAAGCCATCGGAATTATTGCGACAAATCCTGAACATGCAGATGTTTTAAGTCTTGAAGGAGAACCGGGTACGAAGAATCCGACGGCACCGATTTTTGCAATACCAACGACTTCCGGAACAGCAGCAGAAGTTACCATAAATTATGTCATAACGGATGAGTCCAACCATCGTAAATTTGTCTGCGTTGATCCGCATGGCATCCCCGCAGTTGCTTTTGTAGACAGTGATATGATGATGTCTATGCCAAAAGGATTGTGTGCAGCAACAGGAATGGATGCTTTAACCCATGCGATCGAAGGGTATATTACAAACGGTGCGTGGGAATTAACGGATATGATGCATATTAAGGCAATTGAAATTGTCGGGCGTTCGCTCCGGGCTTCAGTGGCAGGAGATGCAAAAGGCCGTGAAGATATGGCATTGGCGCAATACATTGCCGGAATGGGCTTTTCAAATGTTGGCTTAGGTTTGGTGCACGGAATGGCACATCCGCTAAGCGCATGGTATAATGTGCCACATGGCGTTGCTTGCGCAAGTTTGCTGCCGACGATCATGAAGTACAATGCCGGTTATACAGGTGAGAAATATCGCGATATTGCTAAAGTGCTGGGGGTTAAAGATGCTGATACATTAAGCCTTGATGACGCAAGGGAAGCAGCTGTTGCAGCCGTTGCACAATTAGGAAAGGATGTTGGAATTCCGCAAACGATAAGTGAATTAGGTGTTAAAGAGGAAGATATTCCGGCTATCGCCAAAGATGCTTTTGCAGATGTATGTACAGGCGGTAATCCAAGAGGAACAAATGTTGATGAGATCATAAGCCTGTATAAATCATTGCTATAGATTTATGAAAGTGAGTAGGGACTGATTTAGCTGTGCCTACGGATTTTATAGCTTCAGGTGTCACCGCTTGATCAAGAATTAAAAAAGCTGTGGAAGCATACGCTGAATTAGAAATTTCAAATTATAAATTGGAACTAAGTATAGTATGAAAGCCGCTCTTTTTGTAATGAAAAGAGCGGCTGTTATTTTGCTGATTTCTATTGCTATAAATGAGCACACTATCCCAGGAACTTTTTTTCAAATTAACTCAGTTCGCTTCCGGGATAATGTGCTCGTTTGTACTGCTTTCTATGGATCTATCAATAAATTTCCAGTTGGGTTACTTATAACTTGGAACTTCCAATGTTATATTGTAATTGTCTAATAGGTTGTATAAGTTATAGATTTCATCCACTTGTTTGTAAGCCCAGCCAATGTCTGTTGCATATTGGTGGGAGGCATAACCGTATGTTGCAGCGCTGTCTGGATTCCATCTCATTTTATATAATGTATCCTGTCCAACGCCAAGATAATTGCTATTGATAAATTTAGCTCCGCCAATGATGGCAGCTTCCGGAGTTGTCCAACCCTGGTTATAGGCATACGCGGCCCCGTTTTGTACGGCATTGCCATCATTCGCACCAATACCATACATATTATAAACCGTTTTGCCATTATACTGGACACCATTTGCAAGCTGGGATGTTCCATTACCTGTTTCAAGTAAGGCATGTGAAATCAAATAAATTTCATTTATCCCGTTTTGTTTTGCAGCTGTTAAAAATGCAGATGCTTTTCCAGCTAAAATGCCTTTACCAACAAGAATCTTTTGGTTCACTTCTGCTTCACTAAGATTGGCTGTCGTTGTTAATTTCAAAAATTGTAGTGAGCGAACTGGATCTGAAATGAAGTTAGCGGGATTTAAATAGTATTCCACTTCACTTTTAGTCGCTTTTTTCCATGTTTTGTTGTAACTGATTTGGTACCATGAATAGCCGTCATCACCTTTTACGGTGGATAAAATGGTTACCTTTGTACCTTCTTTAAGCGTTTCACCCACTTCATGATTTTTCGCGCCAGCACCATCCCTGACATGCCAATTTCCATTTTGGACAACGCCTGTTGTGCCACTTGACAGCTTAATGGCATCACTTCTGATATATCGTTTGCTTGTGTCTGTTTGTGGTGAAACCTTTGTTTCAATATTTGCAAATTCATCTAATGAAAGATCGTATGTTTGATGAGCTGTTGTAACCTTACCATTGGATGGTGTTGCAGCGGATTTTAAATATTTTGTGCTGACATAACCAATTTTTCCACTTATCTCCACCTTTGCCCAACCGTCATTTTCAGAATAGACCTTTACAGCTGTTCCTTTATCAAGGACATCAATCACATCTGTTGAGGTAGAAGCCCCTTTGCGTAAATTCACATCAGCTGTCGTATATTTTGTGACCGTAGAAACGGGTGTTTGATCGGAACTATTATTGCTGTTTGATGCTGTTTCCTTTTCTGTATTTGCATCAGGGTTTGAACTTGCCAGATAAGATGCAAGCACATAACCGGTTTGGCTTCCAGCTTTCACTTTTGCCCATGGGCCTGAGGTTGAGTAAACCGTAACTTGTTCGCCTCTTTGGAGACTCGCTAACCTTCTGCCGCCAGTTGAGGCTTTTGAACGTAATAATAAATGGGAACCTTTGTCCACATTTACATATTTCGTTGTTGTTTTGGCTGGTGATGAAGCGTTTGTTGTACTGCTGTCAGGCTTTGTGTTTACCAAATAAGATGCATGCAC
>NZ_KB894035.1 GCF_000374345.1 Heyndrickxia acidiproducens DSM 23148
AGAAATTAGGGATCAATAAAAGTAAAGCTTGGGAATGGGCAAACACAAGAAAAGGCTACTGGAGAATTGCCGGCAGCCATATCTTAACCAGAACCTTAACAAACGAACTCTTCCGAAGAGCAAGGTATATAAGTTTTCTGGATTATTATCTGTCTGTAAGGTCGTAAACTTTAGAACCGCCGTGTACGGAACCGTACGCACGGTGGTGTGAGAGGTCGGCTAATCAAATAATGATTAGCCTCCTACTCGATTGCTTATACATTGCAGATGCAAACCATCAAGATATGTAATCCAGGAAAATGATAGTAAATCATTATGTGATAAAATACAATATTGGAAAATAAAAAAATATTATAAAAATAACGGCAGAAAAGTTTACAACTTTACTGCCATTCGTGTGAACCTTGTTTATACTTTGAATAACTTGTTCGTCAGCGGGGGTGATAATGATATTAATGGTTTCGCTCCGGGATATAAAGAAAAAATGGATGGGGGAAAAGGATGAAAACAAAGAAGATAAGGTCATTATGCTTGTCGGCAGCACTTATCGCCGGAATATTAGGGGCGTGTTCGCAATCAAGCAGCACAAGCAGTTCTTCTGAAGGCGGTACACAGGTCATTAAAATTGCGACACAGTCTCCTTTATCAGGGGGAAGCGCCACACTTGGCGGAGCAATTAAGCTTGGGGCCCAGCTGGCACTGGAAGAGCAACAGGAAAAATTCAAAAAAATGGGCTTTAAGCTCCAGCTCGTTCCTTATGATGATCAGGGGGACCCCAAAAAAGGCGTTTCAAACGCCCAGCTGATTGGTTCGGATGAACAAGTATTCGGAGTCATCGGGCATCTGAACTCAGGTGTGTCGATCCCATCTTCTGAAGTTTATGAAAAATATTCGATTCCAATGATTTCACCGGCCAGCACAGCGACGGAAGTGACGGACCGTAATTTAAAAGCAGTAAACAGGGTCTGTGCCCGCGATGATTTTCAGGGGCCTGCCGGTGCCACCTATGCTGTTGAAACACTGAAAGCCAAGAAAATTTTTGTGATCCAGGATAAAACCTCGTATGGACAGGGGCTGGCGGATGCCTTTAAAAATGCAGCCGTGAAGCAGGGAGCAAAAATTGTCGGGTATGAAGGGATTACCGCTGGTGAAAAAGACTTTAACGGCGTATTGAATTCCGTTTCCTCTGCAAAACCGGATCTTGTTTATTTTGGCGGCCTGTATGCAGAAGGCGGTTTAATTGTAAAACAAGCCCGCCACAAAGGAATTGACGTGCCAATTATGGGCGGGGACGGTTTGGATTCTTCCACATATGTAGATATCGCCGGTGATTCGGTAAAAAATACATTCCTGACATCTGTAGCCGGTGATGTGAACAAAACAGCGGCAGGGAAAAAATTTGCGGAGGCTTACAAAGACAAGTTCGGTAAAAATGTTGAATCCTACTCGGCATATGCCTATGATTCAATGGGCGTTATGCTTAAAGGACTTGAAAATGCGATTAAGTCAAATGACGGTAAAATGCCGGCACGCCAGCAGGTCAGAGATGCAGTACGCGCCATTAAAGATTACAAGGGAGTCGTGACGCAGGTAGGGTTTGACAGCAAGGGCGATAATAAGTATGCAAAAGTATATATTTATAAGTTTAATCAAAAGGCTTATCCTGCTGAACAAGATGGTGAAATCAGCAAATAAAGCTCAAAAATAGAAGGGTGTGGGATTCATGCCCTTCCATCATTTTAAAGAAAGGATGTGTAAAAATGCTGGCTGATATGCTTGGCACACTTCCGCAGGTGCTGATAGACGGACTTACATTAGGCGTGATCTATGCAGTGGTTGCGATAGGCTATACAATGGTATACGGTATTCTGGAGTTAATCAACTTTGCCCATGGCGAAATTTTTATGACAGGGGCATTTATCGGCACATCGCTTCTTCTTTTATTAACCGGTATGGGATGGATTCATGCCCTTCCAGCCATTGTCATCCTGCTGATTGTCATGATTGCAGCGAGTGTGTGCACCGGCCTGATGGGAATCGGCATTGAACGGGTTGCCTACCGGCCGCTGAGGAAAGCACCGAAATTAATTACATTGATTACGGCAATCGGCATTTCTTTTTTGCTGCAGGATATCGTCCGTTTTATTGCCGAATTAAAAAAAGGAAATTATATCATCAACACGCCCGGCCTTTTCAACAGCCAGATTCAATTGAAGGCATCATCGTTATTACCGGAATTTCATGATGCAGCGCTGAAGAGTTCTTTTCTTATCGTCCTGATCGTTTCCATTGTCATGCTTATCGTTTTGGATATCTTTGTGAACCGCACAAAGTGGGGAATGGCAATGAGGGCTGTTGCCCAGGACAGGGAAACGGCATCGCTGATGAGTGTGAATGTGAACAAGGTCATTTCAATCACTTTTTTTGTCGGTTCAGCACTCGGCGGCGCAACCGGGGTGCTGTTTGCGATCCAATATGGCTCCATCGACCCGTTTATCGGTTATACATTGGGGATGAAAGCCTTCACTGCCGCAGTTCTCGGTGGAATCGGCAATATCCGCGGAGCAATGGCGGGCGGGCTTATCCTCGGGATTGTGGAAATGTTTGCGGCTGCCAATCTATCCGGATTGACAGGCGGAATTTTTGGTTCTGAGTACAAAGACGTGTTTGCTTTTATTCTATTAATCGTTGTTCTGATTTTTAAACCGGAAGGCTTATTCGGCAAAGCTGCAATTGAGAAAGTGTAGGTGAAAGAATGAAAAATTATGGGAATGCGTTGTTGTCTAATAATAAATTATCAGGTGTCCTCTTTATCTTATATGTTCTGCTGGTATCGTTTGGACTGTACCTGTCACAAAAATCGATCCTTTCCTTTTTGCTGCTGCTTGGTTCGTTGTTAATCTTATATTTTCTCCGCTTTTCAAATCGGGTGAAATGGATTACAGGAGTTGCCATACTTGGTTTTCTTCTCCCGCTCGTTGCGAGCCGGGGCTCGTCCTATCAGTCCTATATGGAGGTTGCAACAATGGTAGGCATTTATGTTGCCATGGCACTTGGGCTGAATATTGTCGTCGGGATGGCAGGATTGCTTGATCTTGGCTTTATTGCGTTCTTTGCACTCGGATCCTATACGTACGGAATTTTCACAACCACGCAGGCAGCGAACTTTATGCCGTTCGGCCATTATCCATTATCGGGTGAAAGCTTTTGGCTTTTTATCATAATTGGCAGCCTGGTCGGTGCTTTGTTTGGCATCCTGCTTGGCATTCCGGTACTGCGTGTAAAGGGCGATTACCTGGCAATTGTCACACTGGGATTCGGGGAAATTGTCCGGATTGTATTTAATAATCTGGATAAACCTGTCAATATTACAAATGGGGCAATGGGCATTTCGTCTGTTACGCCGCCGCAGTTATTCGGCATACCAATTATTTATCCGGGCCAATTTTATTTTATCGTACTGGTGCTGTTGTTTATTGTTATTTACATGGTTCGCAGGCTGGAACATTCCAAGATGGGGCGTGCCTGGAAAGCAGTGAGGGAAAATGAAATTGCCGCACAGGCGATGGGGATTCCGCTGGTCAAAACGAAGCTGACAGCTTTTGCAATCGGTGCTTCATTTTCCGGGGCCATGGGTGTGGTGTTTGCGGCAAAGCAGGCTTTTGTAGATCCAACCAGTTTTACATATTTGGAATCGACCACCATTCTTGTTATGGTGCTGCTTGGCGGCATGGGCAGCGTCCCGGGTGTCATACTCGGTGCCGCGATTGTAACGATTCTGAATTTGCAGGTCCTGACGGAAGTGACAAACTGGTTGAACCAGTTAAGTATGAGCGGCGTTTTTAAAGTGCCGGATGCTTTATCCCCGGCCAAAATGCAGCGGCTTATTTTCGGGGCGTTGCTGATCGTATTTGCCTTATACCGTTCAAAAGGTTTGCTGCCGGCGAAAAATATCCAGTATCACCCCGAAACGCTTATCCGAAAGAAAGAGGGGAAAGCTGTTACCCCGCTGGAGGGTGAAACCAATAAACTGTAAAGAGGGGAATGGGACATGAATATACTGGAAATAAAAGGCTTAACGAAGAACTTCGGCGGCCTGGCCGCAACATCCAATGTGGATATCAATATACCGAAAAATTCGATTACAGCTGTGATCGGTCCAAATGGCGCCGGAAAAACCACCGTGTTTAATATGGTAACAGGGGTTTACAAGCCAACATCAGGAGACATCCTGCTGAACGGCGAGCCAATCACGGGATTGAAACCGCATGCCGTCACAAAGAAAGGGATAGCCAGGACATTCCAAAATATCCGCTTATTTGAGAGCTTGACTGTAATGGAAAATGTCCTGATTGGCATGCACAGCCATTTAAAAAGCAGATTTTTCAGTATCATTTGCCAACTGCCGGGAATGAAAAAGGAAGAAAAGGAGGCTGAAATCGAAGCGTATGAACTGCTCAAATATGTCGGGCTCGCTAAATTGCTGAATGAAACGGCTGGCAGCCTGCCGTATGGCGCGCAAAGAAGGCTGGAGATAGCCCGCGCGCTGGCAGCCAGGCCAAAGCTGCTGCTGCTGGATGAACCTGCGGCAGGAATGAATCCGAAAGAAACAAAAGAACTAACAAATTTAATTCGGCATATGTGTGATGAACGGAATTTGACCGTTGTCTTGATTGATCATGATATGAAACTGGTGATGGAAATATCAAACCATATTGTCGTATTGGACCATGGCGAAAAAATTGCTGAGGGAAATCCGGTTGCGATTCGGAGCAACCCGAGGGTGGTAGAGGCATACCTTGGCAAAGGGGCATTGGCGTACGCGTAGGGAAAGGAGCGGAGAACGTGCATTTACTGGAACTTGAAGATATGAAGGCAAGCTATGGGGGAATCCAGGCATTAAAAGGCATCAACCTGAAAATAGACGAAGGTGAAATCGTTACTTTAATTGGAAGCAATGGCGCTGGAAAATCAACAACATTAAAATCGATCAGCGGGCAGGTGAAAGTGAGCGGTGAAATCCACTACAACGGAAAAAATATCGCGAATTTGCCGCCGCATATAACATCGAAACTGGGGATTGCCCATGTGCCGGAAGGAAGAAGGATCTTTCCGAAATTAAGCGTGAAAGAAAATTTGTTGATTGGCGGATTTGCCATCAGCCAGAAAAAAACAATTGAAGAGAGGATGGAACGCGTTTTTCAATATTTTCCGAGATTAAAAGAAAGGCTGGACCAAAAGGGCGGGACGATGAGCGGCGGTGAACAGCAAATGCTTGCGATCGGGCGCGCCCTTATGAGCAAACCAAGCCTCCTGATGCTGGATGAACCGTCAATGGGGCTGGCTCCGATAATTGTGGAACAGATTTTTGAAATCATTTCCGAATTGAATAAAGGCGGCATGACCATCCTGCTGGTTGAGCAAAATGCATTCCAGGCTTTGCAAGTTGCCGACAGGGGCTATGTTATTCAGACAGGGGTTATCGTGCTTGAAGGCGACGGAAAAGAACTGATGGATAATGAGCAGGTGCAGGAAGCCTATTTGGCATAAACATTGCCAACCATTGCAAAAAAATCCGGCCTCTTAAAAAGGCCGGATTTTCACGAAGTTCTGCCACTGCTTCTTTTAAATCAGTATGCAAGGCTGAATAATCCTTTGATATGGGAAAGATAGCGGATATTGCTGGCTTCCTTCATTGCTGAAGCCGGAAATCCCTTTAATTGGGTTTGGTTTTCACCGATAAAGGCAATTGCATCTTTTCTGCCAAGGCTGGCAAGTGTTCCGGAATTAACCGGTTGGAATGCATTCAGTTTGCCGCCTTTTAAAGTGGCATAAATATTATAACCGATTAGTTCACCCATTTGCCAGGACATCTGTGCAGTCGGCGGATACGGGCGCGCGCCTTCGGAAGGGAAGACAACGGCGCTATCACCGGCAACGAAAATGTCTGGATGCGAGGTTGATTGTAAATATTCATTTACGGTTGCACGGCCGCGGTTGACCTCAATACCGGAATTGGCGACAACCTTGTTGCCTTGTACGCCTCCGGTCCAAACGAGGGTACTTGTTTCAATTTTCTGGCCGTCCTTTAATTCCACAACGCCGTCTTCATATTTTGTGACAGGAATGCCGGTTGAAAATTTGACACCGCGTGCTTCAAGGCTTTTTGTCGCCCGTTCAATCAGGTTAGGTGCAAAGTTTGGCAAAATGGATGGTGCAGCTTCCGCACAGATTAACGTAATTTCACTTGGGTCAATGGCATATTTTTTAGCCCAGTTTGGTACCTGGTCAGCAAATTCCCCGACCAGCTCAATGCCGGTTAAACCGCCGCCACCAACCACAATGGTCGCATCCGCTTTGTTTTTTGTCCGGGCATACTGTTCAAGATGGCTTTGAATATGCGCATGGATCCGGTTGGCATCATCAACGGATTTTAATAAGAAGCTGTTTTCCCGAAGGCCCGGAATGCCGAAGAACGCTGTTTCGCTTCCCATTGCAACTACGAGTACATCATAGTTCAGCTTAAAGCCGCTCCCAAGCGAAACTTCTTTTGTATCAGGTGAAATTTTTGTCACTTCATCGACTTGGACTTCCACATCTTTGCCTTTAAACAACTTTTTCAGTGGAAGCGACACCCTTTTTTCTGTAACAGATCCTGCCGCTAAACGGTGCAGTTCGGTAATAATTTGATGGTCCGGCACACGGTTGACCACCGTGATGGAAGCATCATCTGCCGTTAAATATTTACGTGCTGATAAAGCAGTTAACAGGCCACCATAGCCGGCGCCTAAAACAACAATTTTTTTAGTCATATGGATCCCCCGTTCTGATTTATTCTGTATGGTTGAATTATTGTTTGCTGCGTTCTTCCGCTAAAGCCATATACGATTGCAAGAAACGGAAGAGCTTTTGGGCTTGCGGGTCTTTTAACATTCTCAAAAGGCCGAACAGACCGATCGTTTCATCGGATTCTTCCGCACGGTCTTTCGCTTCAATTGCTGTTGCAGCAACCCCCTTTGCTTTTTCAGTAACGGGATCCAGAAATTCCTGAAAGCTTCCCTTAAAATCGCTGGCCAGTACCTTATCTGTGGCTACAGATTGTAAGAAATCATATACCTTATTTAACATCGTGATTAATTCAGCCATTTTCGGAAGGCTTTCCACAAGTACGGTTAACGATTCCTGTACTTCCGGGTTTAATAATTGGTCCAATAAATCTTTTTGCGCTTTCGGAGCGTCCTGGTTTGCTTCTGGTTGTTGCCCTTCAAGCGGTGTTTTTTGATCCGAAGTTTCTGCCATCTCCTATTTCTCCTTTACTAGTGGTT
The DNA here is from genome assembly GCF_000374345.1 of Heyndrickxia acidiproducens DSM 23148. Lineage (GTDB taxonomy): Bacteria > Bacillota > Bacilli > Bacillales > Bacillaceae_C > Weizmannia > Weizmannia acidiproducens. Next base: position 7,326 of record NZ_KB894035.1, read on the forward strand.
TCCCATTACGGTTATGTAAAAGGTTAAGACGAGTTTTGCAATGAATGCGTTTTTTTATTCCCCCCAGTCCTGTTTGCCGTTTTCCGGCTAGTGAATTTTTCTCGCACATCTTCCTGTTTTAATGCTTAAATTCATCGTGAAATCTCACACAAGTCCAGTATATCAAATTTTCACCATATATGCAGTAATTTGCTTTCCTTTAGAAAACATTATGCATCATACCTTTTAATGTGAAGATTGTTGAAAAACTGCTTGCTTTTTTGGAAGAAACATTGTAAGATAATTTAAAATACTGAACGTGAACGAAGGATTAGTATGCGGATGACCCGCTGTAAAAGAGAGCAGGGCTTACCAGCTGAAAGGCCCTGCAACTGGCGGCCCGCAGAACCTGCCTTCCGGGTCCTATTAAACAATAGGCGCAGCAGCAATTGCGTTATCAGCAAATGAGCGGGGCGGCCGGATGCCGCCCAATAAAGGTGGTACCACGGGAAGCTGGGTCTTTTCGTCCTTTTCAAGGATGAAAGGACCTTTTTTTGTACTGTTACAAAAAGGAGAGAGAGGCACAAATGGAAAAGAAAAGAATTGTCATTAAAATTGGAAGCAGTTCTTTAACCAATGCTTGCGGCGAAATAGATGAAGAAAAATTCAGCGACCACATTGATGCACTGGCTGCACTTAAAAACGCCGGCCATGAAGTCATTGTCGTTTCTTCTGGGGCTGTAGCAGCCGGCTTCCGGTTATTAGGTTACCCGGCACGACCGGTAACGCTAAAAGGGAAGCAGGCTGCGGCTGCAATCGGGCAGGGGCTTTTGATCCGGCGCTATACGGAAGCATTGGGGCAATACGGGATTACACCTGCACAAATTTTGCTGACCCGCCAGGATTTTTCTAAAAAAAGCCGCTACCATAATGCATATGCGACATTGACAGAACTGCTCTTAAGAGGGGTAATGCCGATCATTAATGAAAATGACACGGTTTCTGTAGCCGAGCTGACATTTGGCGACAATGATATGCTTTCGGCACTGGTCAGCGGGCTTGTCCATGCTGAACAGTTGATTATGTACACGGACATCAACGGCCTTTACAGTGAAAATCCGAAATTCAATCCTGATGCAGAACGCTTTGATTATATTGACCATATTACGGCCGATTTGCTCAGGGTGGCCGGAGGGTCAGGCTCTAAAGTAGGAACGGGCGGCATGAATTCAAAACTAAAAGCTGCCCATACTGCGCTTTCTCTTGGCGTCCGGGTTTTTATCGGGTCCGGGGCAGGTAAAGATAAATTTATAAAGGTGCTTGAAGGAAGCGGGGACGGTACATATATCGGAGGTGCGGGGCCTGCCGTCACGAGCCGCAAACAGTGGATCGCCCTTTACTCCGAAATTACCGGTAAAATTTATATTGACCGCGGTGCAGCGTTTGCATTATTGAAAAAAGGCAGCAGTTTATTGCCTGCCGGTGTTAAAAAAATCAGCGGCCATTTTAAAAAAGGGGATGTCGTTGAGGTATACGGGTCACAAGGGCTGTTGGGCAAAGGGGAAGTACATTATTCGGCGGAGGAAATTGAAACGCTATTGGAAAACCGGGAAGGTAAACTGCCTGCACACAGTAGCACAGATGTAGTGATTCACCGTGATAAATGGGTACCGACTATTAAAAGGGAGCTGGGATAAATGACTGAAGCATTGGAAAAAGGAAAAAAAGCGAAACAAATCAGTGCCGTGCTGGCTGGCCGTTCAACCGAAGAAAAAAACAAGGCCCTGGATTCGATTGCACGCCAGCTATTAACCGATCAGGACATCATTATGGCAGAAAACAGGAAAGACCTCCAGCGCGGAAAAGAAGCGGGTTTTCCGGAGCATTTACTGGATCGCATGATGTTAAATGAAAAACGTATCCGCGATATGGCTGAAGCGATCTCTCTGCTGATCGGATTAAAAGATCCTGTTGGTGAAACGCTGGAAGAAATAAAAAAACAAAACGGCTTGAAAATCGAAAAGAAAAAGGTGCCGCTCGGCGTTATCGGCATGATTTACGAAGCGCGCCCGAATGTGACAGTCGATGCTGCCACGCTTGCCATCAAAACAGGGAATGCCGTGATCCTGAGGGGCAGCGCTTCATCCATTTCTTCCAATAAAGCGATTGTCCATTCCATCCATCAGGCCCTGCTTGCGGCTGGCTTTCCTGAAGAAGCGGTCCAGCTTTTGGAAGACACAAGCAGGGAGGCAGCTAATGAATTTTTCCACCTTCATGGTTACCTGGATGTACTGATCCCAAGGGGCGGGAAAAATCTGATTGAAACGGTTGTCCGTGAATCTGCCGTTCCCGTTATCGAAACCGGTGCCGGCAACTGCCATTTATATATTGATGAAACCGCTAAAAAAGAGATGGCGCTTTCGATTGCCGTCAATGCCAAAACGCAGCGGCCGTCCGTTTGCAACGCGATTGAAACCATTCTTGTCCATGAAAAGTGGTTTCAGGATAACGGTTGCGCGCTATTAGCGGAACTGGCCGAAAGAGGGGTCGAAATCTACGGGGATGAGCAGATCGTAAAAGCCTGGCCCGGCGCAAAGAAGGCAACGGAAGAAGATTGGTTTGCAGAGTATCTGGCATTAAAAGTAAGCATAAGAGCAGTCAAGGATATGGATGAAGCCATCCGCCATATCCACCGGTACAGCACAAAACATTCGGAAGCCATTGTAACGGAGGATGCGAAAAATGCGGACCGGTTTTTACGTACAGTCGATGCGGCATGTGTCTATCATAATGCATCGACCCGGTTTACGGATGGTTTTGAATTCGGCTACGGGGCGGAGATCGGCATCAGCACGCAAAAGCTCCATGCCCGCGGGCCAATGGGACTGGAAGCTTTAACCTCCGTGAAATATATGATATACGGCAGCGGCCAAATCCGTCATTAAAGAAAAAACGGCGGATTATTACCCGCCGTTTTTTCATAATTGACCGTTTTTATTGAGTTTTTGCCGTTAAAATAATAGCCATCCACAAAGTCCGCCTAAAATGCCGATCAGGACGACTGAAGCCGCCACAAACAAAAGCGTTTGTTTAGAAAAAGATTTGCCTACCATGATAAAAGACGGCAGGCTGACTGCAGGCAGTGTCACCAACAGTGCAGCAGCAGGCCCGGCACCGAGCCCGAAGGATAACATCGTTTGCACAATCGAAATTTCAGCTGCGGTCGGGATCACAAAGAGCATTCCGGTAATCGCAAATAACAGGATGACAAGAAAGCTGTTTGCATCCCCGTTCCCGATCTGCGGAAACAGCCAAAACCTCGCCGCGCTGAGTACAATGACAGATAAAATATATGCCGGTACCAAATAGAGGAGCATACTTCCAATTGCCTTCAGCCATTTCGATAAAAATCCGCCGTTTGGATTTAGCACAGGGGCGGCCAGTTTTTCCATGTCGATCTGATTTTCATTTTTCGCCATGCGCCCTGCCAGATAGCTGACGCCGAATGTAAGTAAAAGCCCGGCAACAAGGCGCAGCACCGTAAATTTCCAGGATAGCACAAATGCCATGAAAATCAGGGTAGCCGGGTTCAGCATCGGATTGCCGATCCAAAAAGCCAAAGCGGATCCCGGCGAGACTTGCTTTTTGCGCAAGCCGACAGCGAGCGGGGCGGCACAGCAAGTGCACATCATCCCCGGAATCGCGCTCATACCGGCAATTGCCGTGCTTCCGAATGATGTTTTGCCAAGCACTTTAAAGAGCCATTGTGCCGGCAGCATTACTTGAACAAGCGAACCGAGTAAAATGCCGAGAATCGCCGCTTTCCAAACCGCAAGAAAATACTGGGCGGTATATTGAAAAGTGCCATTCCACGAAAATTGGGAGGATTTGCTTGGATCACCCAAAATGGATGTACCGATTGAATGCGTATGGGCGGCAAGCAGAGATTTTTGGTAATAGGGCCACCACTTCACATACAAAAGCCCCAAAGCAGCGATGACAATAAACAAAACGGCAAACCACACCGCTTTTTTTCCAGCCGGCCGTTCAGGCTGGATAGAATGATTTGCTATCGCCATATAAACATCTCCATTTCTATAAAAAATATGAATTCATACCAAAAAAGCATTGTAGCACAAGGAAACTAAAAAAGATAGAGATGGAAGGCAGTAAAACAGGGAAAAGATGCATTTTAAAAATAATGGGCTATAATGTAACATAGATTAAAAGTTTGAAGCAGAAAGGTCAGGTTGAGGCACAAATGGCACAATCAGAAAAAATAAAACTTACTTCTTTAACGACCAAAGGCGGCTGCGGGTGTAAAATTGGGCCGGCAGATTTGCAGCAGGTCATGCGGACACTCCCGCAGACATTACCCGACAGCAATTTGCTGGTTGGTTTGGATACGAGCGATGATGCCGGCGTTTACCGCTTAACCGATGATTTGGCGATCGTTCAAACGGTTGACTTTTTTACGCCGATTGTGGATGAACCTTATTCATTCGGACAAGTTGCGGCAGCGAATGCGATCAGCGACATTTATGCAATGGGCGGAACCCCATTAACGGCGCTGAATATTGTCGCCTTCCCGATTTCAACATTGCCTAAACAAATTCTTGCTGAGATTTTAAGGGGCGCGGGCGATAAACTGAAAGAAGCCGGGGTTACGCTTGTCGGCGGGCACTCCATTGATGATAAAGAACCAAAATTCGGTCTGGCGGTGACCGGGAAAATCCATCCGGACCGCATCCGTACCAATGCCGGTGCAAAACCGGGCGACCGGCTGATATTAACAAAACCGATTGGCGTTGGGATTTCCACCACTTCAATCAAACGCGGTTTATTATCAGAAACGGAAATTGAACGTGTCACAGCTGTTATGGCAACACTGAACAAAAATGCGGCAGATATTTCGCAAGGCTATACGGTGCATGCAAGCACAGATGTAACCGGATTTGGCCTTTTGGGACATGCAACTGAAATGGCGCAGGGCAGCAAAACCGGATTGCATATTTTTAAGGATAAGGTGCCAGTGCTTTCGCGTGTCCGTGAATTGGCCGAACAAGGGGCTGTGCCGGGCGGGACGAAAAATAATTTTGCCCATGTTGAGAGCTCGGTTGATTTTCCGGATCACATGGACCAAATTGAGAAGTGGATTTTATGTGATGCCGTTACTTCAGGCGGTTTATTACTGGCGGTTGACGGCAGTGAAGCGGAACGGCTTTTGAATGAACTTGTCCGGGCAGGTGTTGAAGCTGCCATCATCGGCGAGGTTGTCTCAGAACACCCGGGCCGGATCCGGGTATTGTAAGTTTTTAGGTAATAGAAAGGCGGAAATCATTTGTTTCAGGATATTACAATCGATAAAGCAAGAAAAATGATGGAGGATAAACCGTTCACATGGATTGATGTGCGCTCGCCTTCCGAATATCAAAACGCGACCATTCCGGGGAGCCTGAATATCCCGCTCTTTAACGATGATGAGCGGGCGGAAGTCGGGACCATCTATACACAGGTCGATGTCCATGCTGCGAAAGAACGCGGGCTTGAAATCTTTTCGAAGAAGCTGCCCGCCTTTATCCGCGCATTCAGTGAAATTGAAGGCGAAAAAGCTGTTTTTTGCTGGCGCGGCGGCATGCGGAGCCGGACAGCGGCGACCGTGCTGGATCTGATGGGCATTCATGCCTACCGCTTGCAGGGCGGGTACCGGGCCTACCGCAAATGGGTTGTCGATCAGCTGGAAAACGCTGATTTTCATCCCCCGGCATTTATTTTGGGCGGCTATACGGGGACAGGAAAAACTTACATGCTCCGCAAATTGCAGAAAGAGGGCTACCCTGTCCTTGATTTGGAAGGCATGGCCAACCACCGCGGCAGCATCTTCGGGGACATCGGACTGCGCGCGTATAACCAAAAAACGTTTGATGCCTTATTGGTGCAAAAGCTGCTGGAACTTGGCAATCCCCCATATGTTCTGATGGAAGCAGAGAGCAAGAGAGTTGGGAAAATTGTACTGCCGGAATTTCTGGTGCGAAATAAGGAACAGGGAGTGCAAATCATTATTGAACTGCCTGTGGAAGAACGGGTACGGAATATTTTGGATGACTACCGGCCATGGGAGTATGAATCAGCATGCCTGGCTGCTTTTGGGCGGATTAAGGAACGGATCCATACGCCGGTTGCCAAAAAGATCGAGGAAGATTTAAAAGGCGGCCGCTTTGAATCGGCTGTGCGTCTGCTGCTCGAATATTATTATGATCCGCGGTATGACCACTCGCTCAGTATTTCAGAAAAAGCCCGCGTTAAAAAAATCCGCGCAACACATACGGATGAAGCACTGCAACAGTTGAAAGCATTGCTGGGATTGAAAAATTTTATACGCTAAATTGTCCATATTAACAGGCCTTTTCGCAGCTGCTTGCAAGCAGTCAGGAAAAGGCCTGTTTACATATGTCTTGACAGATGATATATTACTAATTAAATAGATGCTTTACAAATAGGGGGAGAACAGCAATGGATAAGGCAGCAGTGTTGCCAAAAAAGAAGTTATTGGCGATTACGGGGACAAGCTGGCTTTTTGACGCCATGGATGTCGGAATCTTGTCCTTCATTATTGCCGCACTTGCAAAAGAATGGCATTTAAGTGCTGAACAAATGGGCTGGATCGGCAGCATGAACTCGATCGGCATGGCAATCGGCGCTTTTGTGTTTGGTGTGCTGGCAGATAAATTCGGGCGGAAGACGATTTTTATTATGACATTGTTATTTTTCTCAATTGGAAGCGGGTTGTCGGCTCTTTCGCAATCATTTGTGGTTTTTATTTTCTTCCGTCTGCTCATCGGCATGGGGCTTGGCGGGGAACTGCCGGTTGCCTCCACGCTTGTCAACGAAAGTGTTGAAGAAGAGGAACGCGGCAGGACTGTTGTATTGCTTGAAAGCTTTTGGGCAGTTGGCTGGCTTGGGGCAGCTGTCATTTCTTATTTTGTCATCCCGCAATTCGGCTGGCGGGCAGCGCTGGTGTTAACCGCAATTCCCGCATTTTATGCTTTATATTTACGGACGGGTCTGCCGGATTCTCCGCAGTTTACCGCAATCCATCATAGCAAGCGGCCTTCTGTGCTGGTGAATATCGCTCAGGTTTGGTCGAGAAAATATGCTGCAAGGACATGCATGCTATGGATTCTTTGGTTTACGGTCGTGTTTTCCTATTACGGCATGTTTCTCTGGCTTCCAAGCGTGATGGTGATGAAAGGTTTTTCACTGATTCAGAGTTTTGGTTATGTGTTGGTAATGACGCTCGCACAGCTGCCCGGTTATTTTACAGCAGCATGGCTGATTGAAAAAGCCGGCAGGAAATTTGTCCTGATTGTCTTTTTATTGGGAACGGCTCTGAGTGCTTACTTATTTGGTCATGTTGATTCAGTGGCGATGCTCCTTGTTTCCGGGATGCTGCTTTCATTTTTTGATCTGGGCGCATGGGGTGCGCTGTATGCCTACTCCCCTGAACAGTATCCGGTTGAAATCCGGGCAACAGGTACAGGGATGGCTGCTGCATTTGGGCGTATCGGCGGTATTTTGGGCCCGTTGATGGTTGGTGCCTTGGTTGCCCGTGAAGTGTCCATGACTGGAATTTTCACGATTTTCTGTCTTTCAATTATTATCGGTATTGTATTTCTAGCCGTGCTGGGAAAAGAAACAAAACGTTTCAAAATGGCAGGAAGATTTCAATTGTAAGCACAAAAAAGACGACTGCTCTCATAAAGCAGTCGTCTTTTTTGGTGCGCCGCGCATGACGATTCGCTAGGCGGCGAAAGTCCGCTATGGGGGTAGATAGCGACCAACCATTAGCCAAGAGCAAGGGTGTCCATTGTGAAGTGGAATCTGAAGGAAGCTGGAGGCAAAATTCTGACCCGAGGAACACGAATACCATCAGGCGTACTCTTACAGGGTAAGACTGCCAAACAAGTCAAAGCCCAAAAGCTATCCGGATGTGGAGGCGTAAATGATACGGGTGCATGGAATGAAAGGGAATCGT
>NZ_KB894036.1 GCF_000374345.1 Heyndrickxia acidiproducens DSM 23148
ATCCGGTATTAGCCCCGGTTTCCCGGAGTTATCCCAGTCTTACAGGCAGGTTACCCACGTGTTACTCACCCGTCCGCCGCTGACTCTTTAAAAGCAAGCTTTCAAAGAGTCCGCTCGACTTGCATGTATTAGGCACGCCGCCAGCGTTCGTCCTGAGCCAGGATCAAACTCTCCATAAAGATGTTTGATAAAAGCTCATAAAATAAACATTGACGTTTTGTTTTGTTCAGTTTTCAAGGAACAATCGTTGTCGTGCTCTTGACGACTTTTATATAATAACATATTTCAGCAGGCAATGTCAAATATTTTTTCTAAAAATAATAGCAATGCCTAATTGAGTTGAACACTATCTATTATACTTGTTTAAAATAATTTTGCAATAACACTTTTATCCATGCTGAATATTAAAATTTGCTACTTGACCAATTCCACGATGCTGATATCCCGGCTTTTCTCCAAATCTAACATCATGCCACTGCTAAGTATTTTTACCAATGGTTTGATGGGGGCGGTTTGTTTGGGATAGATAACTTTTGCCTCTTCATGATTGGAAAGAAGGACTTTCGTTCCAATTGATAAGCGGGCAACAAGTTGTATCAGGACATTTAAAATGGAAATATCAAATTTTCCAAAATAGTCTGCCGTCAGCTCTTCTATTGCTTGAAACGGTATTTTTCTTTTTTTATAGATGTGGTCACAAACGATCGCATGATAGACATCAGAAACAGCCACAATTCTGGACATAATTGGAATTCTATTCGGACTTTCACCAAAAGGATAGCCACTCCGGTCAAGCCGCTCATGGTGCTGAAGGATGGCCAATTTAGTTTCAGGCTTTAACAGGGATGAATGTTGAATCATCTTCAAGCTGTTAACCGGATGGCTTTTCACCTCTTCAAACGCCATGCTTGTAAGATCATTTGCTTTTTTGAGCAGATGCTGGGGGATTCTGGCCATCCCAATATCCGCAAGAAAGCCTGCAAGTGCCGCCTGGTAATGGTCTCCTTTTTTGAGGTTCATTTTTTGGGCGATGGCACCGCTTAATAATCCTACTGAAACAGCATGATGGTATAGATACTCCTCTTTATTGGAAAAATGATGGATGATTCCAATACTTGACGGATTATTTTCTATATATTGAAAGAGTGGAATAAGGTAGTCTCTCACTTCTTCCACTTTCACCTTTGCCCCTGCCTGCCAATTTTTAAAATCCCTTTGGCAGCTTTTTACTGCGGCGAGATATAATGCCTTTAAATCAGGCGCGATTGCCTCAACCTCTGCAGTATTCGCTTTAAGATCCCGGCTGTTTCCGGAAATGTTACTATATTCAGCCCATACCTCTCCTATATCAAACTCCTTCAAAATGTCAATCAGCTGTTTTGTCAGTACCGTTCCTTTCGGGATGATCGGGTTCAGTGTTTTTCCCATTACGTCTTTTGTTAACTTGTATCCCGGCCGCAAGTGATATACATTTACTTTCAACATATTCCCCCCAAAATTAGCATGGTCTTCTGTGTTAACAACATTTTACCAAAAAAAAGAAGCATTGCGTGAATGCTTCTAAAAACAATAGGTCACTCATACTGATCTTTATGATTCCTGGCCTTCGTCTTCTACCGGATCTGTATGGTTTTCTTCTTCATCTTTTTCTACCTTCGCTACCGTTGCTACATATCCGTCATCATTTAAACGGATGAGTTTGACGCCCATCGTGTTCCGTCCTAACACGGAGATATCGCCAACAGCCATGCGAATCATAACACCGCCTGCTGTAATTAACATCAGGTCTTCTTCACCGGTTACCGTTTTAACGGAAACAAGCGGCCCGTTTTTACTTGTAATATTACATGTTTTCAGGCCTTTTCCGCCCCGGCTCTGAATACGGTACTCGCTGCCATGTGTCCTTTTTCCGTAACCATTGCGTGTCACAATCAAGACGTCATCCTGTTCTTCGAGGATTTCCATCCCGACGACTTCATCATCAGCCGTTAACGTAATGCCTTTAACACCTGTTGCTGATCTTCCCATCGAACGAACATCGGTTTCCGGAAAACGGATCAGCATGCCGTCCCTTGTTCCAATGATTATTTCTTTGTGCCCGTCCGTCAGTTTAACAGAAATCAATTCATCTTCTTCTTTCAGATGAATTGCAATCAGGCCATTTGTCCGGATATTTGCGAAATCTGAGACAGGGGTGCGTTTTGAAATCCCCTTCTTTGTGGTAAAGAATAAATACCAGTTTTCATTGAATTCTTCTACGCGGATCATCGTGTTGATCCATTCGTCTTTGTCGATTTCAAGCAGGTTTACAATCGGAATGCCTTTTGCTGTTCTGCCGTATTCCGGAATTTCATAACCTTTCTTTTTATATACTTTTCCCTTGTTGGTAAAGAAAAGAATGGTGTCATGGGTAGATGTTGTTAAAAGATGCTCCACGAAATCATCTTCATTGGTCCCCATTCCCTGCACACCGCGGCCGCCGCGTTTTTGGCTGCGGTAAGTGGAAATCGGCAGCCGCTTAATATAACCATTATGTGTCAGGCTGACCACAATATTTTCCTGCGGGATCAAGTCTTCATCTTCAATCTGATCCATGCCGCTTGCGGCGATAATTTCAGTACGCCGCCCATCGTTAAAGCGTTCTTTGATTTCAAGCAGTTCTTTACGAATGATTTCAAGCACTTTCTGCTCATCTGCCAAAACGGCTTTTAACTCAGCGATTAACTTGACTAATCCTTGATATTCTTCTTCAATTTTCTCACGTTCCAAACCGGTCAAGCGCTGCAGACGCATATCGAGAATCGCCTGGGCCTGCTTTTCCGATAATGAAAATTGCTCCATCAAACCGTTGCGGGCAATTTCCGCAGTTTGTGACGAACGGATGAGATTAATAATTTCATCGATATGATCAAGCGCAATCCGCAGACCTTCTAAAATATGAGCCCGTGCTTGCGCTTTTTTTAATTCGAAAGCTGTCCTGCGCCTGATCACGGTTTCCTGGTGCTCCAGGTAGTAATGCAGCGCCTGCTTTAAGTTCAGGACTTTCGGCTGGCCGCCGACAAGCGCCAGTAAATTGATCCCGAATGTGGTTTGCATTGCCGTATGCTTAAATAGATTATTCAGGATCACATTTGCATTTGCATCGCGGCGGATTTCAATCACAATCCGCATGCCGCTGCGGTCCGATTCATCGCGAAGATCGGTAATGCCATCAATTCTTTTTTCATGGACAAGTTCTGCAATCCGTTCAATCAGTTTTGCCTTATTAACCTGATAAGGCAGTTCTTCCACCAAAATAGTTTCTTTCCCGTTAGGCTTTTGTTCGATTTTGACACGCGCTCTTAATGTAATCGAACCTCTGCCTGTTTCATAGGCGCGGCGGATACCGCTTCTGCCGACAATCAAACCCGCTGTTGGAAAATCAGGGCCGGGGATGTATTCCATCAGTTCCTGAATGGTAATATCAGGGTCTCTGCTTAACGCAAGAATTCCATCAATCACTTCACCCAATTGATGCGGCGGAATATTAGTAGCCATCCCGACCGCAATGCCTGATGATCCATTCACCAAAAGATTTGGAAAACGGGCAGGCAGCACAGCCGGCTCTTTTTCCGAACCATCATAGTTGTCCTGGTAATCAATCGTATCTTTGTTAATATCTCTTAGTAATTCCAAGGATATTTTGGACATTCGCGCTTCTGTGTACCGCATTGCAGCAGCCGGGTCGCCATCGACAGAACCAAAGTTCCCATGGCCGTCAACAAGCATATACCGGTAGCTGAAATTCTGCGCCATCCGCACCATGGTTTCGTATACGGCAGAGTCCCCGTGCGGATGGTATTTCCCGATAACTTCACCGACAATACGTGCCGACTTCTTAAAAGCTTTATCCGGCGTCATCCCAAGGTCATTCATGGCATAGAGAATACGGCGGTGAACAGGTTTTAATCCGTCCCGCACGTCCGGAATGGCCCGTGCCACAATAACACTCATCGCATAGTCAAGAAAAGACGTTCGCATTTCCTGGCTTAAATTTACTTCTACAACTTTAGATTCCGGTGTTTCAGCCATCGCTAGACCTCCTTTTTCTTTAAATGTCTAGGTTTTTCACATAAATGGCATTTTCTTCAATAAACAAACGCCTTGGTTCTACTTTATCACCCATCAGCATTTCAAAAGTGCCGTCCGCCTCAATGGCATCTTCCAGGTTGACCTGGAGCATTGTCCGGTTTTCCGGTTCCATTGTCGTTTCCCAAAGCTGGTCCGGGTTCATTTCCCCTAAACCTTTGTAGCGCTGGATTGCCGGTTTAGGCTGTGCAGGCAGCTGGGCGAGAATTTCTTCCAGGCCCTTGTCGCTGTATACATACTCCACTCTTTTTCCCTGCTGCACTTTAAAGAGCGGCGGCTGTGCAATATAAATATATCCGGCATCAATTAAAGGCCGCATATAGCGGTAGAAGAATGTTAATAATAATGTTCTGATATGGGCGCCGTCGACATCGGCATCGGTCATAATGACGACTTTATGGTAGCGGGCTTTTGAAATGTCAAAATCCTCGCCGACACCCGTGCCCAAAGCAGTAATGATCGTCCGGATTTCCGCGTTGGATAAAATTTTATCCAGCCGGGCTTTTTCGACATTCAAAATTTTCCCCCTTAACGGAAGAATAGCCTGGAACATGCGGTCGCGCCCTTGTTTTGCGGATCCGCCCGCAGAGTCACCTTCGACAATATAAAGTTCGCTGAGGGCCGGATCACGGGACGAGCAGTCAGCTAATTTTCCCGGCAGGCTCGTTGATTCCAGAGCGCTTTTTCTCCGTGTCAATTCCCTTGCCTTCTTGGCTGCCATTCTTGCCCGTGAGGCCATTAAGCCTTTTTCAACAATTTTTTTGGCAACGGCCGGGTTCTCAAGCATAAATTTCTCAAATGTTTCCGAAAAGATGGTATCTGTGATCGTCCGTGCTTCCGAGTTGCCAAGCTTTGTTTTTGTCTGTCCTTCAAACTGCGGGTCCGGATGCTTGATGGAGACGATAGCTGTAATGCCTTCACGGACGTCCTCCCCTGTTAAATTCGGATCACTTTCCTTGATTAATCCGTTTTTGCGCGCATAATCATTGATCACACGCGTTAAGGCCGTTTTGAAACCGGATTCGTGCGTACCGCCTTCATATGTGTGAATATTATTGGCGAAAGAATAAATGCTGCTGGCATATCCGTCATTGTATTGAATGGAAACTTCGACATATATGCCGTCTTTTTCACCTTCCACATAAATGGGTTCTTTATGGAGAACTGCTTTTGAACGGTTCAAATGCTCAACATAGGATTTAATCCCGCCTTCGTAATGGTATTCATTTTTACGCGGGTTTTCCCTTTTATCTTCAATCGTAATTTTGATTCCTTTATTTAGAAAAGCAAGTTCACGCAGGCGGGTGGTAAGAACGTCGTAATCAAATTCAATTGTCTCTGTAAAAATTTCCGGATCCGGTTTGAAATGGGTCGTGGTGCCGGTCCGGTCCGTGTCACCGATGATTTTTAAATCGAAGGCCGGTTTTCCCCGGTTAAATTTTTGATAATAAATATGCCCGTCGCGGTGGACATAAACATCTAATACGGTGGAAAGCGCATTGACAACTGAAGCACCCACACCATGGAGGCCGCCGGATACTTTATAACCGCCGCCGCCAAATTTTCCTCCGGCGTGCAATATTGTCATAATGACTTCAACTGCCGGCCTGCCCACTTTTTCCTGGATCCCGACAGGAATGCCGCGCCCATTGTCTTTTACCGTGATGCTGTTGTCTTTCTCAATAAAGACATTGATTTCATCGCAGTATCCTGCCAATGCTTCATCGATACTATTGTCTACAATTTCCCAAACAAGATGGTGCAGCCCTCTTGAACTGGTAGAGCCGATATACATGCCGGGCCGTTTGCGGACAGCTTCAAGCCCTTCAAGAACTTGTATTTGATCAGCATTATAGGACTGTTCTTGTATTTGATCTTGTTCCAATTATACCACCTACACTCTCTATCAAAATAAAATCCGTATTTTTTTCACCTGTCCGGGGTGATTCAAATCAAAAATTTAAAAAAATGATAAAAGATCATCTTGTATGTGAATATTAGATCGTCTGATTAACGTATTGGAAGAAAGAGGCGATAAATAGATATGGTGTTGGGTAACGACCATCGATTTACATTCCTCCTTAGCCAAATTGCGTATACGCGGTTTGGAAGTTTGCAGATAATGGTCATTGATTGGTGAGTCTTGCAGTGACCGCTGATCAAGGATGACGATAATTTCATTGACTTGAACCCTCACATCTTCACCGACATGGAGATACATATACACACCTCATCCAGCAACTATTTTTCCCGTTTGAACGGTATACGTTGAAGCTTCCCGCAATGTCTGATGGCTGATTCCATCTACATTCGTCGTTGTTACAAAGGTCTGTACTTTGCCCTGAATCGTATTTAACAAATGGGACTGCCGATAGTCATCCAGTTCGGAAAGCACGTCATCCAGCAGTAAAATCGGGTATTCACCTATTTCTGAATAAATTAATTCAATTTCAGCCAATTTCACAGACAATGCGGCTGTTCTCTGCTGGCCCTGTGAACCATAGGTATGAACATCGCGCCCATTCACGAAAAACATCAAGTCATCGCGGTGGGGGCCAACGAGTGTAACCCCTCTGTCAATTTCTCTTTGTTTGATTGCTGCAAACTTGTTTTCATATGCTTTTATCATATTTGACCAATTCAGCTCTTCTGATACATCAAGCGAGGGTTTATATGAAATCATCAATGTTTCCAGCCCCCGCGAAATACGTGCATGAATCGGGTTTGCCCAATCCTCCAGCATCCGGATAAACTCAAACCTTTTTTTCACAATTTTTGCAGCTGCTTCAATAAATTGTTCAGTCAAGACATCCAGCATCGTCCGGTCTGTTTGCTTTTTCACTTGCAACAGTTTAAGGTATTGGTTTCTCTGCTGTAATATTTTTTGAAACCGGCTCATATCGTACAGATAAACAGGAGAAATTTGGCCGATCTCCATATCGATAAAACGGCGCCGCACCTGGGGGCTGCCTTTTACCAAATTTAAATCTTCCGGTGCAAACATGACTACATTCATATTGCCGATGTACTGGCTTAATTTTTTTTGTTCAATATGATTGAACTTTGCTTTTTTTCCTTTTTTGGATATCGTCAGTTCGAGGGGGGCTGAGCCGCTGTGTTTATGAATTCTCCCTTTTATTTTAGCATATTCTGTATCCCAGCGGATGAGTTCTTTATCATTTGATGTACGGTGGGACTTTGCCATCGCCAGCACATAGATGGATTCCATCAAGTTGGTTTTTCCTTGTGCATTTTCGCCAAGAATGACATTCACCTTATTTTCAAATGGAATCGAAAGCGTTTCATAGTTGCGGTAATTTTTCAGTTCCAGTTCTTCAATATACATTTCGTATACATCCTTTACCGTCAGGCGGGTCCATTAGCGAACGATCCGAAACGCACCATATTCCTTTATTACGATCACATCATTTTCTCTTAACTTCCGCCCTCTTCTTTGATCCTGCACGCCATTGATGTAACAGTCATGCTCGCTTAAAAACCATTTTGCCATCCCGCCGCTTTGGATGATTTCAGCTAATTTTAGAAATTGGCCCAATGTGATGGTTTCTGTAGAGATCCTTACATTATTTTCCATTTGTTCACTCTTTTCGTATAGTCGCTAATATATAATTTTACTAAAAATCTTTCTAAATTACAAAGAATACAACAGATTTTCCTTTCCTTTTGCCTGCAGCAGACGCAAGTTCAAATCAGCATGCATCTGAAAAAAAAAGCCTGCCGAAATTGAACAGGCCTTATCCTTTAAATCTGCATTCTTTGTCAATCAGTACGTGCGGACAGGGAGGATTAATTGTAATATCGAATCATCATGAACCGGACGGATCACAAATGGCCTCATCGCACCGGTAAAACGGATGCCGATTTCCGTTCCTTCCAACACCTTTAAAGCGTCCATCATATATTTTGCACTAAAAGAAATCCTTACTTCTTCCCCCTCAACGGTTTCGCAGCGGACTTGATCGACGACTTTGCCGATTTCCGGAGAATTGGATGTAATTTCAATAGATGCGGGACTGGCTTCTATCGATGAAAGTTTGACAACATTTGCATTTTGCCCCTCTTTTGCCAGTAATGAGGCCCTGTCAATGGCCTGTAAAAACTCTTTTGTATTGACGATAATTTCCGTTTTTGCATCTGTTGGAATCAGTCTTGAGGTATCCGGATAATTTCCTTCCAGCAGCCGCGAGTAAAATAATAAATGTTTCATCTTAAACAAAACCTGATTATCGGTAATGACAATTTCCACCGGTTCATTGTTTTCTCCGAGAATTTTATTCAGCTCAGTTAAGCTCTTCCCCGGTATGACAATATTATATTCAGTGTCATCTGCGTTTTCAATTTCAGCCGTTCTCCGGGCAAGGCGGTGGCTGTCTGTTGCAATACAGTTTAAACGGTTCTGCTTAATATTCCAGTTTACACCTGTCAAGATCGGCCGTGTTTCTGCTGTTGAAACGGCAAATACAGTCTGTCTGATTAAATTTTTCAAAATATCGGCCGGGATTTTAAAGACCTTATCTTCCATAACCTGGGGAAGATGCGGATATTCTTCAGCATCCAGTCCGATTAAATTAAATTCAACCTTTCCGGAGCGAATATTGGTTTGAAATTGGTTTATGACTTCAATCTCTACCAGGTCCATCGGCAGTTTTTTGACAAGTTCCCCGAAAAATCTGGCCTGCAGGACAATTCCGCCATATTCCTGGATGGCTACGATTTCTTCTCCATCTTCCTCTTTCGGGACAAATGACTCAATTGAAATATCCGAATCACTGCCGGTAAAGGTAACGCCTTCCTCTGAAGCCACAATTTTTATTCCGGTTAAAATGGGGATGGTTGTTCTTGAGGCAATCGCTTTTGATACATCCTGGACACTTTCAATCAAACGATCCCGCAAAATAGAAAATTTCATGGTTATTCTCCTCCATCTGGTGAACCTATAACTTAATAATATTTTAAAAAAAATAGTAGTAATAGTACTAGGGGTTGTGAACATGTGGATAACCCCTGAAAAGCAATGAAATACAGTCTATCCACATGTGGACAGACTGTATATAAAGTTTTCGGTGTTATTCACAGTATGCGCAGCCCGGCTTTAAGATACGCTCATCCATTTTTAAGCGCGTTTTGGAGTTCTTCGATTTTTTTCTGAAATTGTGCATCAGTTTGCAGCATGTTGGCAATCTTTTCATGCGCATGAATGACGGTTGTATGGTCCCGCCCGCCAAACTCTTCTCCTATTTTCGGAAGCGAAAAATCTGTCAGTTCTCTCGACAAATACATCGCAATCTGGCGGGGGAATGCGACAGATTTTGTGCGTTTCTTCGCTTTAAAGTCTTCCAGTTTTATATGGTACTCTTCCCCGACGAGTTTCTGGATATCCTGTATGGTAATGGTTTTCGGCTTTGAACTTGGAATAATATCTTTCAAAGCTTCAGCAGCCAGATCGGCATTGATGTCTTTATTGATGAGCGATGAATAGGCGACAACCCGGATTAACGCGCCTTCAAGTTCACGGATGTTTGTGTCAATCTGGTTCGCGATATACAACATCACTTCATTTGGAATATCGAGTCCGTCCGCTTTTGCCTTTTTCCGCAGAATCGCAATTCTTGTTTCCAGATCCGGCGGGGTAATGTCTGTGATCAGGCCCCATTCAAATCTTGAACGCAGCCTTTCTTCAAGCGTTGGAATTTCCTTTGGAGGGCGGTCGCTTGAAATCACAATCTGTTTGCTTTCTTCGTGCAGCGCATTAAAGGTATGGAAAAATTCTTCTTGAGTAGATTCTTTTCCGGCAAGAAATTGAATATCATCTATTAAAAGAATGTCGACATTCCGGTATTTGTTGCGGAATTCACCGCCCTTGTTATCGCGGATTGAATTGATGAATTCATTCGTGAATTTCTCTGAAGATAAGTAGACGACTTTTGCCCTGGGGTTATGCTCCAGAACATAGTGGCCGATCGCATGCATTAAGTGTGTTTTTCCCAGCCCGACACCGCCATAGATGAATAAAGGGTTATATGCCTTGGCCGGAGCCTCAGCCACTGCGAGGGAGGCCGCATGGGCAAAGCGGTTCCCGGATCCGATGACAAAGGTATCAAATGTGTACTTTGCGATAAGCATGCTTTGGTATTCCTGAGGGTCCTCCAATTTTACCGCCGGCCTTTTTGGAGGCTGGAAAAAATCCGTATCCTCATTTTCAAGCTGTTGCGGAATAACAAATTTAATTTCAAGTTCCTCACCTGTAATATCGTACAAAACCGTTGTAATAAGAGGAATGTAATGGCCTTCCAGCCAGTCCCTTGCGAATTCATTCGGCACGGAAATCACAAACGTATCTTTTTTCAGCGAGTGGGCCTTGGTGGACTTTAGCCAGGTATCAAAACTTGGTTTACTGATCTTTTTTTCAATGACTGACAATGCTTCTTTCCAAAGATCAGCGATATTTTCCAACGCCAATCCCTCCTTTTTATCAAACAAAAAAAAATTCTATTTTACATGTCCGTAACAATGTTTCGTACGATAGGCGGACATTAATAAAAATACATCACACTGAATAGTGGAAAAGAGTATAATAAGGAATAAAAACGACATTTCGACATAATCCACCAATTGTGGACAACTTTATCCGGCATATCTGAATAAACTGTCCACAAGATATCCACAGATTGTGGATTAATTAGTTATCCACATAGACTTATTCAGGGTTAAAACACAATAATCATATCAAATTATATTAGTGGTTGCAATGATCTTTATAAATTATCCACAATATAAACGATGTGGGGAAAAAAATCATTCACAGCTGCTGGATTTGTGTGAAACTTGTCAATAATTGTTGTGGATAGTCAAAATGGCATGAAGTAATTATCCACAGACTGAAAATAACCGGATCCGATCCGGGATGCAAAGCTTTTTTATTGCGCGGGCCCGGAAAAAAGTGGAAGTGGTGTTATGCTCTTGACAATATTGAAGGGGAATCTTTATAATGATGTAGACTGTCGTTTACGATAAGAATAACGGAGAAAAGCAGAGAGCGCTGTCCATTGGCGTACGGATTTCAGTCTTTGGCTGAGACAAAGGAAACGCGGCTAAGCCCTGTAAGTGCGAATCGTTGTTGGCTTATCGCAGGGAGAAGACGCTAACCGATAGCGCCCGGAGCTGGACAACCACATCCTCGAGGAGGTGTCATAGATGAAAAGAACTTACCAACCCAATAAACGTAAAAGAAGTAAAGTACACGGCTTCCGTGCACGTATGAGCACGAAGAACGGCCGGAAAGTGCTGGCCAACCGCCGCCGTAAAGGAAGAAAAGTATTATCCGCATAGACCACTGAAATGTCTCAGTGGTTTTTTTATCATATTAGTTATAAAGTCCGGCCGTTTCGGTTTTTAGCGTTTGCGGCTGGATGATGCTTGCCGCGTTGGTGATTTCCGTATGCCGGCATGTAAAGTGAAGGTGTTTAAATGAAGAAGTCTTACCGCGTGAAAAAAAATACGGATTTTCAGGATGTCTTTCAAAACGGAAAATCGTATGCGAACCGGCAGTTTGTCGTGTATGTGTTAAAAAATACGGATCATGAGCACTTCAGAATCGGATTATCCGTCAGCAAAAAGCTCGGAAATGCCGTGAAAAGAAATGAAATCAAGCGGTATATCCGCCAAACATTTTTGGAGTTAAAAGAAGCTATCGATCCGAAAAATGATTATATCATTATCGCTAGGAAACCAGCGGCCGAAATGAACTTCCAGGAAGTAAAAAAGAGTTTAATCCATGTGCTTCATATAGCCAAGGTCTTAAAAAAAAGTTAAAATAAGAGTGAAACGCATTTTCAACAAAGGCAGCAACCAGATTGCTGCCTTTATAACAATCACGGAAAGTAAGCGTTAATTTAAAGATACTTCACAAAGTTGGGGAGGAAGAAACGATTGAGAAAAAAGTTTTTTCTAATTGGAATGATTATGGTTTTAGCGGCATTGGCGGCCGGCTGCACGGAGTTCAACCAGGATATTACGCCGGAAAGTAAGGGTTTATGGAATCAATATATTGTGTACCCGCTGTCCTGGACTATTACAAAAACAGCCGGATTGCTTGGAAACAGCTACGGGCTGTCGATCATTTTTGTTACGATCCTGATCCGCCTGATTATTTTACCGCTGATGATTACGCAGCTTAAAAGTTCAAAAGCGATGCAGGCAATTCAGCCGGAATTAACTAAATTAAAAGAAAAGTATTCTTCTAAAGATGCGGTGACACAGCAAAAACTGCAGCAGGAAACGATGCAGCTTTTCCGAAAGTACAATATTAATCCGGCAGCAGGTTGTCTGCCTGTTTTGATTCAAATGCCGATTTTGATCGGTTTTTACCATGCGATCAACCGTACGCCGGAGATTCGTGATTCCTCTTTTCTTTGGTTTGACCTGGGTTCTGTTGATTATGTTCTGCCGGTTATCGCCGGGATCACGACATTTCTCCAGCAGAAAATCATGATGGCCGGCGGGAGTATGGATTTAAACCCGCAAATGAAGACACAAATGAATATGATGCTGTGGGCCATGCCTGTCATGATTATTGTTTTTGGGATAAAACTTCCATCTGCACTGCCTTTATACTGGATTGTCGGGAATATTTTCATGATCATCCAATCTCATTTTGTCAAGGGGCCGCCGGTTGAAGCGCCTGCTCAAAAAGCAAAAGCAAGGGGGCAAAAAAAGTGAAGGAAGTTACAGCAACAGGGCAAAATGTTGAACATGCCGTGAATGCTGCGCTTGAACAATTAAATTCGTCAAAAGAAGAAGTAGACATACAAATCATTGATGAAGGCAAAAAAGGCATATTTGGCCTTTTTGGGTCAAAACCGGCTGTTGTCCATGTCCAATTAAAGCCGGACCCGGTTGATACCGTTGTTGAATATTTGCACGGGATCATTGAAAAAATGGGATATGCGCCAAAAATAGAAGTTGAAAAAAGTGATCAGACCATAAAGTTGAATATAACGGGCGAAAACCTGGCGCTCTTAATTGGAAAAAGGGGACAAACCCTGAATGCCCTGCAGCTTTTAACGCAATTGACAGCAAACCGGATGATCCGGCATCATGTAAAAGTGATGTTGGATGTCGGCGATTACCGGGAAAAAAGGGAGCAGTCATTGAAATTGCTTGCTGAAAGATTGGCCGCCCGGGTGGCCAAAACAAAAAGAAGTATCCGGCTTGAGCCGATGCCTTCGTTTGAAAGAAAAGTGATCCATAGTGCCCTCGCAAAAAATAATAAGGTTGCTACTTTTTCAGAAGGAACAGAGCCAAACCGTTATGTAGTCGTGGCTTTGGCAGGAACTGAACATGGCCGCTAAATACTTTAGCTGGCTGAAATCGGGCTGTATGCCTGGTTTCCAAATGATATTGGAGGCCGGGACACGGCCTTTTTTTATTGCTGTAAAAGGCTGAAAAAGGGGTACCTTTGCTGATTATTTTGCCGAAATATCCACAAGGAGTCCGGATTCTGGCCCGGGCGCATTGTTATTCACATGTGGATAAGTTAAAATAAAAATATCCGGCTTCTTTTTTGTGGATTGTGGAAGATTCATTCATATTGCTTGTATATAGGAAAAAGTTTGCTATCCTATTTGGTTAGGGTGAAAAACGAATTTTTACGTTTATATAAATGCTATAGATGGATGTGTAAAAGAAACGGGGTGAAAATGATGGAATTTGATACGATTGCAGCGATTTCGACACCAATGGGGGAAGGTGCCATTTCGATTGTCAGATTAAGCGGGAATGATGCGATTCCGATTGCTGATAAAATTTTCAGCGGAGTCGCCGGCAAGAAACTGAAGGATGCGCCGTCACATACAATCCATTACGGAAAAATCATCGATCCGAAAACGGCCGGGGTTGTTGAAGAAGTGATGGCCAGTGTGATGAAGGGGCCGAAAACATTTACAAGGGAAGATGTCGTGGAAATCAACTGCCACGGCGGCCTGGTATCCGTAAACCGTGTGCTGCAGCTGGTACTGGCAAACGGGGCGCGGCTGGCAGAACCTGGTGAATTTACGAAACGGGCGTTTTTGAACGGGCGTATTGATCTGTCACAGGCAGAGGCGGTTATGGACTTAATCCGCGCGAAAACGGATAAAGCGGTCAACAATGCCATTGGCCAGATGGAAGGCAGGCTCTCCAAACTGGTTAAAAAACTGCGCCAGGAAATTCTTGAAGTTGTTGCACATATTGAGGTCAACATCGATTATCCGGAGTATGATGATGTCGAGGAAATGACACACCGTATGCTGAAAGAAAAAGGAGAGTTCATCCGAAGCGAGCTGAAAAAACTGTTGCAGACAGCCCATCAGGGAAAAATATTGCGTGAGGGGCTTTCAACCGCCATTATCGGCAGGCCGAATGTTGGAAAATCCTCTTTATTGAACAGCCTGGTCCAGGAAAATAAAGCGATTGTAACGGATGTTCCGGGCACAACCCGGGATGTCATCGAAGAATATGTCAATGTCCGTGGTGTCCCGCTGCGTCTGGTCGATACAGCCGGCATCCGTGAAACTGAAGATATTGTTGAACGGATTGGTGTCGAACGTTCCCGGAAGGTTTTGAAAGATGCCGACTTAATTCTGCTTGTCGTTAATGCAGCAGAACCGCTGTCGCCGGAGGATGAAAAGTTATTTGAAGCTGTGAAAGGGTTCGATACGATTGTCATCCTGAATAAAAGCGACAGGCCGCAAAAGGTAAATCTGGAGCGTGTGCGTGAACTGGCGGGAGATGCTAAAATGATTGGTACATCACTATTGCACGATGAAGGCGTGGATGAACTTGAAAACACAATCGCATCCATGTATTTTGAAGGCCAGCTGGAAGAAAGCGATATGACCTATGTATCCAACAGCCGCCACATCGCTTTGCTAACACAGGCCCTTCAAGCAATAGAAGACGTATTGAATGGCATAAAAATGGGAACCCCGATTGATATAATCCAAATCGATTTAACAAGAACATGGGAACTGCTCGGTGAAATCATCGGCGACACCGTCCAGGAAAGCCTGCTAAATCAACTATTCTCCCAATTCTGCCTCGGGAAATAGAAAAGCGGAGGGCGCTAGATTATCGGCGACAGGCAACTGGGCCGGCACCAGGGAAGTCCGCCCT
>NZ_KB894037.1 GCF_000374345.1 Heyndrickxia acidiproducens DSM 23148
CCGCGGGTCCATCTGTAAGTGATAGCAAAAGCCATCTTTTATTTTTCCTCCATGCGAAGGAAAAACTTATCCGGTATTAGCCCCGGTTTCCCGGAGTTATCCCAGTCTTACAGGCAGGTTACCCACGTGTTACTCACCCGTCCGCCGCTGACTCTTTAAAAGCAAGCTTCTAAAGAGTCCGCTCGACTTGCATGTATTAGGCACGCCGCCAGCGTTCGTCCTGAGCCAGGATCAAACTCTCCATAAAGATGTTTGATAAAAGCTCATAAAATAAACATTGAAGTTTTGTTTTGTTCAGTTTTCAAGGAACAATCGCTTTGTTTTTTTAGCGACTTTTATATTATATCGCATATCAGCTACCGTGTCAACATCTTTTTTTGCAGAAAGGATAACCTCAATAACGACAAAATCCATTATATTATGAAGCTGGTTACTAGTCAACATCTTTTTTAAAAAAATAACTGATTTTCAACCCGGCCTTTATATGTGCACCACTTATAAAAGAAATGCAATGGAAAAGAAGCGTGCTTTGCAGCTTTTTTCCATTGCGCGGCCCATGTATCATGATGGCAAAATCCATGTTTGGATAACAGCGAGACTAATGATACCGGGGATACCGAGTATGCCGGAAACGGAGACGGTCGCCAAATTGATCGGAATATGCAGTCCGTAATGGCCGCCAAACTGGTTCAGGAAGAAAAGGAGTACTGCCCCGATAATCATTTTTATACACAGCCGTCCGGCCCAGCGGACTGGTTTGGTAATGGCTGCAGATAACAAAAGGAGAAGAATCAGGCTAATAATCGCAATGATAATAACTGCCGAGTTCATAATCGTTCACCCCGCTTTCCCTGCCTGAAGCTATTTTATGAAGAAGTTGTCCAATAAAGAACTCCAAACAGGAAGGGCATGTTATTGCAGACGGATTTTTCTTCTTTTTACTTCACGGAAAAGAAAGATATACTCGGCTTCAGCAATTTTTGAACGGTAGTACAATTCTTCATTAAATTCAAAGCTCATATTTTGCAGCGTGTTATGCTGGAGCCAATCGTTTTTCGCCTGTGCCACTAAATCCAGCAGCAGCGCATCGTATTCTTTTCGCAGCTTTTGTTTTTTACTAAACAATGTCATGCACCTCGTACAGTTAAATTTCTCTTCTTCCTTCCATTGCTTTCGACAGCGTGACTTCATCGGCGTATTCCAAATCACCGCCGACCGGCAATCCGTGTGCAATCCGTGTGACTTTAATGCCGGTTGGTTTTAACAGGCGCGAAATATACATGGCTGTGGCTTCCCCTTCGATATTTGGATTGGTCGCAAGAATGACCTCCTGGACGGTTTCATCCTGCAGGCGTTTCAGCAGTTCCGGCACTCTGATATCCTCAGGGCCGATTCCATCCATCGGCGAAATCGCCCCATGCAAAACATGGTACAGGCCGTTATACTCTTTCATTTTTTCCATGGCAATGACATCTTTCGGTTCCTGGACTACACAAACGATACTCCGGTCCCGGCGCGGGTCGCTGCATATATAACAAGGATCCTGCTCTGTGATATGGCCGCATACGGAGCAATATGTAAGGTCCCGTTTTGCATCGACCAGGGCCTTCGCAAACCCGAGTACGGTATCTTCTTTCATGTCCAGAACAAAAAATGCCAGTCGGGCCGCAGTTTTCGGCCCAATCCCTGGCAGTTTCATAAAACTATCCATTAGTTTTGTAATCGGTTCAGGATATTGCATTGTTGTTCCACCTTTAAAAACCCGGAATGTTTAAACCTTTTGTAAATTGTCCCATCGTTTCATTGGATAATTCCTCCGCCTTCGTAAGTGCGTCATTTGTTGCGGCAAGCACCAAATCCTGAAGCATTTCAATGTCTTCCGGATCGACGACTTCTTCTTTGATCCGTACTTCAAGGATTTTTTTATGGCCCGAAACGACTACAGTAACCATACCGCCCCCGGCTGTCCCTTCAATTTTCTTTTCGCCGAGTTCCTCCTGGGCTTCCGCCATTTTCTTTTGCATTTTTTGCATTTGTTTCATCATATTTTGCATATTTCCCATTCCACGCATTTAAAACCCTCCAGTTTAGTCTTTAATTTCAATGAGATCAGAGCCCACTAACTTAATGGCTTCTGAAATCAGCGGATCTTCCGGGACTTTTTCTTCGTCCGTATCTTCCTCTTTATGGTGGTGGATATAGTCTTCTCTGATGGTATTCCACTCACCCTCAGGGACGCCTGCCGCCTGATATTCTCTGCCCGTTAATTCCCCTAGTATCGATGTAATGGCATGTAGAAATTTCTGGTTTTCCATCGCCATCTGGCAGTGAATTTCGTATTTAAATTTAATCACAAAAGCATGTGCAGATGCCGCAACCGGTTCCGCTTCATTTAACAGTGCCGATTGGGAGCGCATTTGCCTGCTGTTCAGTGTTTCAATCATATCATTCCAACGGCTTTTGATTAAATTGAGGTCTTGTTTGGTTGCTTCTCTTAATATATCATGAATCCGTCCGACTTGTACCTTAAAACCTTTCGAAGCGCGCGGAATTTTTTTCGGGGCCTGCTGTGGTTTTGTTTCTGCCTGTTCCACACGCGGCAGACCGTTTTGCTTCAGCGACTGAATTTCTTCTTCCAATTGTTCCACTTTCAACGATAATTTTTCTACAAGATCGTTTTGCGGCCGGGCGGAAGTTTTCACTTCACAAAGCTTAATAAAAGCCACTTCCAAATAAATGCGTGCCAGGTTTGAGAATCTCATATCCTGCTGTGCCCGGTTCAAAATATCGATGTACTGGTAAATTTCATCGGTTGAAATTTGGCTGCTGATTTCTTTCATTTCCTCATCGGCAAAAACTTTTTCAATGGCTTCTTCGATTTGCGGGGCTGTTTTATAGAGGAGCATATCCCGGTAATAGAGGATGAAGTCTTCAATGAGCCGTGTTGCATCTTTTCCTTGCTGAAGAAGTCCGCCAAGTACTTCCAAAGCTTTTGCAACATCCTTTTTTTGGATCGCCCAGGCAAGCTCCGTGAAATAATTTTGCGAGATGGAGCCGGTTACCGTTAAGGCATCCTTCACGCTTACTTTTCCTTCGCTGAAGGATACTGCCTGGTCAAGTAAGCTCAGAGCATCCCGCATACCGCCTTCTGCAGCGTGGGCTATGATATTCAGCGCCTGCTCATCATATGCAATCCCGGTCTGTCCGGCGATATAGGAAAGCCGCTTCATAATGTCGCGGGACGTAATCCGTTTAAAATCGAAGCGCTGGCATCTTGAAACAATTGTCAGCGGAATTTTGTGCGGTTCAGTTGTTGCCAAAATAAAAATGACATGCTTCGGGGGTTCCTCCAGTGTTTTCAGAAGTGCATTAAATGCCCCAATAGATAGCATATGAACTTCATCGATAATATACACTTTATATTTCACAGCACTTGGCGCATATTTTACTTTATCACGGATATCGCGGATATCATCGACACCGGTGTTGGATGCCGCATCGATTTCAATCACATCGGGAATCGTGCCGTCTGTGATGCCCCTGCAGGCTGCACATTCATTGCACGGTTCCCCAACCGGCGCCCGTTCGCAGTTGACCGCTTTCGCCAAAATTTTCGCCGCACTTGTTTTCCCGGTACCGCGGGGGCCGGTGAAAAGGTAAGCATGCGTTGTTTTCTGCTGCAGGAGCGCATGCTGCAATGTTTTTGTGACATGCTCCTGCCCGACTACATCTGCAAATTGCTGGGGCCGCCATACCCGGTATAACGCCTGATAAGCCATTGCCAACCCTCCCGGTCAATATTTTAAACACCCAGTGAACCCTGGTTTATTCCGTTTCCGTCATTTCTTTTATTATACCTTAGGAAGAGCTTTTTTACATCTATCATTTCAATCACAGTTCTGAAAATGGTACGATGATCTTTTCATGCTTTTTAAAATTCCGGCATTGCCTGCCGCCTGTAACACGCCGGTAAAAATATTTCTGAATTGCAAAAAACTCATCCTTTGAAGGATGAGTTTTTTATTTATGTAATGAAAGCCGCGCACCTTTTCTCGACTGACTCTCATAAGCGTTACTTAAGCAGTTAGCTCAGCTCAGGCTGCCCTGCGGCACATGGAAGTATCCACTTAATGCTGCTTCCTTCCGGACCTGACATGGTTCGCGGAGTTCCATTGCGCAGGACCCAAGCGTCAACACCACTTACTTAAGGCAGACCCTACAAGAAGCCAGCCTCAAAAAGGAATTCAGTCCCGCTGGAGCGGATTGCGGGTACAGGGCACCGCTGCCTCCCCACCTAGCGCGGCAAAGTTGATACCTGAATCAAGCGTTATTAACTAACGCATAACCTAGTATACATGTCTTTTTTAAAAAATGCAATCTCTGGCCGCCTGTTAATTTGTGGGAATCGTTCCACTTCCGCGGGCAATCGTTTTTTGTTGCTTTTTTCTTTCTCTCAACGACCGGAAAAACGAGCTTAGCAGTTTACCGCATTCCTCTTCCAACACGCCGCTTGCGACTTCACTTTTATGATTAAAGCGGCCGTCCTGCAATAGATTCATCAATGTACCCGCACAACCCGCTTTTGCATCCTTTGCCCCGTAAACAACACGCTTGATGCGTGACAGCAGGATGGCGCCGCTGCACATCGGGCATGGTTCAAGCGTCACATACAGCTCGGTATCTTCCAAACGCCATGATCCAATCGTTTCGCACGCTTTTTCAATGGCCAGAAGTTCCGCATGGGCGCACGCGTTTTGCGTGGTTTCCCGTAAGTTATGGGCTGCTGCGATTACTTTTCTGTTTAGAACAATGACCGCCCCGATTGGCACCTCATTTTTTCCTTCCGCTTTCGCTGCTTCCTCTATTGCTAAGCGCATATAGTATTCATCCCGGTTCACGTTCGCTTCCACACCAAAAACTCCTTCGCATCATTACAGTTATTTATATCCTAACACAATCAGCCTGAAAAATAACATGTATAGCCGTTAACCGGCATAAATTTAATCGTAACGAATGCTTACTGAGGAGGGATCCTTTTGCAAATACATGTTGTGGAAAGAAACGATACGATAGCAGCCATTGCGCAAAGGTACAGCGTTGCAGCAACCGAAATCATTTCCGCAAATGAAATTCCAAACCCGTCGGAGCTTGTGATTGGGCAGGCGATCGTGATTCCGATTGTCGGCAGTTTTTATTGGGTGAGGCCTGGCGACAGCTTATTTGCGATTGCACAAAGATTCGGGCTTTCCTACCAGGAACTTGCCCGCATCAATGGCATTACTCCTAACCAAGTGCTCCAGGTCGGTTTGCGCCTGTATATTCCTGAGCAAACAAAACGGCGCGCAGAATTCAATGCCTATGTTGAGCCGTTCGGGGAAACGGTTTCCAGGCAGCTGGAAACGAGTGCAAGAAAAGCAGCCCCGTATTTAACTTATTTATCTCCGTTTGCTTTTCGCGTGAACCGGGACGGCACCCTGGTTGCCCCGCCGCTGGGGAATTTGTATGCAATCGCAAATGCGCAAAATGTCATTTTAATCATGACGATCCATAACCAGGAAAGCGGCCAGTTCAGCGGGGAGCTGGGCCATATACTGCTGACCAATGAAACGGTCCAAAACCGTTTTCTGGACCAGATTGTCACTACGGCAAGAAGATTGGGTTTCCGCGATATTCATTTTGACTTTGAATATTTGTTCCCGGAAGACCGTGAAGCATATAACCAATTTTTGCGCACAGCAAAAGCCCGTTTCAGTCAGGAAGGCTGGCTGCTTTCCACGGCATTGGCGCCAAAAACAAGCGCAGGGCAGGCCGGGCGCTGGTATGAGGCACATGACTATCAAGCACACGGCCGGATTGTTGATTTTGTGGTCATCATGACATACGAATGGGGATACAGCGGCGGGCCTCCGATGGCAGTTTCACCGATTGGGCCGGTCCGCGATGTATTGCGCTATGCAGTCACTGAAATTCCCGCAGACAAAATTTTGATGGGGCAGAATTTGTACGGCTACGACTGGACGCTACCGTTTACGCCCGGCCGTGATACTGCAAGAGCAGTCAGCCCGCAGCAGGCCATCCGCTTAGCTGCCCGTAACAATGTGCCAATCCAGTATGACGAAAGGTCACAGGCGCCCCATTTTGATTATACGGATGAAAATGACCGCCAGCATAAGGTCTGGTTTGAAGATGCCCGCTCCATCCAGGCAAAGTTTAATCTGATTAAGGAACTCGGGCTAAGGGGCATGAGCTACTGGAAGCTTGGCCTCGCTTTTCCGCAAAACTGGCTCTTAATTGCCGGTAATTTTAACGTTGCCAAACGCCCTTCATCATAGGCAGCGCATTCACATGAAGGAAAGATAATCCGGATAAAATGGCAGCCCGGCCGGATGCCTTTTTCCATACAAAAAACCCGCTACAAGATGTAACGGGCCTTTCAATCTCCAATATTTTATGCGTGTTTGTTTTTAAGTAAGATGGCGGAGGAAGAGGGATTCGAACCCCCGCGCGGTGTAACCCGCCTGTCGGTTTTCAAGACCGATCCCTTCAGCCGGACTTGGGTATTCCTCCATACTGACAAAAAAGATTATAACCTGCCGCCACGTTTTAAGTCAAGAACAATTTCAAAAAGAATCCCGGCACCCGCTTTCAAAACGGGCGCCGGGTATCCACTTTATTTCGGCCGAATGACGTCTACGCGCATATACGGGCGGAGCACTTCAGGAATCACAACACTGCCGTCTTCCTGCTGATAGTTTTCAAGCACCGCTGCAACTGTGCGCCCAATTGCAAGCCCGGAACCATTTAATGTATGGACATGTTCCGGCTTTGCGTTCGGCTCTCTGCGGAAACGAATGTTGGCGCGCCTTGCCTGAAATGCCTCGAAGTTACTGCAGGAAGAGATTTCACGGTACGTATCAGAGCTTGGCAGCCAAACTTCGATATCGTATTTTTTCGCTGCCGTGAAACCGAGGTCAGCTGTGCACATGCTCATGACGTGATAAGGCAGGCCCAGCAGCTGCAGCACCTTTTCAGCATGGCCGGTTAATTTCTCGAGTTCTGCATAGGAATCTTCCGGTTTCACAAATTTTACAAGCTCTACCTTATTAAACTGGTGCTGGCGGATCAAACCGCGCGTATCGCGGCCGGCCGAACCGGCTTCAGAGCGGAAGCAGGCACTGAATGCCGCATAATTAATTGGAAGGTCATCGCCGTTTAAAATTTCATCGCGGTGATAGTTTGTCACCGGCACTTCTGCTGTCGGAATCAAAAAATAATCTTTGCTTTCAACGCGAAAGGCATCTTCTTCGAATTTCGGGAGCTGCCCTGTCCCGGTCATGCTGGCACGGTTGACCATGTATGGCGGCAGAATTTCTTCATAACCATGTTCCTCTACATGCAGATCCAGCATAAAATTATAAAGCGCGCGTTCAAGGCGGGCACCCAAGCCTTTATAAAATACAAAGCGGCTACCTGTCACCTTTGCAGCCTTTTCAAAGTCTAAAATGCCTAAATCAGCGGCCAGATCCCAGTGCGGTTTCGGTTCGAAGCCAAAATTCCGGACTTCGCCCCATTTGCGGATTTCGACATTATCATCCTCGCTTTCCCCGATCGGGACACTTTCATGCGGAATATTCGGGATCGATAACATCAGCAACTCCAATTCTTCTTCTACTTTCCTGAGCTCTGCATCGAGTCCCTTAATTTTATCGCCAACTTCACGCATCTGTTCAATCAGCTGTGTTGCATCTTTTTTTTCGCGTTTTAGAGCTGCAACCTGCTGTGAAACTTCATTCCGCCTGCTCTTTAGGTTTTCGGTTTCCATGATGAGCTCACGGCGTTTTTTATCAAGGCCGCCAAACTTTTCAAAATCGGTCAGATCTTCCCCGCGGTGCTGCATCCTTTTTTTTACTTCATCAAAGTTCGCCCGTAAAAATTTAATATCTAACATGCTTTCCGTCTCCTTTTTGCAAAGATTCACATCAAAAGAAAAAACCCCCATCCCTGAAAAAGGGACGGGAGTTGACCCGCGTTGCCACCCAAATTGAAAACACAAATTGGTTTTCCACTTTACATGGATAACGGGATTTATTCCCGGGAATGCCTACTCGCCAATCTTTTCAGCACCCCACTCAAGGATGGATTCGCAAAAAGCCCTCCGCCGGTTTCCACCCGCCACCGGCTCTCTTTAAGAAGTTCTTTTTGCTACTGGTTCCTGTCATAGATTTTTCACGTCTAATTTACACATTAATGTACTACAATTTTATCCAATTTGCAATACACTATACCATGATTTTAAACCATTTTCAAAAAATATTCGGTCATGCGCGTGTCATCTGTCAGTTCGGGATGGAAGGAACACCCCAGCATCTTTCCCTGCTGAACCGCTACAATCCTGCCGCGGCATTCAGCCAGGACCTCCACATGATCCGCAACCGAAACAATATGGGGTGCACGGATGAAAACAGCCGGAAAATCTTGTGCAACCTGATGAATGCCGATGTTTTCTTCAAAACTTTCACGCTGGCGCCCGAACGAATTGCGTGCAACCGTAATATCCATCGCGCCGATATGGGCATCATCCTGGCCTTCTATATGCCTGGCAAGCAGGATCAGGCCGGCACATGTCCCAAATACCGGACCGCCGTTTTTAGCGAACTGCCTCAATTCATCCATAAAACCGTACGTATCAATCAGCTTGCGCATCGTCGTACTTTCACCGCCTGGTAAAATCAGGCCGTCCATTTCGTTCAGCTGTTCTTTTCTTTTGATGACTATCCCTTCGGCGCCGCATTTTTCGACTGCCCGGATATGTTCACGGACAGCCCCCTGCAGGCCCAATACGCCAATTTTTTTCATGTTGATTCTCCTTACCAACCGCGTTCTTGCATTCTCATATCAGCAGGTAATGTTGAAATTTCAAGGCCTTTCATTGCCGTTCCAAGATCTTTCGATAATTCTGCGATCCGTTTATAGTCCTGATAGTGAGTAGTCGCCTGGACAATGGCTTTTGCAAATTTTGCCGGATTTTCAGATTTGAAGATACCTGAACCGACAAATACGCCATCCGCACCCAGTTGCATCATCAGTGCGGCATCTGCCGGTGTTGCCACGCCGCCCGCAGCAAAGTTCACAACCGGCAGCCTGCCTTCATGTTTAATTTGCAGCAGTACTTCATAAGGGGCGCCCAATTGTTTGGCTTCTGTCATTAATTCGTCTTCGCTCATATTCACGACTTTGCGGACTTGGGCGTTCACTTTACGCATATGCCGGACAGCTTCGACGATATTTCCGGTTCCAGGTTCACCTTTTGTCCTTAACATGGATGCACCTTCCCCGATACGGCGGGCAGCTTCTCCCAAATCACGGCAGCCGCAGACAAATGGAACGGTATATTCCTTTTTGTTGATATGGAATTCCTCATCAGCCGGTGTTAATACTTCGCTCTCATCAATATAGTCAACGCCCATCGCTTCCAGCACGCGTGCTTCGACAATGTGGCCGATTCTTGCTTTCGCCATAACCGGGATGCTGACTGCCGCCATGACTTCCTCCACGATACGCGGATCAGCCATACGGGCAACACCGCCTGCTTTGCGGATATCAGATGGAACGCGTTCCAATGCCATAACAGCTACAGCACCAGCTTCTTCAGCCAGTTTCGCCTGTTCGGCATTAACCACATCCATGATGACTCCGCCCTTTTGCATTTCAGCCATGCCGCGTTTCACTAGATCTGTTCCTGTTTTCATCGTTTAATCCCCTTTATAAAATTAGAATTCTTTTTATATGTATAATAATTTAAATAAACACCAAAATGTATCGCTTGTCAAGGAGCAAAATATTTCCTATGCCGGCGGCCGGCCTTTTCTGTTTAAAAATAAATGAAAGGAAGGAAAGAGATGCAAAATAGATGACCGTTTTAAAAAGTGCGGAAAACAAAGAAACAGGACAAGCATTGGTGACTTGTCCTGTTTCCGATTAAAACCAGCTGCCGACCGTATGTGACCAAATGCCGGAGAAGAAGCCGCCGATGCCGCGCATCATCATGACAAACCAATTGGCTTTTTCAACGCCATTCTTCACGACTACATCCACATGTGGAGAATCCGGACCGTATAAATAGCCGGGCTCCTGTCCGCCTTTATGTTTGGCCAGCAATGTACCGACGCTTGTGCCCTTCTTTACAGGCGCGTTAATTTGCTGTTTTTCGAGTTTTACAACAGGCGTGTACATATGGCTTTCACCGTTTTTGATGGGAGCTTTCAACGGTGCCTCTGTTACAATCGGGGCTTGTTTTTCTTTTCCGGCCTTGACCGTAATTGTCTTTTTGTTTTTAACCGAGTAGCCCTTTGGATATAATGTTTTCATAGAATAATTATTAAACGCATAATCCATAAGTTTGCTTGTTTCATCAAAGCGGGCTTTATATCCGCCTTTTCCCTGCGCATTCGTAGCATGAAGCACAACAGTAATGACGCGCATACCGTTTTGTTCGGCTGTTCCGGTAAAACAGTAACCTGCATAATCTGTTGTTCCGGTTTTCAATCCGTCCACCCCTTCTTTTCCATAAACGAGGGACGGGAGCATCCAGTTCCAGTTTTTCATATCAATTTCGTCTTTTGTACCGGGACGAAATTTCTTTTCAGGTATGCTGGATGTCTTTAACATTTCCGGAAAGTCATTGACTAAGTGGTAGGCTACTTTTGCGGCTGATCTTGCTGACATGGCGTTTTCTTCCGTTGCATCGCCTCTGTCCGGCTGCATTCCCTGCAAATCCGCATTATTTAATCCGCTAGAATTGACAAATTTATAATGGGTTAAACCGAAAGCTTTTGCCTGCTTGTCCATCATATTCAGAAAATTGGACTCCGAGCCGGCAAGCGCCTCTGCAATGGCAATCGTTGCACCGTTCGCCGAATAGATTGCCATAGCTTCGTACAATTCTTTCAAGGTATACTTGCCGCCCTGCCGTAACGGCACATTTGACAAGTCCCGGTTTTGCGAAATTTTGTAGGCATAATCACTGATGGTAACCTTTTGATCCCATGACACCTTTTTTTCTTTGATCGCTTTTAATAATATATATTCGGTCATCATTTTGCTCATGGAAGCAATTCCCAATGCCTGGTCTGCATTTTTCTTATACAAAATTTTCCCGGTACTTGCTTCAACAAGTATGGCCGCCTTTGCATGAACATTTATATCATCCTGCGCATAAGCTTTTTTTGGCAATTGAAAAGTACCTGCAGCCAGCAAACTTGCCAAAAAAACGAATACAATTTTTTGCAACCTTTTCTTCACTTTGAACCCTCCATCATGATATGTATACACTTTGCCTATTTTAACATAGTTCTGTTTGAAAAAGTAGATGAACCGGGGCATGAAATAAACATAAAAATTGGCAGGAGGCTTGAGATTGCACTCCTGCCAAGAAAGGCAATTTGGAATTATGACAGAGAATAATTCGGTGCTTCTTTTGTAATCTGGACATCATGCGGATGGCTTTCCCGTAATCCTGCTCCGGTCATCCGGATAAATTGGGCTTCTTCCCGCAATGCAGCCAAATCTTTAGCACCGCA
This sequence comes from Heyndrickxia acidiproducens DSM 23148, assembly GCF_000374345.1. Lineage (GTDB taxonomy): Bacteria > Bacillota > Bacilli > Bacillales > Bacillaceae_C > Weizmannia > Weizmannia acidiproducens. The sequence continues at coordinate 11,580 of NZ_KB894037.1, forward strand.
ATAGCCCATGCCGGAACGCAAGCCGCCCAGCAGTTGATAAATAACCGCCTGGATCGACCCTTTAAACGGAACCCGTCCTTCGATCCCCTCAGGTACAAATTTCTTCACGTCTTCCTGGAAGTAACGGTCTTTTGACCCATTTTCCATTGCCGCGATCGAACCCATTCCACGGTAGACTTTATATTGCCTCCCTTGATAAATTTCGGTTTCTCCCGGGCTTTCGGAAGTTCCGGCCAGCAAACTGCCCAGCATGACGGCATGTCCGCCCGCTGCAAGGGCTTTGACCATATCTCCGGAATACTTAATGCCCCCGTCGGCAATAATGGCCTTTCCGTACTTTCTGGCCTCTGTAGCGCAGTCATAGACAGCTGTGATTTGCGGGACCCCGACACCGGCAACAACACGGGTTGTACAAATTGAGCCTGGACCGATCCCGACTTTAACAATATCCGCGCCTGCATCAATCAATGCTTTTGTGCCTTCTGCTGTGGCGACATTTCCTGCAATTATATTTAAGGAAGGATAGGCATTCCTTATCTTTGAGACCGTTTCAAGAACACCTTTTGAATGGCCATGTGCAGTATCAAGCACAATCACATCCACATTGGCCTTGACCAGCATCTCAACCCGTTTCATTGTATCACTCGTAACCCCGACCGCTGCCCCAACCAGCAGCCGGCCGTGCTGGTCTTTTGCAGCATTCGGAAACTCAATGACTTTTTCAATATCTTTAATAGTAATAAGTCCCTTTAGCACGCCATTCTCATCAACTAAAGGAAGCTTTTCGATTTTATAGCGGTGCAAAAGCTGCTCGGCTTCTTTTAATGTTGTTCCCACAGGTGCAGTGACAAGGTTATCCCTCGTCATGACATCTGAAATTTGAATGGAATAATCTTCAATAAACCTCATATCGCGATTAGTAAGAATTCCGACCAATTTCTGTTCTTCCAGGTTGTTCACAATCGGGACGCCTGAAATCCGGTATTTGCTCATTAAATGTTCAGCAGAAAACACTTGTTCATCCGGAGTAAGAAAAAATGGATTGGTAATGACGCCGCTTTCCGACCGTTTTACCCGATCCACCTGTTCTGCCTGCTGTTCAATGCTCATATTTTTATGAATAATACCCAAGCCGCCTTGCCTTGCCATTGAAATTGCCATTTCAGCTTCCGTTACCGTGTCCATGCCGGCGCTGATGATCGGGATATTCAATTTCAATGTATCCGTCAGTGTAACTTTCGTGTCCACTTCCTTTGGCAAAACTTCCGATTGAGCCGGCAGCAGCAGTACATCATCGAATGTTAATCCTTCTTTCACGAACTTTGATTCCCACATCTGAACCCCTCCTAAACAGATAAAAATATTATTAGTAGGTTATCAATTGGATATAATACTGTCAAGGTTAATACGACATAAAAAACTATTCAGTTAATTCGGAGGGCGAATGATTGTTTGCAACAAACCATTGGAACGAGCTCCTGCGGTTTCAATCTGCCGAATATACGCAAGCCTACTTAAACAAATGCTACCGACAGATTGATTGCGGGGATGCTTCGGTAAAAAGCTATGAAAACTGCTATCCCTTTATGTACTATTTGCAGCACGCCGAAATCTATTACCGGCAGGCAAACGAGGCGCCTGTTTCCATTCAGCCGGTCCTTCTTTTTTACGGTTTTGCCCATTTAATGAAAGCCTGCTTGTTGACCGCCGATCCGCTCTACCCTGAAACGACAGCAGTTTTAGCACACGGCGTGACATCGCGTAAAAAGAAAAAACAAAACTACCGGTTCAGCCAGGATGAAGTCAAAATCCAAAAAATGGGATTATGCGCCCATATTGCAAATAAACTTTTCCACCTCCAGCCTTTGGAAGGGGATAAATACGCGATGCACAGTTTGCTGGAGCAAGTTCCTGAACTTGATCTTGTCTTCCCCCACCGGCAAAATTTTATATTTGTCGAAGAAGATCATGGCAAATATATGATTCCGTTTACGATATTGGATCACTACCATATGACAGCAGCGCGTTTTTCGCTGTTTTTGGAACAAAAACTGCGAAACCAATTAAGCGGCTTAAAAATCGAGGAACAAGCCATTTCTTTTTCAGCGGGCCACTTGTTAACGACGCCGTTTCGATTCCATTATTTTAAAAATAAATTCTGCCTTCCGGTCAGATTGAACAGGGAACTGCGTTTACCCGATATGCTGATCCATTATTTGCTTTTATACAATTTAAGTATGATCTCCCGCTATGAAACGGAGTGGTGGGCGGAATTCTTAAAAGAACGGGAGAACTCGGACTTTCCTGCCATCCATCTCTTTTTGCAAACAACTTTGCAAAAGGGGCCCTTTATGTGCTTGCAGTTTCTCAGCAGCCGGGATTTTCCTCCAGCCATTTCCGCAGAAACTTAAAACGAATAACAAGCCACACAACCGGCTTTCCACAATGCCTGGCCTATTTTAATTGAAATCTCATCATTCCTCATATTTACGCAGTCAAAAAAGCCAGCTGATTCAGCTGGCTTTTAATTTGCCCGGCAACGTCCTACTCTCGCAGGGGGAAACCCCCAACTACCATCGGCGCTGAGAAGCTTAACTTCCGTGTTCGGGATGGAAACGGGTGTGGCCTTCTCGCCATTATTGCCGGACCGTATTAAGTTGTAAAGGATGTATTCCTTCAAAACTGGATAGGAGAAAAACGGTAAAACCAAGAATTGCACTTCTAAACTGTCCAGCTCCAGCGCCTATCGGCTAGCGTATTTCTCCGTCTTCTCCCTCCGATAAGTCAACATC
>NZ_KB894038.1 GCF_000374345.1 Heyndrickxia acidiproducens DSM 23148
AGTGGCGGAGGCAGCGGGCATGAACCGAGCCATGCCGGTTTTGTAGGAAAAGGGATGCTGAGTGCGGCTGTCTGCGGGGAAGTATTTACTTCGCCAACGCCGGACCAGATTTTTGAAGCGATAAAAAAAGCGGACCAGGGTGCCGGCGTATTTTTAATTGTGAAGAATTACACGGGTGATGTGATGAATTTTGAAATGGCCGAGGAACTGGCTGAAATGGAGGATATCAAAGTCGAAAAAGTAATTGTTGATGATGATATCGCCGTGGAAGACAGCACCTATACAGCTGGAAAACGCGGAGTTGCAGGAACTGTGCTTGTCCATAAAATGCTCGGGGCCGCGGCTGCATCCGGCTATTCTCTGGAAGACATCAAAACATTGGCAGACCGCTTAGTGCCGGCTATCAAAACGATTGGTGTCGCGATTTCCCCGGCAACCGTTCCGGAAGTCGGCAAACCGGGTTTCGAATTGGGGGCGGATGAAATGGAATACGGCGTCGGGATCCACGGCGAACCGGGTTACCGGCGCGAAAAAATCAAGCCGTCAAAAGAAATTGCGAATGAACTGGTTACCCAGCTGAAAAAGGCATTTAATTGGCAAAAAGGCGACCACTATGCTTGCCTTGTCAACGGGCTGGGTGCAACACCGCTGATGGAACAATATATTTTTATCCATGATGTGCAGGCCTTACTGGAAAAAGAGGGGCTGGTTGTCGATTTTAAAAAAGCCGGCAATTTGATGACATCCATTGATATGGCGGGCCTCTCACTGACCCTTTTAAAATTGGAAGACGAGTCTTGGGCGGACTATTTAAAACAGCCTGTAGAAACGCCGGCATGGGTGTAAAAAGGAGAAGTGATCGAGATGTTAACAGTAGATACAGCTGTTGATTGGCTGAAAACATTTGCGGCCCAAGTGGAAGAACAGAAAGCGTATTTGAGCGATTTGGATTCCGCAATCGGGGACGGCGACCATGGGAGTAATATGGCGCGCGGCACGAAAGCGATGGCGGACAAACTGGAGGAGGGCGGTTTTAAAACCGTCCAGGATGTGTTTAAAACCGCTGCGATGGCGCTGTTGAGCAAAATCGGCGGCGCATCCGGACCGCTTTACGGGTCGGCGTTGATCGCAATGGCCAAACAAGCCGGTGAAACGGAAACAGATGTAGCGGGGATCGTAAAAGCAGGCCTTGCCGGCATCCAAAAACGCGGGAAAGCAGCGCAGGGCGAAAAAACAATGGTCGATGTCTGGATCCCGGTCTGCGAAGCGCTCGAAGCAGGGACTTTAACAAAAGAAGTCATTCAAAGCGCCGTGGCCGCAACAAAGGACATGAAAGCGACCAAGGGCCGGGCCTCTTATCTCGGCGAACGCTCTGTCGGCCACCTGGATCCGGGCGCTGTATCGAGCGGTTATTTATTTGAAGCACTACTGGAAGGCGGGGTTCTTCATGCATAAAAAGACTTATGGCATTGTCATCGTTTCCCATATTCCGGAATTGGCAGCAGGGGTTGCCCGTTTACTGGGCGAAGCAGCCAAGGATGTTTCGATTACGTATGCGGGCGGCACGGATGAGGGTGAAGTTGGCACCAGCTTTGAAAAAATCTCGGCAGCGATTGCGGAGAACGAAGCCGATGATCTCTTCGGCTTTTACGATCTCGGCAGCGCGAAAATGAACTTGGAAATGGCCATGGAAACATCGGACAAAAACTGCCGGCTCATGGATGCTGCCCTTGTGGAAGGCGCCTATACTGCCGCCGCACTGATTCAGGCTGGCGCGGAAGTCAATACGGTACTCGAACAGCTTGAGCCTTTGAAAGTGAAATAAAAACAAGCACAACTTCCAATCTGTGAAAGAATAGATTGGAAGTTGTTTTTTGTAAATAGATGACATGAGGACATTGAAGTTCTATGGAGCGGATACAAACAAAGCGGAAACGGTCGCGAACTGGGAACGTTTGGTTATGAGGAATATACGGAAGTCAAGCAAATCAATCATAATCTGGTGATTGAGCCAACAGGGCTTTATTAACCGCCCGCCTCTGAGATGACGGGCTTTACCCCAAGCTAAAAAACTTCCAATTTATGAATTGGAAGTTTTTTTGAGTTGATTTAGTTTTCAAGTGTCCCGCTCCATGTTCTAAAACATGGAGAGGGGCAAACCAGGGCCCGTGCACACCCGTTTACAAAGATATTTTTTCAACTCCGGCAGCAGCTGAAATGGCTTGTTTTAAAATGTCCAATCCTTCCTGCAGCTGATGATCTGTGATAACGATTGGCATCAGGATCCGGATGACATTGCCGAAAATGCCGGCGTTCAGCAGAAGCAGACCGCGTTTATTCGCTTCTTCTACGACGCGGTTCGTCAATTCTTTGTCTGGTTCTTTTGTGCCTCTGTCTTTTACGAGTTCAATCGCACACATTGCCCCAAGCCCCCGGATATCACCGATAAATTCAAATTCTTTATACCAGGCCGAGAAAGTATCCATTACGGTTTGGCCGATTTTTTCCGCCCGTTCATTAAGTTTTTCTGATTCGATAATATCCAGTACAGCAAGACCGGCAGCGCATCCGAGCGGGCTGCCGCAATATGTCCCGCCCAGTTCCCCGGGATTGGCGGCATCCATGATTTCACTTTTGCCAATTACACCGCTTAATGGGACGCCGGCAGCCAATGATTTTGAAATGGTGATCAAATCCGGAACGACATCAAAATGTTCAATGGCAAAATAACGGCCGGTGCGGCTAAAGCCTGATTGGATTTCATCCGACACAAATAAAATGCCGTTTGCATGGCAGTAATCATAAACTGCCTTCACAAATTTCTTACTTGGGACAATAAAACCGCCTTCCCCCTGAATGGGTTCCATCACTACCGCGGCAACCATTTCCGGTGCCACATCGTTTTTAAAAAAGTTCTTGAATTCTTCAATCATCATCTCATCGTATGCTTCATCGGTCAGATTGCCGGGTTTGCGGTAAAAGTAAGGATACGGCGCTTTATACACTTCAGAAGCAAAAGGCCCGAATTCGTATTTGTACGGCTTTACTTTGCTTGTCATTGACATCGTCATTAATGTTCTGCCATGGAATCCGCGCGAGAAGCTGATGATCGCCGGGCGCTTCGTATATTTGCGTGCAATTTTAACGGCATTTTCAACTGCTTCTGCGCCGCTGTTCAGGAAAATCACCTTTTTTTCATCGTTGCCTGGCGCGATGGCAGCCAATTTTTCAGCCAGTTCCACATACGATTCATACATCATGACGTTGAATCCGGTATGAATAAAATGATCCAGCTGATTTTGTATAGCGGCAACCACTTTTGGATGATTATGGCCGACGTTTAAGGTTCCGATGGCGCCTGCAAAATCTATATAAGTATTGCCGTCAACATCTGTTACAATGGCGCCTTTTGCTTCTTTGGCAAAGGCGGGGATGCCATAGCTGACGCCGCGCGGGACGGCTTTTTCTCTTCTTTCAAGCAGATCTTTTGCTAATGCTCCCGGTAAATTTGTTTTTACATTTGCATAAGTCATATCATACGCTTCCTTTCATTAAATCGTATTTTTTTTAATATTGGAAAGGGGAAGTTCGACAGGTTTTTCCGTACTTTCGAAATCCAATTCGGGCGGCTCTGTCTTGAACCCCTTTGTTAAAAAAGCTAGATAAATCAAACCGATGGCAGCCCAGATGCAGCCAAGGATTTTGGCGTTTTTGTCCAAATTTAAGAATAGTCCAAAATCTAAACAGGCGCCGATCAAAGGGACGAGGAGATAAAGCAGCATGTTTTTCCCGGACCGCTGTTTCCCCCTGATGTAATAAAAGAAAATCACATCCAGATTCACAAAAATGAAAGTCAGGAATGCGCCAAAATTTACAAAAGATGTTGATGTGGTGATATCCATATTTAAAGCAAACAGGGCAATGATACCAATTAAAACAATATCAATAATCGGTGTCTTCGTTTTTGAATTCAAATAGCCAAATATTTTCACAGGCAGCACGCTGTCTCTGCCCATGGCATACAGCAGCCTGGCTCCGCTTGCCTGGGCTGCAACGCCGGAAGCAAACTGGGCAATAATTATACCGGATAGGAAAATGGCGCTGAATATGTTACCTCCGATTTGTTTGGCAATTTCAATAGCGGCGGAATCCATATTTTTAAAGTTTGTATAGATTGGTTGAACGAGATGCAGAAAATAGGATGAGAGAATGAAAATAATCCCGCCAATTAAGGTAATCAGGAAGATGGCTTTAGGAAGTGTTTTTTCTGGGTGAATGGTTTCTTCCGACATCGTTGTGACAGCGTCAAAGCCTAAGAAAGAATAGCAGGCGATTGAAGCGCCGGCCAGAATATATGCCAGGGAAGCATCGGTGTTAAAAAACGGGCTGCTGCTAAATAAGGCATGGCTGCCATTTTCAGAAACAATGTCTGCGACTGATAACGCAAGGAAAATGGCAACGACCAGAAATTGAAAGACCATCATCAGCATATTTACATTTGAAGTCATCTTAACGCTTATAAGATTGATTACTGAGGTAATCGCAATAAATCCGATAATCCAGACCCATGATGGAACCGATGGAAATGCTGAGTTCAGGTAAACGGCGCCGATCAGCCAAATTACCATTGGCAAGAAAATATAATCGAGCAGCACGGCCCAGCCAATCATAAAGCCAAGATGCGGATGAATGGCTTTGCGGGTATATGTATAAGCCGATCCCGATTTTGGAAAAGCCTTTACCATTTTTCCATAGCTGTAGGCTGTAAACAGCATGGCGGCCAATGCAACGATATAGGCTGCCGGTACGGTGCCGTGTGTCGTTTCAGCTAGGACGCCATATGTCCCGAACACAATCATCGGTGCCATATAAGCAAGACCGAATAAAATGATTTGCGGAAGTTTTAAAGTGCGTTTTAAGTGAAGATGATTCTCCATACATTAAACCCTTCTTCCATATTTGTTATTCTCGTAATATCGCCTCTGACAAAAGGGTGGGATATAATTCAACTCTTCTGTCTTTTAAATAGTTGACCTTCTTATCCTTCTGCTCAAATAAAGGGACATGGACGATTTCAAGCCGCTCACCATTTCCCAGTTTTTTGATCACACTGCCATTACCATCAACAGCAACGCTTTCACCGAAGAAATGCATGCCATTTTCGTCACCTGTCCGGTTGCACAGGACGACCGGCACCTGATTTTCCATGGCCCGGCTTTGCGCGTATATCGATTGATTGTTTTCATAAGGCGACATATTGGCAAGCGGAACTAAAATCAGGTCAGCTCCTTTTAGACGTAATTCCCGTGCCGCTTCCGGAAACTCCAAATCGTAGCAGATCATGCAGCCAAGTTTTCCGAGTTTCGTTTCAAAAATAGAAAGCACATCTCCCGGCTGGAATGCTTCTGTTTCCTTATCAAATAAGTGCGACTTGCGGTAGATGCCTATTATCTTTCCTTTATCATCAATTAAAGCAGCAGCAATATGAAAAGCACCGGCTCTTGCTTCGGGAAATGAAAAAAGCGCATGGATACGGTGGTTCTTACAGGCATTTTGCATGAAACGGATACTTTTGCCTGTGGCAGGTTCTGCGAAAGTGTCCAGTTCTTTTGAAATGCTGTAACCTGTTAAAGACAGCTCGGGAAAAAGGATAAGCTCAGCCTGATGTTTTTCCGCCAGCGCCATCATGGCATCCATTTTTTGGAGATTATAGGATTTATCACCGAGATGCGGCGTGAATTGGGCGATGGCAATATGAACCATTTTGCATAAAACCCCTTCTTTTTAAGTTTTTTGTGTACAAAAATTGTATACAATTTTGGAAGATAAGAAACATTAAATATATTTGTTGACAATTTTGGCAATAGGGACGGAATGTGAATATTCTTTAGAAAAGTCAATATCATTCTGGATGGAATTTACATGATGAACTGCCAATGCTTTAGCGGATTCAGGCTGCCGGTTTTGAACAGCCTCAAAAAGTTCAGCATGTTCGTCTATTGCATTGGCTTCTTTGTGTTCAGATGCATCATAGAAAGTTAAAATAATATGCGAAAGTGTAATCATCTTTCTAAGTGACTCGATCAAGAATAGATTTCTTGAGGCCTCTACTATACTGATATGAAAATTTTTCGTTGCAACTAATGATTTGTGGAAAGATTTGTCTTTAATAAGTATTCTTTCTTCTTCAAGGAAATGCTGCATTTTTTGAAGCTCAATATCTGTTGCATGAATGGCAGCAAGTTCAATGGCCCGCGGCTCGAGCAATTGGCGCATTTCAAAAATCTGTTCAGCCTCAGACGGGGATGGGCAGTAGACGAATGCTCCCCGTTTTGGCTTCAGTTCAATTAAAGAGTCGAATTTCAGCCGCTGAAATACAGTACGGATCGGTGTACGGCTAACACCGAATGTTTCGGCGAGCAAACTTTCTTTTAGCTGCTGGCCTGGCGGAAGATCCGCATTTAAAATCGCATCACGTAAAACTTGATAAATTTTTTCTTCTGTCGTTTTCGTTCCTGTAACCACAGCATCACTTCTTTTTAATTATTATGTGATTTTAAATTAACATAAATATTTTCAAAAAACAATTAACTTGTTAGGAAGTCTATCACTATTTGAAATATGAAAATGGGCGATTTGTTGAATGGGAGGTAGATTTTTGACAAATAGCCCGGCGCTCCCTATAATGTAGGCATTAACATGACACCTTTATCCCAACATAACAGGCAGTAAGACGCCCACCTCAAGATTCAAGGAACGAAGAAGATAGGTAGGAGATCAAACTGCCTGTAAAGTTCCGATTGGTTCAACTAACCGAGTGAGGGATAAAGGAAAACCGCCACTGATGGAAGTTTCGTTTTATCAGTGCTATGCTGTTTCGGGTTTGAACCTATAAGGAGAGACTATGATGGAAGTGAGCATTCCGCTTGATTTTAACCAAATGAAAGAAATAAAAGTGGAACTGACGCGGTTTATGATGTCTTATAAATTTGCGCTCCACGAGGTCATGACGAAAATTGATATTTTAAAAGATGAATTTCAATATATCCACGACTACAATCCGATTGAACATGTCAATTCCAGAATAAAATCACCGGAGAGTATCTTGGAGAAAGTAAATCGAAAAGGATACAACTTATCATTGCAGACAATCAGGGAACAGATCCGTGATATTGCCGGCATTCGTATTACCTGTTCGTTTATCTCGGATATTTACGAAATCAGCAGAATGATCCAGCAGCAAAATGACGTGAAACTGATCGAATGCAAAGATTATATCCAGCATCCGAAACCGAACGGCTACCAAAGCCTCCATTTAATCATTCAGATTCCGATTTTTATGTCGGATCGCGAAGAACATGTCTACGTTGAAATTCAAATCCGGACGATTGCGATGGACTTTTGGGCAAGCCTGGAACATAAAATTTACTATAAATACGACAATGAAGTGCCAAGTGAATTAAAACAGGAATTAAAAGAAGCTGCAGACCAGGTAGCTCAGCTCGATAAAAAAATGGAAAACCTGCAAAAAGAGATGAAGGAGATCCGCAAAATCAACGAAAATAAAAGCATTCAAAAACTGGTGATTGATACAGAGGATATTAAGGTGCCGGAGGATTTTTTAAAAGCTGCATTAAATGATGCGGGTAAAAAGGGAATGGTTTAATCAAACCATTTGCAAATTTACCGGAGTTTATTCAGTTTGAGATAGAAAAACTGGGTGAGAAAATTTTACCGGTATTGAAAAAAGCAAACCAATACACATTTTAATCGAGGCCGTTTTGTGGCGGTTGCCATTTTACTTATTCTGCTGCTGATGATTCCGAAGCAACAGTCAGGCGAAAAATAGAACCGAGATGAATTTCATAAGTGGAATGAACGCTATCGCAGGTGAAAATTAAACCTAAGATGAAGTACATAAGCGGAATGAACGCTATCGCAGGTGAAAAATAGCACTGAGATGAATTTCATAAGCGGAATGAACGCTATCGCAGGTGAAAAATAAACCTAAGATGAATTTCATAAGCGGAATGAACGCTATCGCAGACCAAAAAGTCATCTAAAATAACGTTCATCGATCAAATACACGATCTCAAAATAAAAATCCATTTCAATTGCTGTTCATACCCCGCTCGCTTCTTTCGTATTTAACAGAAGTAAGGCTTTCGTGTTTACGGTGGTGGGCTTGCCGTATTGTGTGAAATCGATTATTTTAAGGTTCGGGCTTTTCCCTGCGTTTAAACGAAAAAAACTGCAGCCAGATTGTACAGGCGCTGCAGTTTTTTTGTTTATTCGAAATGAAGCTGGTAGTCTTCAGATTTGATCATTTTCAGCTTTCTTGAGAAAACATAAATCAGCCCGATGTTCAACAAGACCGGCAGAATAAAGAAAGTGCTAAGCATGATTGCAATATTTTTCACAGTCCAGCCGCCGTCAGCCAAATGCATAAAGTTCAGCGGCCCGACTAATCCGGATAAACCGAATCCGGCGCTGTACGGGGTACCCTGGATATTGAAGAGCCCGGCGAGTGCGCCTAAAACCGCGGCTGTAATAAGCATTGGAAAAGCAATTTTCGGTTTCATGAAAAAGTTTCGCATTTGGATTTTCGGTGAGCCGAGGACGTGGGCAAGGGCTGTGCCAAGCGAATTGGCTTTATAACTGGCGATTGCGAACCCGACCCCCGCCGCGCAAATACCGAGATTCGCAGCGCCGGAACCAACGCCGGACAACATGATCACAGTGGCGACCCCGACGGTTGAGAGCGGCGATAAAATAATCAGGCAGAAAATGACAGCAATGATGGCACCCATGACAACCGGCTGCATGCTGGTAACATTGGCAACCCCAATCCCGATTAACCCGGTAGCCGCTTTTACATATGGCAGGATGGTAAGCCCGATCATTCCGGGAATTAAGATGCTCAACGTCGGCAGTAAAAGGATAGAGTAAGATTTTAACCTTGTGCCGACCCATTGCACAAATAAAACAGCCAAGGCAGCCGTAATCCCGGTATTAATCACAACGCCAATCCCGTTTAACTGGAATAATCCATCTGCTGTTTTTTGGACGGCGCCGCTGCCGACCATGGCTGCGATGCCGATACTGGCAATCTGGATGGATGTTAACTTAAAAGCAATTCCAACCATGACGCCGATCAATACCGGCAGCAGACTCATCACTATGACCGTGATGTCGAGTACTTGCTGCAAAAACGGTGCATGGGGAATGATTAATTTTAAAATTTCCCCGAGCAGTGCGTTCGGGATAAGCGAGACAACTATGCCAATACTCATGCCGGTTAACAATTTGTTGAAGAAATCCTTCATTATGATAGCCTCCGTTTTTTTCAGACTATAAGAAAGCGTTTTCCAAATAGCAGGCACAGATAGCGGTTCCAACCCGCGGGCCCCCCTTTCTAAAGAAAAAACGCGATCCGGCGCTCGGGTTAAATGCTCCCTGCCTGTCTTGTAAGCTTGATTATATATAACATTCAGACTAGAGTCAACGATTTTTTTTAATGCTTTACCGCGTGTGCGCATGTACGTGTAAAAGTATGCTGATTTGTCCTCCATGTGTTTATCATGTGCCTGATAAAAGTGCATTTTTGCAGCAGTTTGCAACATATACCTGTGGAAATTGGGGACAATTTCGATTAAAATAGAAGTTATGCGAAAAAGAATTGAACTGAAAAGAGGGTTATAATGGAAAAGGAATCCATTTTTGGATTGACGATGGATCAGCTCAGCGATTGGATGCTTGAACACGGCCAAAAAAAGTTCCGCGCCCAGCAGGTTTGGGAATGGTTGTATCAGAAACGTGTCAAAAATTTTTCCGATATGAAAAATGTCAATAAAGAATGTCTGCAGCTTTTGGATGAGCATTTTAGTATTCATACCTTACAGCAGGTTGTGAAACAGGAATCAAAGGACGGTACGGTAAAATTCCTGTTTCAGCTGCAGGACGGCAATTTGATCGAAACTGTTTTGATGCGCCAGCACTATGGCCTGTCGGTTTGTGTGACAACCCAGGTAGGCTGCAACATTGGCTGTTCGTTTTGTGCAAGCGGCCTGCTGCGCAAAAACCGTGACTTAAAGAGCGGTGAAATTGTTGAACAAATTATGTACGTGCAAAAGCATTTTGATGAAGCAGGCCATGGTGAACGGGTCAGCCATGTGGTAGTCATGGGGATAGGCGAGCCTTTCGATAACTTTGAAAATCTTGTCAACTTCCTTGAAATCATCAACTCGCAAAAAGGGCTGGCCATTGGTGCACGCCATATTACGGTTTCAACAAGTGGCCTTGCCCCGAAAATCTACGAGTTTGCCGATTTGAATCTGCAGGTTAACCTTGCGATATCTTTGCATGCGCCGAATAATGAACTGCGCACGAGCATTATGAAGATCAACCGCGCCTATCCACTGGAAAAGTTAATGCCGGCGATTGATTATTATCTAAAGAAAACAAACCGCAGAATTACGTTTGAGTATATCTTACTGAAAGATGTCAATGACCATAAGGAGGAAGCACAGCAGCTGGCACAATTGCTGCACGACAAGCGCCACTTAGCGTATGTCAATCTGATCCCTTACAATCCGGTCAATGAGCACATTCAGTATAAAAGAAGCGACCAGGAAACCATTATGGTATTTTACGATACGCTTAAGAAAAACGGCATTAACTGCGTTGTCCGCCAAGAACACGGCACAGATATCGATGCTGCATGCGGACAGCTGCGCAGCAAACAAATCAAAAAAACAAGCAAATTGGCATAATCCTGCAAATCAAAGGGGCCTGTCCCGATTTTCGTAACGAAATTACGGAAAGCGGACAGGCTCCTTTTTTATGAAAAAGTTTAAAAACTGGGTGGAATGGGGTAAAGATTGGATACCTGCATTTTTTGTGTCAGGAAAATAGCGCATAGCGATTTGTTTGTACATATGCGCAAAATCTATTACGAGAGAGGACCGATAACTTATGAGAAACAACGATGATCCAGACGGCGGGAGACTTAGGAGTACAGAGAGGGGAGAAGTGTTGGGAAGGAAGAAAAAATCCTTTTCCCAAAAAACATTTTTACGCCTGATCACGATTATTTCTACTTTCGGAGGCTTGTTATATGGATATGACACCGGTGTTGTCAACGGTGCACTGCCTTTTATGTCGAGGCAGGACCAACTTGGCTTAACCCCGTTTACGCAAGGGCTGGTGACAAGCGCCCTGCTTCTCGGCGCTGCGTTTGGCGCTGTTTTTGGCGGAAGGCTCTCTGACCGGAAAGGGCGCCGCAAACTGATCATGAGTGTGGCCTTGGTGTTTTTAATTGCAACACTGGGCTGTTCCATGGCCCCGAACGTTGAACTCATGGTCACCTTCAGATTTATTCTCGGCCTCGCTGTCGGAGCTACTGCCGTTTCAGTCCCGGCCTTTTTAGCCGAGCTGTCTCCGGCAGAACGGAGAGGAAGATTGGTCACGCAAAATGAATTAATGATCGTTACCGGGCAGTTATTGGCTTATATTTTCAACGCGATTTTAGGCAATATGTTTGGAGAGGCCGGGAACATTTGGAGATATATGCTGGTGATTGCGACTCTTCCAGCTGTGTGCTTATGGCTGGGGATGCTGATCGTTCCGGAAAGCCCGCGCTGGCTGGCTGCAAAAGGAAGGTTTGGGGAAGCACTTGAAGTATTACGGAAAGTAAGAAAAGCAGAACGGGCAAAGCTTGAATTAAATGAAATCAAGCAGGCTATTGAAGAAGACTCACGGATCAGAAAAGCAACGATGAAAGATTTAAAACTGCCGTTTGTGCGCCGCATCGTTTTAATCGGTATTGGAATTGCAGTGATCCAGCAAACCACAGGCGTCAATTCGATTATGTATTATGGGACTGAAATTTTAAAAGATGCCGGATTCTCTACTGGCGCAGCCATGATCGGAAATATTGCAAATGGACTCATTTCGGTGCTTGCCACGTTTGTCGGGATCGCGCTCCTGGATAGAGTCGGGAGAAGGAAAATGCTGTTCACCGGGTTAATGGGGACAACTACTGCACTGTTGTTAATCGGAATCTGTTCAATCACTTTAAAATCTTCAGCAGCCCTTCCATTCATTATTCTTAGTTTGACAGTATTATTTTTAGGCTTCCAGCAAGGTGCGGTTTCACCTGTTACCTGGTTGATGCAGTCAGAAATTTATCCGATTTACTTACGGGGACTGGCAATGGGAATTTCCATCTTCTGCCTGTTTACGACAAACTTTCTTGTCGGTCTGCTGTTCCCTGTCTTATTCAATGCAATCGGACTGTCGGCCACCTTCTTTATCTTTGCCGGTTTAGGCATCATTGCCATGGCCTTTGTGAAAAAATATGTTCCGGAAACAAAGGGACGTACCTTAGAAGATATTGAACATACTTTCCACAAACATGAAAAACGTTATTTTGCCAAAAAGAAAGCAGCGGGCATAAAAACAGCTGAATCGTAAAACTTCACCGCCGTGGAGTTGACCAATTAATTTTTCAAAAAAGGGCGGAAATAAGCCCTTTTTCTATGTATGTGCATAAAATAAAATAAGAATCATTTCCAAAACATGTGAAGTTTTCTAACCAAAAACAGGACATACTTGCAAATTAGGTATATAATAGGGATGAAAAGACAGATTTTACAAAAAATTTTCTGGCAAAAGGGGGGTGATTCACGATGCTGGGACATTGGTTTAGCAGGAAAAGGAATTCTAAATTCATCACCATTGTATCGCCGATTGCCGGCAATATGATTCCGTCAAATGACATATCAGACCCTTCTTTTAAAGGAGTCGCTATCCGGCCTCTCGAAGGAAAAGTCTTCTCGCCTGCAAAAGGAAAAGTCACCCATGTAACCCCGGAAACCTGCACGATCGGATTAATGACGGAACAAGGTCTGGAAATTAATATCCGCCTCATTCAAGATGAACTGTTCACAGAAACCGAAGAATTTGTAATATTGGTTAAGGAAGGCGACATGATATCGGTTGGCGATCCGCTTATGGAATTTTCATTACAGCTGACGGATGAGAGAGTGGAAAATATTGTCTCTTCCGTGATGGTCGCGAATATGGACCGGGTGGAAAGCGTGGAAGTTCCGCCGGCACAGACGATTGGCCTCAACGACTGGGTTATGCGTGTGAAACTGAAATCAACAGAAAAAGCATAAGTTATATTTGTATGAGTAAAGGGGCGTGGCATATATCTTTCACGTTGGGGAGTACCATAATCATATGTAAAAACACCGTAAAGATCAACAGTCTTTACGGTGTTTTTTTGCGGTTTAAGAGGAAAGCGCCCTCCGCATTTCGAATGTCCAGCTGCGGCTCCTATCGGCTAGCGGATTTCTACGTCTTTTCCCTGCGATAAGTCAACATCGATTCGCCTTATCAGGCTCATCGTGTTTCC
>NZ_KB894039.1 GCF_000374345.1 Heyndrickxia acidiproducens DSM 23148
CGACCGTTCCCTTCAATTTTACGGGCTCATGGGCTTTCATTCACCCTATGATCGACCATTCCCTTTAATTTTTCGGGCTCATGGGCTTTCATTCACCTCATGAACGACCGTTCCCTTTATTTTCACAGGCTCATGGGCTTTCATTCACCCGATGATCGACCATTCCCATTGATTTTCCTGGCTCACGGGCTTTCATCCATCAGTTTTTCACATAAATCTGTTCAAGCTCTTTTTTTAAGTATTTGGCTAATTCAAGCATGCCGTATTTTCCTGCAGCTGCTTCGGCATCGGAATTATAGTTTGTATTTGTATTAATGTCATAAGTGTAAATCTCGCCGGCAGCATTGCGGATAAATTCTATACCCGCTACCTGGATCCCGTTGCCGCGCAGCAGTTCTTCGTATTTCTGAATAATTGGTTCACAGAAACCGTCAATGATTTGGAATTTCGGCTTTTCTTCAACTTTCTCACCGGCAGGGCAGAAGAGGTCGCCGACTTGGCAGGCATCGGCCGGGCAGAGTTCAAATCCTTCCGAAGTATCAACCCGGACCGCGTAGACAAATTTTCCGCCGACAAATTCGCAGCGGGTGATGGAATGCTCCGGTGATTCGATATATTCCTGTACGAGCGTTACGCCGTCGCGCGGTTTTTCAAACGCATCACTTTCAACATAATTCCCCAGCGCATCAACTGAGTGGAACAACTGGACGCCGAGACCTTTACCGGCGCGGTTATGTTTCGTGATAAAAGCAGATACGCCCAGTTTCTCAGCTGCTTTTACGATTTGCTTTTTTCCAACTGCCGCGATCGTCTTCGGTGTCTTAATTCCGTATTTTTCAAGCTCCATATATTGCTTGACTTTACTGAGTTCAAGCCTTAAGGCGCTGCTGCCGTTTAGCACGCGGCGACCGTGCCGCTCGAGCCATGCGAGAACTGCAGAAGTCAGTTCAGGTGCATAAATATGGTCCCTCGTATGCGAAGATGCACTCATCCGGCTGTAGAAAATTCCTTCCGGCGGCTCCACTGTGAGGTCGACCGTGCCTTCGCTTAAAAACCACTGTTCATATGGCAGCTGCAATTCTTCCAGTCTTTTTACCAAATGGTCCGTCCATTCCTGATTTTCGTGCAATACATATATTTTTGCCATATCGTTTCCTCCAATGAAAGGTGTATTTCCATGCCTGGTTTTTTCCAATAAACATATTACCGGCAGTTTCATTCAAAACCATTTTCATGCTTTCGTTTTTTCCAATAACGGCATGACCTGTTTTGAGAACCGTTCCATCTCTTCAAGCTGCGGGGAAAATTGCAGCAGCAGCAAATCAACGCCGGCATCCTCATATTCCTTAATGCGGGCCGCAATTTGTTCCGATGTTCCGATTAGGTTCGGCCGCAGCCCGCGGTTTGATACAGAATAGTCGTATAATTTGACCTGCTGCTCAAGCTGGGATTTGCTGACAAAATCATGATAGCCGGCATATCCGCTTGATTCTTTGACATTTGTAATGCGCTCGAGTTCCGCCTGCGCCTCTTCTTCCGTATCGCGGCAGATCACATATGCTGCCATGCCAAATGATTCGAACGGTTTTTTGCCGGCTTCGGCGCGGCGCTTTTTCATATCCGTGATTTTTACGCGCAGTTCCTCGGCCGTGCCCCCATGCATCACATAAGCATCGCAGCCGTTGACAATCGCCTGCTTGCCGCGTTCGCTTTCTCCGCCGGCATAAAGACGCGGATAAGGGTTTTGCACCGGCTTTGGCGACAGATGGGCGTTTTCAACTTTGTAAAAGCGGCCATCATATGAAAATGTCTCCTGTGTCCATAAGCCTTTTAAAACGTCCAAAAATTCTTCCGTACGATCGTAGCGTTCATCGTGGGCTGTAAAGATGCCGCCGTATTGTTTCGCTTCGCCTTCCCACCACGCGGAAACAATGTTTAAGGTAAAACGCCCATGGCTAATGCGGTCAATGTTTGCCGCCATTTTAGCAGTTACAGCCGGATTGTGGAATCCCGGGCGGACAGCGGCCATGATTTCAATTTTTTCCGTAACGGCACAAAGCGCGGCAGCTGTTGTCCATGCTTCAAGCGAATCATGCTCAGGCCCCTTAATATCATTTAAATAAAGTTCTGCAATTAATGTTGTATCATATCCCCATTTTTCAGCGGACTGGATTACATTTTTCGCATATTCAAACGTTGGCGGCATGTTTTCATCCTCCACGTTTCTGAGCCATCCGCCAAAAATCGGCAACCAAAAACCATATTTCATTGTTTCTCCCTCCCCTTTGTGTATGTATGAAAAAAACTCCTTCGATAAGAAGAAGTTTTCACTCAACGACTCTTATCTTTCAGGATGTTGTCCTGCTGGATTTAGCACCTTTCAGATTCGCATCTGCGGTTGCCGGGCTTCACTGGGCCATTCCCTCCGCCACTCTTGATAAGAATATTCAATTAATATGTTTTTATCCTACTACAAAACTTTGAATTTGTCATCCAATAAAATAGAATGATTTCAGGCCAGTAATACAGATTTCCCCGATCCTTCCCTAATCCAAGACTGCTGCAGGGCCTTATATCCTTTCCCAAATCACTTTTTCCACGTCTGCTCCTCTTTATTTTCTCTGATTCAATTGGCCCGTTTTCCGTACCTGCCTGTATGGTATTTTCCGGATAAACTGGTTGGCCACTTCCGACGTCAAGAGGCCAATGGCGATCGCTACTGACAAGAGCAGCACTCTCGAAGCGAGCGATACCGCCCCATTGTAATCATATTGCACAAAATGCCGCATTGCATCATATGCCAGTCCGCCCGGCACAAGGGGAATAATGCCCCCAACGGTAAAATTCAGGATCGGCGTTTTATAGAGCCGTGCGAAAATCTGGCTGATAATCCCGACAAAAAATGCGGCAATAAAGGTTCCGTAAACGACATTTAATTGATACATATAAAAAAGATAGTAAATTCCCCATCCGATCATGCCTACAACACCGCATTGAATGAGCGTCCTTCTGGGTGCATTAAAAATAATGCCAAATCCTGCTGAAGCAATGAAACTTGTCAATAATTGCTGAAACATGAAACCCACCCTTTTAAAATACCGTAAGAACAATGGCAATGCCGGCGCCGATTGCCAAAGATGTCAAAAATGCCTCGGCGCCCTTGGTCACGCCGGAAAATAAGTGGCCAGCCATTAAGTCACGCAGCGCATGCGTAATCGCAAGTCCTGGGACAAGCGGCATAACTGAACCAATTATGATTTTATCCAGCTGCTGCCCAAGACCCGCCTGAACCGTGCTGTAAGCTGTTATCCCGATGATAAATGAAGCGACAAATTCGGAAAAAAAGCGGACTTTAACAACGCGGTGCACATAAAGCGTACTGATATAGCCAAGTCCGCCGGCAACACAAGCAGGCAAAAAGTCCATCCAGCTGCCTAAAAAGATAATTACAAAACATCCGCTTGATACCGCGGCGGCAAGCACCTGCAACCATAAAGGATAGGCATTATCCTCTGATTCTATTTTTTTCAGCTGTTCATATGCAAGCTGTATGGATAAAGTACGGTTGCTGATTTGGCGTGAGATGCTGTTCACCCTGTCTACTTTACTTAAATCTGTTGACCGTTCGGAAATCCGGATCAGTTTTGTCAATTCAACACCGTCCAAAGAAAAAATAATGGCAGTCGGCGTGACAAAACTATGCGATTGGCTGATGCCGGATGCTGCGGCAATCCGCGACATTGTATCTTCCACCCGATATGTTTCCGCACCGCTCATCAGCATAATTTTCCCTGCCAGCAAACATACTTGCAGCACATCGTAAGCTTTTTCCTGGTTTAATTCCATTAGATGTCTCCCCATGTATTCACTTTCTGCCATTTCATTAAACCATACAATTTATTCAGCGAGTACCCGTATGCTAAAAAAAATTAAAATTGATGATACATGGTTAAAATCAATCAGCAACAAGGCTCTTGTGGATCCATATGGCTGCCTGTGAACCATCCCCCATGGCGATTGTAACCTGTTCGGAATGTGCCGCAATATCGCCCGCTGCCCATACGTATTTTACATTCGTCATTTTCGTGCGCGAATCAGCCAGAATATGGCGATTGTGGTGAAGCTTAACCCCCAGCTCTCCGGCCAATTGCGAGCGGACCAGGTTTCCGCCAAATGCCAAAAAGCCCTTTTCCGCATAAATCCTTTGCCCGTCTTTTAGTTGGACGCCTTGAAAGCATGAATGGTCAGCCAAAATACTGCTGATCCTATCTTCGTGCATCTCGATTTGTTTTTCGGTTAATTTCCGCAGCAGTTGTTTTGAAACAGGTGTACCTTCATGGTTAATGTAAATGACTTTTTCCGCCCAATAGGTAATCGCAAGCGCCATATTTGCCCCCGCATCCCCGGCGCCCATGACGATCGTGGTTTTTCCGCTTGTTTCATAACCGTCGCAATCCGGGCAGACATAAACGGAGGTTCCAAGGCACGGGTAAAGTTCCGGAAATGGCGGAAAGCGGTCGAGAACGCCGGTTGCAAATAAGAGCCTCCTGCCTTGAAATGCCGTATTTATTTTTTCCATGCGGACAAGAAATTCACCTGCGCCGGTGTTTTCAATTTTTGCTGCGGTTCCGTGTACAAATTCCACGCCCAGCCTGTTTGCATGTTCCTGCCCCGCTTTGCGTAAAGCCTGCCCGCTGATGCCTTCCGGGTATCCCAATATATTATGGTAACTGCGGCAAAGCGTCGAACGCCCATCCCCGGCATCTATCACAAGAATCCGGTGTTTATAGCGCCCGAGCTGGATAGCCGCCTGTAAACCGGCAATGCCGCCCCCGATGATGATACAATCAAAACGATCCACCATTAGCCAATCCTCCGTTTTTTTGTTAAGGGCCCGGCAAATTACTCTGTTTGTGTACACAGCCGTTCTATTTCAATTTCGCCCGTATTGGTAATGTTCCTCATGATGGCTGAATCATACATCGGAAAGCAGGGATGGCAGATGGTTTACACTTAAAGCTGCTGGCAGCAAAAAGGCCGGATCCCTTATTTGGAACCGGCCCTCCCTGATAAAAATTATTTGACTTCTACTGTCCAGTGAAGCGGGTCTTCCTGTTTCCCCAACTGGATGCCTGTCAGCGTATTGTACAGGCGGTTTGCGATGCTATCTTCCTTGTCAGCACCGGCAATTTTCATCGTGATGTCTTTCCAGCCGAGTTCGCCAACCGGGGAAATAACTGCTGCCGTACCGGTTCCGAATACTTCTTCCAACTCGCCTTTTTGATAAGCGTCGTACACTTCATCAATTGAGATTTTGACTTCTTTGACCGGCACACCCCAGTACTTCAGTAATTCAATGACGGAATCCCTTGTGATGCCGCCCAAAATACTGCCGTTTAGTTTCGGTGTCACCACTTCTCCGTTTATTTTAAAGAAGATATTCATACTGCCAACTTCTTCAATATATTTTCTTTCCACGCCATCCAGCCAGAGGACCTGTTCATATCCCCGTTCTTCCGCCTTTTCCTGGGCTTTCAGGCTGGCTGCGTAATTTCCTGCTGTTTTAATGAAACCGACGCCGCCTCTGACTGCACGGACGTATTCATCTTCCACATAAATACGGACGGGTTTTAACTGGTCTCCGTAGTATGAGCCGACCGGTGACAGGATTACCATTAATTTATATTCATGGGCCGGGTGCACGCCCAGGCTTGATTCAGTTGCTATGATAAATGGCCGAATATACAGGGATGTTCCTTCCTTATCCGGAACCCAGTCTTTTTCAACTTCAACCAATTGCTTGATTGCATCGAGCACAACTTCTTCATCAATTTGCGGGATACTCAATCTTTGGCAGGATGTATTCAGCCTCGCCACATTTTTTTCCGGCCTGAAAAGCAGGACACGGCCGTCTTTTGTGCGGTAAGCTTTTAATCCTTCAAAAACTGCCTGTGCATAGTGAAACACCATTGCTGAAGGTTCTAATACAAGCGGCGCATAAGGCGTAATTCGTGGTTGATGCCAGCCTTTTTCATCATTATAATCCATGACAAACATGTAATCTGTGAAATGTTTGCCAAATCCCAATGATTCTACAGCTGGTTTTTCTTTTTTCACATCTGCTTTGATTAATTCTATAACTTGATTCAAACCGAAAGCATCCCTTTCCAATATATAAAGTTGTTATTTTCGATCTATTATAACATTTTAAATTTAAATTACTAGTAGGTTCTTAAAATTTTTTTAAATATTTGATCGAGTATACTGCCTATGATTGTTATCCCTGCTCCATAATAACGGGTAAAAAGTCCGGTTTAAGCTTTTCTTGCTGCTGCATCTATTGGCAGTGCCGGCCCTTTCTGTATATGATACCAGTTTTTCAAAGCGGTGATCATAATAATTAGCCCGAGCACCAGCATGATAATGGAAAGAATGCCATTAAGTATATTATAACCTGGTGCCGCCTGGTTGAGGTAAACGTTTTTTACCATCCAGTAACCGGCATAGTTAACCGTTACATATAAATAGGCGAGCGGTATCAGGCAGGTGAGCATATAGCTTTTTTTATCGGCTATTTTTAAAATCACCGTTGCCCCGATAATTAAACCGATCGAAGCCATCAGCTGGTTGGAAACGCCGAATAATGCCCAGACCGAACCGATGTCCCCGGAGAAGAGCAAATAGCCCCACATCAGGCACGCCAATGCACTTGTAAAAATTGCGCCCGGCTGCCAATCAACTTTTTTCAACGGTTTGTAGAACTCACCTAAGAAATCCTGCAGCAGATAGCGGGCAACCCGGGTGCCTGAGTCAATCGCCGTTAAAATAAAGACGGCTTCAAACATGATAACGAACTGATAAAAATAGGGGGCAAGATGGCTGAACCATTGGATTTTCGTAAAAATATAGGTCATGCCGACTGCCAGCGTGACAGCACCGCCCGTTCTGCCTGCTAAATCCATTCCGATTTCATGGCTTAACTGCGGCAGATGGACGACATCCATCCCTAATGTCTTAAAGACTTCAGGCGTTGAATTAATCGCAAAATAATCGGCGGGCTGCAGGGCTGTTGCTGCAATCAATGCCATAATCCCCACCAGGCACTCGACAAGCATGGCTCCAAATGCGACTGGTTTAATATCTGTCCATTTATCAAGCATTTTTGGCGTTGTGCCGGACCCGATAAAGGCATGGAAACCGGAAATGGCACCGCAGGCAATCGTGATTGAAATAAATGGCCATACCGGTCCGGTCATCGTCGGGCCGCCGCCGTGAATAAATTGTGAAAAAGCCGGCATATGAATCGGCGGATTGATGATAAAGACACCCATAATCAATGCAATAAACACACCAATTTTCATAAAACTGCTTAAATAGTCACGCGGGGCAAGCAACAGCCATACCGGCAGCGTAGCAGCAAAAAATGCATAAATTGGAAGCATAATCGCTAAGGTTTTCGTATCAAATGTCAGCCATTCACCGAAAGCGGATTGCTGGATCCACGGCCCGGAAAAAACCCCGAGCATAATGAGAATAAACCCAATGGTTGAAGCTAATTTTAAGTTGCCGGTTTTTTTATAAAATAAACCGACCCCCATGGCAATCGGAATTGTAATGCCAACAGCAAATGTCCCCCACGGGTTATTTTGCAAGGCATTTAAAACCACCATCGACAATCCGGCCATTGTGATGACGATAATAAATAACATCGCAAGTCCGGTGCAAAAGCCGGCAACCGGCCCCATTTCCTCCTTCGCGACCTCGGAAAGCGACTTCCCTTTACGGCGCATCGAGGCAAACAGCACGACCGCATCGTGAACCGCCCCGCCAATCACGGCACCGATCAAAAGCCATAACAGACTCGGCAAATAGCCAAACTGGGCAGCCAAAATGGGACCGACAAGCGGGCCTGCTGCAGCAATTGCCGCAAAATGGTGGCCGAATGTCACCCATTTATTTGTCGGCACGTAATCCTTCCCGTCGTTAAATTCGTGTGCGGGTGTCGGTGTATCATTATTCAGTTTTAATACCTTTACAGCCATAAACGTACCATATAAACGATACGCAATGGCCAGAATGCATATTGATCCAATCACCACTGTAATCGCATTCATTTTTGAACAACCTCCCCTTATCATTAGATCGCACCGTGAATAATCAAAAACACTTCCATAACCCCTTGTCCTTTTTCATGCCAGGTCCAATGAAAACCCTTACCCAATATTATAAAAGATTCTGTACTTTTTAGGAAGTACCAAAATTAAAACTTTTAACGTTTCTAAGGGGAAGCAGAATCAAAAAAAGGCAGTACAGAAATCCGCCAATCGCTGTCTTAAAAGCGGATTCTGTACTGCCCGGAATGCTGATTTTATCAGTTTTGCTTGTAGTCTTTTAAATACGATACCGGTTTATTGACCGGTACAGCAGCACCTTTAAAATGTTTTTTGTTAAAGTTGGTGACTTCTTTAGAATGGTAGATCTTGACGATTTCTTTTAATGTTTTATCATTTTTCCTGCTGGTTTTGGCCGCAATAATATTGATATAGGCTTTGTTGCTCGCATCTTCCCTGAATATTGACTGGTTCGTTGGGTTTAATCCCGCGTTGATGGCCATATCACTGTTAATGACTGAAGCTGTTGCATCATCCATGCCGCGTGCCGTTTGTCCGGCGTCTACAGGCGTAATTTTTAAGTGTTTAGGATTTTTGGCAATATTTTCAACACCGCCCGCACCTGTAAATCCGGATTTCAGAGTGATTAATCCCGCTTTTTGAAGAAGGAGCAGTGCTCTGCCCAGGTTTGTCGGGTCTTTTGGAATAATAATTTGATCGCCGTCTTTTATCTGGCTGACCTTTTTCACCTTTTTGGAGTAAATTCCCATTGGCCAAATATTTGTCGTTCCGATCGCAGACAGTTTCAGATTGCGTTGTTTAATAAAATCGTCAAAATAAACGACGGTTTGGAAAGCATTGATGTCAATTTCACCGTCATTTAAAGCAATATTTGGCTGAACATAGTCATCAAATTTAACAATTTTAATATTGATGCCTTTCTTTTTTGCAAGTTTTTGGACAAGTGTCCAAGTCGGTACTTCAGAAGAGCTTGTCCCTACTTTAACCGTTTTGCTGCTGCTTGAACTATTATTGGTCCCGCAGCCTGCTACGGACAATACAAGAATGAGGCCCAACAGAACAATGGCAAACTTTTTCATATGTGAACTCCCCTTAAATTTTTTTATAGAAAGTAACCCTTTACCAATACAGGTCTTATTTTCTTCGGATTCTTCTGGATAAAATATTCCCCAATGATTGCACCAGCTGGACCAGAATGATCAAAGTCACAACGGTAATCACCATGACTGCTGTTTTAAATTGGTTATATCCGTACGTAATTGCCAAATCGCCGATTCCGCCGGCGCCGACTGCTCCGGCCATCGCGGAAGCCCCAATTAATCCAATGATCGCAATCGTCAATGCCAGTACGATTGAGCCCAGTGCTTCCGGCAGCAAAAACCGCCATATGATCTGCCAGGGAGTTGCCCCCATCGCTTGTGCCAGCTCAACTGTGCCTTTATCCACTTCGAGAAGCGAATTTTCTACCAGTCTTCCAATATAAAAAGCCGTATACAGTACGAGTGGTACAATTGCCGCTGTCGTTCCAATCGCCGTTCCGACAATCATACGCGTAAATGGAATAATCGCCACGACTAAAATGATGAACGGGATTGATCTGAAAATATTAATGATGACATTTAAAATATTAAAAACCCATTTATTTTCCAGTATGCCGTTTTCCCGGGTAATAACCAGTATTACGCCGACAGGAATACCGATGATCACAGAGATGATAAAAGCTACAACAACCATGTATAAGGTTTGGTTAATGGCCGTTAAAAACTCCGGCCAAAACCATGACCAGTCAAATGCCATCTTCTCCCACCTCCTTTATGATTGCGTTGTTTTCCCGAATGTATTGGATGGCTTTTTCCATCTCAGACTGGCTGCCTTTGAACTCTACAAGCAAATTGCCAAACGGGATGCCCTGGAGCTCTGTCACCATGCCGTGGAGCACATTCAAATCAACATCAAAGTGCTTCGCTGTGTTGGATAAGAGCGGCATATTCGTGGAAGCTCCTTTGAATAAAATCCGGTAGATGCCGTGCGGATGGTTGCGGCTGCTTTCATCAATCAGCCTTTGCACCGAGCGCGGTATGGCATCATTCAGCACCGTTTTGACAAAGCTTCTTGCAATCTGCGTTTTCGGCTCTGTAAATATATCGATGACAGGGCCCTGTTCAACAATTTTTCCGCCCTCGATGACTGCGACTTTATCGCATATATCCCGGATCACATTCATTTCATGGGTAATCATCAAAATCGTAATCCCCAGTTCATCCCGGACTTTCCGCAATAAGTCCAAAACGGATTCTGTCGTGTTCGGATCGAGTGCGGAGGTGGCTTCATCGCAGAGCAGAATATCCGGATCGGTTGCCAGTGCCCGCGCAATCCCTACCCTTTGCTTTTGCCCGCCTGAGAGCTGCCCTGGATAATGGTTCATCCTGTCTTCAAGGCCGACAAACGTTAGCAGTTCAGTTACTTTTGCCTGAATCTCTTGTTTCGGGCGGTGTTCAAGAATCAGGGGCATGGCCACATTTTGAAAAATGGTTTTGGACTGCAGCAAATTAAATTGTTGAAAGATCATGCCAATTTTTTTTCGCTGCTGGCGGAGCGCTTTTGGGGGCAGCGCAACCAGATCAACCCCGTTAATCAGGACTTTGCCGGAAGTGGGTCTTTCCAGCAGATTCACGCACCGGATCAGCGTGCTTTTCCCCGCACCGCTGTAACCGACAACGCCGAAAATCTCGCCTTTTTCCACGCGCAGGTTGATGCCTTTTAAAGCTTCAACCTTTTTATCTTTTCCCTTGCCGTATACTTTATGGATATCATCTAGTACTAGCATGCTAAAAAACTCCTTCTGCCGCTTTCCAACTGTTTTTCCCAAACAAGAAAATCCATTCATTGTTTGTCGTTTTTACTTACAAAGAAAATAGAGCAAAAAAAAACCACTTTCATCCGAAAGAGGTCGCTTTGCTGTCGCCTTATCTTTCAGAATGAACCATTCTGCAGGAATTAGCACCTTTCAAATTATGAAGGTTGCTGGACGTCATTGGGCCTGTCCCTCAGTCTCTCTTGATAAGATATTCGTTTGTAATATGGTATATATTTTAGTAGATTGTACAATCATTGTCAACATTTTTTCCTGTGCCAGAAGAACCAGCGCTTTATATCAGTTGAAACGAAGCCCGTTCTCCGTGCCATTTGACCTCGACATCATGCTCGAAAAATTGCGAGAGCCGGTTTTTTTCAATCATCCCGGGCGTTTTTCCCTGCCCGAATACTTCACCGTGCCGCAAAAGCATCGTGTGATCGAAGGCAGGCAAGATTTCTTCCGGATGATGCGTCACATAAAGAAGTGTAGGGCCGTCCGGATTTCCCGCCAGTTCTTCAATACTGCTCAGCAAAATTTCGCGTGCAAACAGATCAAGCCCGTTGCATGGTTCATCAAGAATCAGGATTCTGGGCTCTGCCATTAACGCACGCGCAATCAGCAGCTTCTGCCTTTCCCCTTGTGAGCATTGTTCAAACGGACGGTCCATTAGCGACAGGCAGCTTAACTTTTCCATATAAAAAGAAGCTTTCTCCACATCTTCTGTGCTGATTTGTTCATACAACCCGATTGAAGCGTGTTTCCCGCTGATCACCACATGCTGGGCTAACTGCGTTTCCGGGATTTTTTCCTGAAGCGATGAACTGACCCAGCCGATTGATTTTCTTAATTCCGGCAGGCTTGTTTTGCCAAATGTTTTGCCCAGTACTTGAATACGCCCGGTTGTCGGCCAAATATAACCATTAATCATCTTCAGCAATGTTGTCTTGCCTGACCCGTTTAAGCCCAGAATTGCCCAGTTTTCGCCCTTTTTAATTCTCCAATTAATATCGGAAAGCAGTTTTTTCCCTTCCCGCACCCAGCTTACACCGGTAAGTTCAATCACATCTTCCATTTTGATAAACCCCTTTTCATAATTTTTACTATTCATTTTAAACAAAATTCCCGGAAAGAAAAGCACAAGCATTTGAAAGCCTGTGCTTTTTTAACGGATTTCCGAAAGAAGTCTCCCATCCTCAAGGAATGTGTAGGGTGTAGCCCAATGAGTAGGTGGGAGATGAATTTCGGTTAGGTGTTAGCCTAAATTGTTTCGATGTATTGCCAATTGTTATTGTGTCTTATGTGTGTCAATTCCTTCAGACTCACCTGTTTATAAGACTTATTTGGCCTTGTGATGTATTCATCATCAATTGTTTTGACATAAGCCATACTTGTGCCTGTGAAACCTGTAATAAAACCTACTTTTCCAAACAAAATCACTT
>NZ_KB894040.1 GCF_000374345.1 Heyndrickxia acidiproducens DSM 23148
CATCACCATTTGAATATTCAGGGTTACGAGAAATATTTGGTAATTTATAGGCATTTAACTTTGAATCTAAATTTGTCTGATTTAGTAGGTTTCCTACAATAGCTAATCCTGCTTGGGCAGTAATTCGTTCATTCGTAGCTTCTATAATAAACTTTTTCATGAAATCACCTGATTGTGGAATTGGTTAAAATGGAACTCTGTCCATATTATACTAGATTTCATGCGGGTTTTTCGAGATTGAATGAAAATTTCGTCACGGATTCAGGAATTATTAAAGAGCATAAAGGAAGTATTGATGTTCAAAGCAAAGTGGGGGCAGGAACGACATTTCATATTTACCTGCCCACCCAAATTGGCTAGGTGATAAAAATGGCAGTAACATGTATGGACAGCCCGGTTGGCCCTTTAACGATTGTGGCCGATTGCCGGGGAGTGATGTCTATCTGCTTTGGCGAAAAGGCAGGAATCCATGAAGACGGGCATCCTGTATTACGACAGGCTGTCAGGGAACTCCGGGAGTACTTTGAAAAAAAGCGAAAACATTTTGATGTTCCGGTTGTTTTAGAAGGGACTGCTTTTCAAGTTGCAGTCTGGTCGCAGCTTAAAAAAATTCCTTTTGGCGAAACGAGATCCTATACCGATATTGCTGCAGCTATCGGCAGGGATAAAGCGGTGCGGGCTGTCGGGCAGGCGAACCGGAAAAATAAAATCCCAATCATCATCCCCTGCCATCGTGTGATTGGCAAGGACCGTTCATTAACCGGGTATGCCGGCAGCCAACTGGATAAAAAAGAAATACTGCTGGCACTGGAAGGATACGAATTCTAAGCCCGCAGCCGGACAAAGAAAAGCGGAGGGCGCTTGCCCATCGGCGACAGGCAACTGGGCCGGCACCAACGAAGTCAGCCCTTTGACTTCAGGTGGGGCCGGAACAGTTGACCCCGAGCCGATAGCGCCTGCAGCTGGACCAAAACGGCCGGGCACGCAAAGCGCACCCGGCCGTTTTGGTGATGGTTTCGCATACGTTCGCAAACGTTAATAAAAATCGGGGAGCCGGTCCGAAAATACCGGGATTCTGCTGCGTACTTCTTCAATCAGAGACAAATCCATTTCAGCGGTGACCAATTCTTCCTCTTCCCCTCCTTCTCCGGCCACTTTTCCCCAAGGGTCAATGATCAGTGAATGGCCGGCGAAAATGTTAGCCGGGTCGCTGCCGGAGCGGTTGCAGGCAATGACATAGCACTGGTTCTCAATCGCCCGCGCAATGCACAGTGCCCGCCAGTGGTTCAATCGTGCAAGCGGCCATTCGGCAGAGACAAACAGCGCTTTTGCCCCCAGTAAAGCCTGTTTGCGGATCCATTCCGGAAACCGGATATCATAACAGATGACTCCGGCAAAAGTTTCTCCTTCCAATTGAAACACGCCGTCTGTTGCGCCGGAGGTTAAATATAAATGTTCATCCATTAATCGAAACAAATGGATTTTGCTGTATTGTTTTACGAGTTGTCCGCTGCGGCTGATCACGAGCATGGTGTTATAATACTTTTCTGCTTTTTTGCTGGCAACGGAACCGCCAACAAGGTCAATACCGTACTTTCGGGAACAGTCACTTAAAAATTGAATGGATTGCTGCGCATGCTCATCGCCCAATTCCGCTAAACGGGTAAGGTCATAACCTGTTGTCCACAGTTCAGGAAGCACGGCAAGATCACATCCGGCAGCGGCCGCCTCCCCAATCCATTTTTGGGCTGCCTCAAAGTTCGCTTCCTTATTTCCAAACTTCACATCCATTTGAATACAGGCAATTTTTCTTTTCACACGGATCCCTCATTTTGAATTTGTTATAAATTTCACTTTACAAACCTACTATTTCGTTATAACATTTTTTATTAAGCAAGAAAAGTTGAATTTTTCGAGTATACATAAAAGGGTGAAGTTAAATGTATCATTTTCCACAATCAAAAGTTCTTCAGTCACTGCCGACACAATTTTTTGCAACCCTGGTTTCAAAAGTGGAGAGAGTGAAAGCGGAAGGGCACGATGTCATCAATCTCGGGCAAGGCAATCCGGATCAGCCTACACCGCCCCACATTGTCCGCAAATTGCAGGAGGCGGCGCTGAACCCGGAAAACCATAAATATTCCCCGTTCCGCGGCTATCCTTATTTAAAAGAAGCGATTGCTGCATTTTACAGCAGGGAGTACGGTGTTCATGTCGACCCGGAAACAGAGGTTGCCGTTTTATTTGGCGGGAAAACCGGCTTAGTGGAAATTCCGCAATGCCTGTTAAACCCTGGTGATACAGTGCTGCTTCCGGATCCGGGTTATCCTGATTACTGGTCAGGCGTAGCGCTTGCCCGGGCAAAAATGGAAATGCTGCCGCTCTTTGCCGAAAACGGCTTTTTGCCCGATTACAATGCCGTTTCGGAACAAACAGCCGAAAAAGCAAAATGCATGTTTTTAAATTACCCGAACAACCCGACAGGTGCAGTCGCAACGAAAACATTTTTCGATGATACAGTTGCTTTTGCGAAAAAGCATAAAATTTGCGTAGTCCACGATTTCGCGTACGGTGCGATCGGTTTTGACGGAAAGAAACCGGTCAGCTTTCTGCAGTCAGAAGGCGCGAAAGATATTGGCATTGAAATTTATACTTTATCCAAAACATACAATATGGCAGGCTGGCGCGTTGCTTTTGCAATCGGCAATCCGAGCGTGATCGAAAGCATTAACTTGATCCAGGATCACATGTATGTCAGTTTATTTGGGGCGATCCAGGAAGCAGCGGCCGCAGCCTTGCTCGAATCGCAGGATTGTGTGGAAGCACTGGTACGGCGCTACGAATCGCGCAGAAATGCTTTAATTGGCGGCTTGCATTCCATTGGCTGGGATGTTGATGCACCGAAAGGCTCCTTTTTTGCCTGGCTGAAAGTACCAAATGGCTATACTTCAGAAAGTTTTGCAGACTTACTGCTGACAAGGGCGCATGTCGCAGTTGCCCCGGGGATTGGCTTTGGGGAGCACGGGGAAGGATTTGTGCGCGCCGGATTGCTGACATCAAATCAGCAGCTGAAAGAGGCGGCCGACCGGATAAAAGCGTTAAATTTGTTTGCCGGTACTCATTTTTAAGCCAAAAAGGCGGAAGCTGTCCCGCCTTTTTTGTTTTTCTTTTTTTCTTTTTTTCAAATTCCGCTATAAAAATAATGCTGTCAAAGACCGTTGAATTTTACAGGATTTATAAAAAAGGCGGGTCAACTTTTGTCTAATATTGCGAATCTATTTACATTTTCGTCAGGACCTGCGATAATGCTTGAGTAATGATTCGAAATTGAAAGAACCGTGGCGGGTTCCATGTGTAGAATCTCACAAATCTGGAAAAATGCTGAAAGATCAACAGATGATATAAAAAGGACAAAAAGAGAAGCAAAGGAGAAGTTGAAAGTGGACAATAAAAATTCTGAGGTGAACAAGTATCTATTACAGATACAGAAAAAACGACAGGAAATGATGAGGCTGGGGGAAGAGTTCGGTTTAACGCATGAAAAAACCATACAGTGCAGCCAGCAGCTGGATCTGTTGATGAATGAATTTGAGAATTACCGCAAACAGCATCAAAACTATTCTGAAATGACCATCATCAGGGAAATGTCGTTTATTCTGTACGAAAAAGTACATCGCCCGAATCTGCTTGACATGAAAAAGAGCCAAAAAACACAACAGATTGTTTAAGAACAAGCACCAGGAAATACTTCCTTCAACTGGAAATTCCATCAACCAAATAAACTCCGCCAACAGTGTGAAACAAAACGGCTTACCGTACTAGAAAAGGCAAATCCCCATAAGTATTTGAAAGCGGCCGTGCCGGTTCTTTTATATAGGGGCGATCTATCAGGACCTTGGCCGGGGTTGCCCGGCACCTTATCAAAGAAACGGCGCCGGCCTCCGTTTTCGGCGCACTGTTTTTGCCTGTAAACAATAAAAAGCAGTATGCAATTCATGCATACTGCTTTTTAAAATAGCCTTATTTTACAGCAATGGTAATTTCCCCGTCCCGGACATCCGCTTTTAAGTTCTTATCTTCCGGATGGTCGAGGATAAAGTCTGCGATTTGGTCTTCAAGTTTATCCTGGATTACACGGCGGATCGGGCGGGCGCCAAATGCCGGGTCATAGCCGAGTTCTGCAATTTTTTCTTTTACTTCTTCTGTTACGTCAAGATGGATGGCTTGTTCGGCCAATGTTTCATACAGTTCTTTCAGCATCAGATCAACAATTTTGATCAAATCTTCTTTTTCAAGCGATTTGAACTCGATGATATTGTCAAAACGGTTTAAGAATTCCGGTTTGAAGAAATCGCCGAGAGAGCCTAAAATATTTGATTCTTTAATGGCTTCGCTCTTGGTGAATCCGACTTCTTTATGCTTAAATTGGGTGCCGGCATTGCTTGTCATGATGATGACAGTATCTTTGAAGCTGACCGTTCTGCCCTGGGCATCCGTTAAGCGGCCATCATCGAGAATTTGCAAGAACATATTTAAGACGTCAGGGTGCGCTTTTTCAATTTCGTCCAGCAAGATGATGCTGTACGGGTTATGGCGCACTTTTTCAGTTAACTGGCCGGCATCTTCATAACCAACATAACCGGCAGGGGCGCCAATTAATTTTGAGACGCTGTGTTTTTCCATGTATTCGCTCATATCGAGACGGATCATCGCGTCTTGTGTGCCAAACAATTCTTCCGCTAGCCGTTTTGTTAATTCCGTTTTCCCGACACCGGTAGGGCCGACAAACAGGAATGAACCAATCGGGCGATTTTTCGCTTTCAGGCCGGCACGCGAACGGCGGATCGCTTTTGCCACTTTCTTGACGGCTTCTTCCTGGCCGATGACCTTTGCTGCCAGGTTTTCTTCAAGATGTTGCAGTTTTTGCTGTTCATCCGCTTCCAGCTTGCCGACAGGAATGCCCGTCTTATGCTCAACAATTTCCTGGATTTGCCCCACATCGACAACCGGTTTTGATTCTTCCTTGCCAGATGCAGCCATTTCCTTAAGTTTTGCTTCTTCTTTTTTCAATTCAGCTGCTTTTTCATAATCTTCTTTGGCCAGCGCAGCTTGTTTTTCCTGAACGATTTCACCAAGCCGTTTTTGAATGTCTTCTTTGCTTGGAACGGTAATCGTCAAGTTTAATTTTGAACCGGCTTCATCCATCAGGTCAATTGCTTTATCCGGCAGGAAGCGGTCCTGGATATAGCGGTGCGATAAGTTTACACACGCTTCAAGCGCTTCGTCGGTAAATGTGACATGATGGTATTTTTCGTAGCGGTCTTTTAAGCCGCGCAGAATCATAACCGTTTCTTCCAGGCTTGGTTCATTTACTTGGACAGGTTGGAACCGCCGTTCAAGTGCAGCGTCTTTTTCAATTTGCCGGTATTCTTTCAAAGTCGTTGCACCGATGACCTGGATGTCACCGCGGGCAAGTGCAGGTTTTAAAATATTGCCTGCGTCCATCGAGCCTTCTGCAGATCCTGCACCGACCAAAAGATGGATTTCATCGATAAAGACAAGCATATTTTTCTGTTGTTCAAGTTCTGCAATCAGCTTCTTCATCCGGTCTTCAAACTGGCCGCGGATGCCGGTATTGGCAACGAGAGAAGCGACGTCCAATAAGTAGACTTCTTTATTTTTCAGCTTTGCAGGGACTTGGTTTTCAACAATTTTTAAAGCCAGGCCTTCTGCAATGGCGGTTTTCCCAACCCCTGGTTCACCGATCAGGACAGGGTTGTTTTTGTTGCGGCGGTTCAAAATTTCAATCACACGCGCAATTTCTTCATCACGGCCGATCACCGGGTCGATCATGCCGGCTCTGGCTTGTGCCGTTAAGTTGCGGCCGAACTGGTCTATAAAGCGATTGCCGCCTCCCTGTGACTGTGTTTGCACGGTTTGTTTTGCGCCGTTTGCAGGTTGGAACCCGTTCATGTTCATTTGGTTAAAGAGGTCATTGAAACCTCCGAATCCAAAGTTTCCGAATCCGTTGTTCATAAACATGCCTCCCCAGTTATTTTCCAACTGTGCCCGTTCTTTTTGGTAACATGCCGAGCAAAGGTTCAATGTTTTTTCTTTTCCATTCACATTTATATGCAAGCCGATATTTGCTTCATTTTGATGGCATCTTTCACATAACATCAAACATTCCTCCTTAACAAGTTAGTTTGATTTTGACTATCTTTGACTTTCACACTTTAAAAATAGATCAAAGTATTAAAATTTGCAAGCATGCTGTCCAAACAGCGGTGTTTGACTATCTTTGACCTTTACAAGATTATTATAGTTCAAAGTATCCGGGGGTGCAAACATTCTGCTTTGATCTGGTTCAGCACCGGAATCGGCAGGATGAATGTTTGACCAACTTTGATCTTTGATTATAGTGTACAACACTGTCTGTTATTTGTAAAGAACTCTATTTGACTTTTTTTGACCAATTTTTCTTTTTTTACTATTGGCCTAATTTTGCCTGCTTGAACATAGGATGATAAGGAATGGCTCGTCCAGGGCTATTCCACCGATTTCACATGCAAAAGGGGGGCAGGTGGTGAATAGATGGTTAGGGGCTGTCCAAATTGCAGCTGTTTATATAGGAACTATTATTGGGGCGGGATTTGCGACCGGTAAAGAGATCGCTGCATTTTTCACCCGTTTCGGATTGTACGGATTTTTTACAATCGGCCTTGCCGGCTTGGTTTTTATTGTTCTGGGCACCATCATGATGGAAAAAGCGATAGATATGAAAGCGCAGTCATATGAAGAATTCAATCGGTATTTATTTGGAAAGACACTTGCCGGTGGCATCAATCTGTTGATGATGATGATGCTGATCGGCGTCTGCGGCGTGATGCTGTCCGGGGCGGGCGCTGTTTTTGAAGAACAACTTCATCTCAGCCGCCAGACCGGAATTCTGGTTACACTGTTTTTGACTTTCTCTGTCATGATGGCCGGAACAAAGGGATTATTAAGCGTCAATACATTTGTGGTTCCGATGATGATCGTGTTTAATTTGCTGCTGATGTCGCAGTCTGTCCGGACAGAGGGTTTTTCCCGGCTTTTTTGGGCGCGCCCGGATTTCCACGAATCTGTCCAGGCGGTCATTCAGGCATTGTCATATGCGGCTTTTAACCTGGCACTCGCACAGGCGGTACTCGTTCCGGTCGCATCGGAAGCAGGGGATAAAAAAACCGTCCGGCTCGGGGGCATATTAGGCGGTCTGTTTTTAACAATTTTATTATTCTCCAGCCATTTTTCGCTCGTAACCCTGCCGGATATTTCTTCGCTCGAGATTCCGATGGCTCACATTGTAAAGACCAGCTTTCCAAGTATCTATTTTATTTATGTCATGATTATTTTCTGCGAAATTTTTACCTCTATTCTCGGAGATGTATACGGGCTGGAAAAGCAGCTGCAAACCTATTTGCCGGTTAAGAGCAGTTGGATTTTCCTTTTTATTCTAATCGTGATTGCGCTGATCAGCCGCATGCATTACGGGGCTTTATTGTCAGTCTTATATCCGGTATTCGGCTATTTCAGCCTGCTGTTTATCGTGATGCTCGTGATTAAAACCATCAAGGCATAAGGCCCGGCTTTCCCTGCAGCCGGGGTTTGGAAAACAAAAAGGCTGCCTTTCTTAAAGCAGCCTTAGTAAATGGGGAATATAAAAATAAGCAGGACGTCAAAAGTAAGGTGCGATAAAATCAGCGTGGGCATGTCCCGCTTTTTAGCGTACAGCAGGCCCCAAAAGACGGAAGCAATAAAAGTGATGATCATCATGATTTTCAAATTGCAGTACAGGTAAACAGAAGCGCTGATGACAGCGGAAAGCAGGACAGCGTATTTTACATCCATGATTTTCATCAGCCGCGCCTGGACAAATCCCCGCCAAAATATTTCTTCCCCGGGGATTAAAATCAGGACTAACGAAATATAATGCCAGAGATAATGCGGGGAGAACCTCCTGTATGCCTGAATGACTTCATTGTCCAGCCTGGTTGGCAGCACGTTTAAGGCCATGTTGCCAATTCTGAAAATCATATACAACAGCACGCCGGACAGGATGCCGTACAACAAAATCTGGTGATAGGAAAATCTTTCGTGTTCTTTTGACTTTCCAAGGAATACAACATAGCTGATTAGAAACAGCATCGCGCCCGTGTACAGGTACCAAAAAACAGTGCTGTCCCGAAATGTAATATATAAAAGAAGATGGGCAATAATGATGCTTCCCAGTAATTTCGTATCGATTATTAGTTTTGCCACGGATGCAATCCCCTCTCTCCAGAAAAAATCCCGAAAAGCAAATTCTCTATTTAGGATGTCTGCTTACAAGAATGAAACGGAGTAAAAACCGGTTCGGCAAATAACTCCGCAGGTTGCAGGCGAACATATAAAAGCGCATGCAAGGCAGGCCTGAAAACGGCGGTTTGTCTACAACCTAAAGATTATTTTAGCAAATTTGCTGTCAAAAAGGTATTAGAATATCCCTATCTGCATAATGTTCGAAATTTCACAAAGTTGGACGAAAATGCATTAAAAAAGAAACTGGCAACGGGACCAGCTTCTTTTTTAATGAATCGGCTTTCAAAGATCATTAATTCCTGACGCTTGGTTCAATAATTTTATAATTTTTATGATTAACCACTGTTTTTTCTTCCAATTCCAGCTCACTGAAATTTTCCATGTAAGTCAAATTCACAATGACAGAGTTCTCGTTTACTTTTTCGACAATGCCCCAGAGCCCGTTTTTAAATGCAATGACGTCACCGATTTGTGCTTTTCTCACTTGCGATTCCCCCAAACCAAAGAGTATTGTAACCAGTTTGCACTATTTTTCTGAAAAGTTCAAGACCTTTATCTTGAAATTCAACATGCATGGTTTATTTCTTCAAAAATAGTGAACAAAGGAAAGTAGGTTGTTATTACGGTCCTGTCGAAAAAAGTAATAAAAGGTCTAAAACGGGAAGGGAGGGGATGATGGTGGTATGGTAAAATGTCATTTGGGGTGATGAAAAATGACAGAAGAAGAAGCCGGTAAATTAATCGCACAGCTCAGAAACAGGGAAATCAGCGAGTTTTTGATTAAGCGGGAGGATTTCCTGTCCTTTCGCAAGGTGCTTGTTGCCCAGCCTGATTTTAAGCAGTTTAAAGGGATTGCCAAGCATGGCGGGGATGTCATCTACCAGTACTTGGAGGTGCCGCGAAGTTAAATTTGCTCCAAAAGCGAATAAAATCACGAAAAGTTAAGCAAAATGAGATTAATTCAAGTGATTGTTTTATTCGTGGAGGCGTGTTATCCTAATACGGGGATTTATTTTATTCCCGCATTATGCAAAATTTGTCTTTTTTATGGATGATTTCTCATAAATATTGACGAAATATGTATGGTGCTTTATTTTTATAACTATATTGATGTAAAGGAGTTTTACGAATGGCTGAAAAACAATTTAAGGTAACTGCTGATACAGGGATTCACGCACGTCCGGCAACATTGCTTGTTCAAACTGCAAGCAAATTTGATTCCGATATTCAATTACAATACAAAGAAAAGAAAGTAAATTTAAAATCCATTATGGGTGTAATGTCTCTTGGAATCGGAAAAGGCGCTGACATCACCATTACTGCTGAAGGCAGCGATGCAAATGATGCATTAAATGCATTAACCGAATTAATGAAAAAAGAAGGACTGGGCGAATAATGTCAACCATTTTGAGAGGGATCGCAGCCTCCAGCGGGATTGCAATCGCGAAAGCCTACCGTTTAGTTGAGCCTGATTTATCTTTTGATAAACAGGCTGTTCAAAATACGGCGGATGAAGTCAGCCGTTTCCAAGCTGCTGTGGCTGAATCCAGATCAGAATTGCAGGCGATCAGAGAGCATGCAATGAAAGAACTGGGTTCAGACAAGGCGGCTATCTTTGACGCGCATCTGCTCGTTTTGGACGACCCTGAATTACTAACACCGATTCAAGATAAAATTAGAGACGATGAAGTGAATGCAGAATACGCATTAAAAGAAATTGCCGATATGTACGTAACGATGTTTGAACAAATGGATAACGAATATATGCGTGAACGTGCTGCGGATATCCGCGATGTGACAAAAAGGATCCTGGCCCACTTGTTAAAAGTGGATATTCCGAATCCAAGCATGATCTCGGAAGAAGTTGTGGTCATTGCGGAAGACTTAACCCCTTCTGACACCGCCCAGCTGAACCGCCAGTATGTTAAAGGGTTCGCAACAAATGTCGGCGGCCGTACTTCCCACTCCGCGATTATGGCACGCTCATTGGAAATTCCTGCCGTTGTCGGGACGAAGACAGCGATCCAGGATATCCAAAACGGCGATCTTGTCATCGTGGATGGCTTGAATGGGGATGTCCATGTCAATCCGACACCGGAAATTGTGGATGAATATAAACAAAAACAAGAAAAATACGAACAACAAAAGGCAGAATGGGCTAAATTGGTGAACGAAAAATCCATCTCCAAAGACGGCCATCAAGTGGAATTAGTTGCCAATATCGGGACGCCAAACGACTTAAAAGGTGTGATTCAAAACGGCGGGGAAGGTGTCGGCCTTTACCGTACCGAATTCCTGTACATGGGCAGGGACGAGCTTCCATCAGAAGAAGTCCAATTTGAAGCTTACAAAGCAGTGCTTGAAGGCTTAAATGGAAAACCGGTTGTTGTCCGCACGCTGGATATCGGCGGCGACAAAAAACTGCCTTATCTTCCGCTGCCTGAAGAAATGAATCCATTCTTAGGATTCCGTGCGATCCGTTTGTGCCTGGACAGGCAGGATATCTTCCGCACACAGCTGCGTGCGCTTCTTCGCGCCAGTGCTTATGGCAACTTGAAAATTATGTTCCCAATGATTTCGAATCTGGATGAATTCCGAAAGGCTAAAGCACTTCTGCTCGAGGAAAAAGAGAAGCTTGTACAGGAAGGCGTATCCGTGGCTGACAAAATCGAAGTCGGCATCATGGTTGAGATTCCTTCAACCGCGGTGATGGCTGACATCTTTGCGAAAGAAGTCGATTTCTTCAGCGTCGGAACCAATGACTTGATCCAGTACACGATGGCTGCTGACCGTATGAACGAGCGGATTTCGTACCTGTATCAGCCATATAATCCGGCCATTTTGCGCCTTGTAAAGCGTGTCATTGACGCAGCCCACAAAGAAGGTAAATGGGCTGGCATGTGTGGTGAAATGGCAGGGGACGAAATTGCAATTCCGATTCTTCTCGGCCTTGGCCTTGATGAATTTTCGATGAGCGCTTCTTCTATTTTGAAAGCACGCGCCCAAATCCGCGGGCTCAGCAAAGCCGATTTGGAAAAATTAGCAGAGGAAGTCCTCACGCTTTCTACCAATGATGAAGTCAAAGAACAAGTGAAAAAAGTTCTTTCAAATTCATAAAAAATTTTTTTCGAAAAAGAGGATTAATGAGTTAGAAGCCGGGTATACATAATATATCCCGACATCAGGGTAAGGTATTAGTATCCTGTATTGTTACAATACTGGATGTATATCGTTTCTTTCTCATTTTTCCCCCTATTTGCCGAATGAGTTTCTCATTCGGTTTTTTTGGTGCGCCGCGCATGACGATTCGCTAGGCGGCGAAAGTCCGCTATGGGGGTAGATAGCGACCAACCATTAGCCAAGAGCAAGGGTGTCCATTGTGAAGTGGAATCTGAAGGAAGCTGGAGGCAAAATTCTGACCCGAGGAACACGAATACCATCAGGCGTACTCTTACAGGGTAAGACTGCCAAACAAGTCAAAGCCCAAAAGCTATCCGGATGTGGAGGCGTAAATG
>NZ_KB894041.1 GCF_000374345.1 Heyndrickxia acidiproducens DSM 23148
AGGAAGGCAGTGGAAGCTAAAAATAAGTTCAACCAACAAATGGCTTCCAGTTTTCGGACGCCTCTACTATGCCTTTTTCTAATCAGGCATGAACCAGTACCAATACATTGCCGTAAAACTTGCAAAAAAATGGAAGTGGCAAGTTTATTTGTTGTGCCTGGAAAATCACCTGAACAGCTTTTTCAAAGATTGAAAACAAGAAAACTACTGTTTAACAAATAATCAGTCACTTACCGGAAGGCTGCACAATGAAATCTACCTATTAATGCCGCAAATTAGGTTTTTGTCACGGATTCAGGTTTTATTCTCTCATTATTCAACCTAATTTAACATCGAAAACGGCCCCCTTTCCCCGAAGACCGTTCTCTTATTTCCCCTTTACATAACCATACCCGCTCTTATTCCCTGCTTTGTCTATTACATCGGACGGTTACAAGTACCTAAATTAATCGTTGGATGAATTTTTTTGCAAATGAGTACAATATGGGGCTATGACCAGCCGTAAATTTATAAGCTGCTTCATCTTCCAATTCTGCAATTTTAAATTTAGGAAAAGGCTGTGTAACAAACATCCAAAACTACTTCGCAGAAAATAGTTTGCCCACTCCAATAATCCGTTCAATTACAATAATAAGTATGACTGTCAACACAATCATGATCGTTGAAATAGATGCAATAATTGGATCATATTGGTATTGCATATAGGTGTAAATTCTCACCGGAAGTGTCACGATGTCTGTACTGACAATAAATAACGACACTGTCAAGTCATCAAAAGAAGTAATAAAAGCAAAAATACCACCGGCGATGACACCCGACTTTATGATTGGAAGCGTAATTTGGTAAAAGACTTTTATTTTGGATGCACCCAGAATGTAGGCAGCATCTTCAATGGTTCGATTAAAATTAACTAGGTTTGCGGTTACAAGCCTTACAACAAAAGGAATTGCAAGGATAACGTGACCGATAATCAATGCAACCGGGCTGGCAGCAATACCAATCCATGTATAAAATTGCAATAATGCAATTCCAATTACAATAGAAGGGATTAACAAAGGAGATTGAATCAACTGTATAATTGCTTCTTTCCCTTTAAAATCATGTCGAACGAGCGCCAAAGCAGCGAGTGTTCCAAACAAAGTGGCAATTAGAGCAGTTCCAAATGCCACATATATACTTAAGGTTAGGGACTGAATAAATTCAGGATGATCCATTATCGCCCGATACCACTTTAAGGAAAAGCCTTTTGGCGGAAAAGCGATAAAATTTGTTTTAGTGATAGATGATAATACAATCACGATGATTGGTGTTAATAGAAATAAGAGAATCACGACCGAGTAGACAGCCAGCAAAATGCTTCCAAACTTTATTTTCACTGAAAGGTCACTCCCTTTTTTGAAAAGCTTAATATTCTGCTATATACAATTAATGTGATAACAGAAATGAGTACAAGAATGAATCCGATAGCTGCTCCATAGGGCCAATTGAGCGTATTTGTAAATTGTTCATAGGTTAAATAAGACATTACTTTAACTTTTGCTCCACCCAAAATAGACGGCGTTACAAAAGAACTAACCGTTAAACTGAAAACCATAACTGATCCTGCAAATATGCCCGGCAAACTTAGGGGCAACGTTACACCAAAAAATGCTCTCATAGATCCAGCACCAAGAATTTTAGACGCTCTGATTAAACTACTATCAATTCTTTCCAACGATCCCATAATACTTAATACCATATAAGGAAAAACCACATGAACCATTCCTAAAATTACACTAAACTCTGTATACATAAGAGTGAGCGGCGTTTGAATCATCCCTGAGTTTACAAGCAGTTGATTAATAAGGCCGTTTTTTCCGAGGAGTATGCCCCAGCCATAACTTCGAATGACCATACTTATCAACAAGGGAGACAACACTAATAAAGTTGCCAGACGTTTTAATTTTTCCGGCAATTTTATTAGTTGATAAGCAAATGGATAGGCAATTATTAAACAAATGATTGTTGTGATAAAACCGATTCTCAACGTCCTCCATAATATAAGCAGATAGGAAGAATCACTTAAGAACTGTGCATAGTTGTGGAGCGTCCAATGATTTGTTACCCCTATTGATTGATTAAATGTCCGGAAACTTGTAATAAATAAAACAATCATCGGTACAAAAAAGAATAGGAGAAATAGAAACAAAACCGGGAGTAAAAGCATTACAAAACTCATTTTTTTATTGCCGGTATTTTTCTTTGTTTCTACCAAAGTTGGCTGCTTAGGAATTTCCACCGTTAAATTTTGCTTCATTCTCTCACCCCCGAATATTTAAGAGTTCATCATTTTTCCAATAAATATATACTCCACTATCTTTGTCTAAATCCACCGTGTCCTTTTCGTTATTTGAAATATCAGCGATGACTTTTTGTCCCTTAATAAAAAGTGTGTATCTCATTTTAGAACCAAGGAACATTTTTCTTTCAACCTTTGAAAAAATTGATGGATGATTTAATGGTTTTTCTTTTGAAATACGAATATTTTCAGGCCGTACAAAAAAAGATATCTCAGTGCCGTTTGCAAATTCAATCGGAATAGCAAATTCTAAGCCATAAATATCCACTACGCAGCAATCTTCCGTTGTCTTCAGCACTTTCCCTTTAAATTCATTCACTTCCCCAATAAATTCAGATACAAAGTCCGTTTTCGGGTGATTATAAACTTCAAACGGAGAACCTATTTGCTCAATTTTACCTCTGTTCATCACAGCAATTCGATCGGAAATGGCCA
The DNA here is from genome assembly GCF_000374345.1 of Heyndrickxia acidiproducens DSM 23148. GTDB lineage: Bacteria > Bacillota > Bacilli > Bacillales > Bacillaceae_C > Weizmannia > Weizmannia acidiproducens. The sequence goes on from NZ_KB894041.1 coordinate 2,774, forward strand.
ATGCCTCTTCTTGATCATGGGTCACAAAGATCGTCGTAATACCAATGTTCTTCTGAATTTCTACTATATCTTCTCTCATTTGTTTACGTAATTTTGCATCTAGATTACTTAGAGGTTCGTCTAAAAGTAAAACCTTAGGTTGTATCACGATCGCTCTTGCAATTGACACACGCTGCTGCTGTCCACCTGACAATTCTTTCGGATATCTTTGTTCAAAACCTGATAACTGTGTCAACTTAAGTGCTTTTTCTACTCTCTTTTTGATCTCCGCTTTTTTTACTTTTCTCAGTTTCAAACCGTAAGCAACATTTTCAAAAACGGTCATATGAGGAAAAAGCGCATAGCTCTGAAAAACCATGCCCATATTTCTTTTATTGGGTGGCAAATGGCCTATAGAATTGCCTTCAACCTGAATATCGCCTTTGTCAATTTCCAAAAATCCTGCAATCATGTTTAAGGTAGTCGTTTTGCCGCAACCTGAAGGTCCTAGGAAAGAAACGAGTTCCCCCTTTTCGAGATCCAACGAAAGTTCCTTTACCACTTCTACATCTTTAAATTTTTTGCTGATCCCATCTATTTTTAAAAAGCTCATACCATCCCATCCCCTTCCTGTTCCTAATGATTGAAGATCCAGGTAAATCTCCAGAAGATGGAGACTTCATTAGTATAGGATTCTCTCCATCTGCCAGCAGGTAAAAGATTGTTATTTTGCGATCTCGATTTCTTTATTCGCTCTTTCTGTCCATTCAGCCCGTTTTTTATTAATTACATCCCAATTAACCGTCACTAATTTGTTTACATTTTCCTTCCCATAAACAACTTTATTAGTGATATCACCTGTCAGTTTCACTTTTTTATTTACAGGACCATCAAATAAAGTTTTGGCAAACTCTTTTTGTACATCCTTACCAATGACATAGTTTACAAATTTTTGTGCAAGCTTACCGTTCGGGGCATTTTTTACTACATTGGCTGTAGTCATAAGGGCAACTGTCCCTTCTTTCGGATAAACGAATTCAATAGGAAAACCGCTGTTTTTTAATGTATGAACACGGCTGCTCCCCCACGCCGAAACGATGGTTTGGCCTTGAAGAAAATAGTTGGAAACATCCGCAGTTTTATCAAAAGTCACGGCATTCTTCGAAACTTCTTTTAGCTTTTTAAATCCCGGTTCAATATTATTTTCATCTCCGCCATTCGCCTTTGCGAGCATTACCAGCATATGGATGCCATATGAATTGGTAATGGAAGGCAGTACTAGTTTATTTTTAAATACCGGTCTAGCTAGGTCATTCCATGATTCCACCGGTTTTATTTTTTGGCTTTCAAAGTCTTTCTCGCTGTATGCCAGCCCAGTTGCAACAATACCAAAGCTAACACCAATATCTTTTGGCAATCTGGCTATATCATAAGTGTCCTTTAGATTCGTTACAACTTTCTTATCTAATGGGGCTAACAACCCAAATGATCTTGCCTGAGCCTGCGGGCCATCGTCCATTATAGCGACATCAATTTGCGGGTTTGCCTTTTGTGCTTGCAATTTTGATAAAGTATCCACAGAACTGCCGGTTATATATTTTACTTTTACATTGTACTTTTTTTCAAACTGTGGAATAATCGTTTTCTTTATTTCCTTCTCGTAACTACCACCATACGCTGCAACAACAAGTGTCTTTTTAGAAGAAGCACCAACTGAGCTTTCTGCCTTTCCGCAGGCAGATACGATCATTGCGATACAAGCGGTCAATAGAAATATCGATATTTTTTTCATTATTCAGGTTCCCCCACAATCTATAGTAGTTTGCCTTTAAACCGGCTGCTTCGAAAAGCGGCTGATCTGGTAATCTTTTATAGAAATAGAAGTCGTATCTTTCATAATCAGTTCAGACATTAAAGTTCCGATTAACGGAGATAAAGTAACACCGCTATGGGTTACAGCAATGTATAATTGATCTACTTGAGGTACTTTCCCTAAAATGGGAATGCCATCTTCCGGAACCACCCTGATTCCCGAAAAGCACCTCACTACATTGGCTTTGGCTAGATCAGGGTAGTACTGTATTCCGAATTTGGCAGTTTCCTGAATCATATTGAGTGTGCTTCTACGATCATAGCCAACCTTCTCCATTGAATAGCCAATTAATACAGGGCCGCACTGCATTTGTCTCATCATTCCGCCGATTGTATGGTGAATGAATGGTTTTAATGGCTCTGTCACGATGATCTGTCCCCTCACTTTCTTGATTGGGACAGATACATCAAGAAAAGCGCCCAGTTTCTTAGTCCAGAGTCCTCCAGCCAGCACAAGTTTTTCCGCCGTAAATTTTCCTTTTTGGGTGTTCACAACAAACTTTCCTGCCTTCTTGTCGATTCCGGTGACTTCATTATAAAAAGAAAAGGTGACACCTTGGTCCCGATTCGCTTTTATATATTTTTCCAGTAGTTTAAAGGGATTTACATTGCCATCCACCGGACTATATGTAGCCCCTACAACATTTCGGGAAAAATGAGGTTCCTTTTTTAACACTTCTTCCCGGTTTAATAACTCAACAGGAACTCCCGCTTTATTTTGAGACTGTACCATTTTTTCAGCTTCTTTCATTTCTTCAACAGAAAAAAATGGTTCGATACCGCCCGTCCGTGCATATTCAATATCACCGATTTTCCTTTCCAACTCAGGATAGAGTTCTGCACTGCACTTTGTAAAATAGGCATAAGCATCCGGTTTTTTGCCATGTACCCATACCCAAGCTTGGGTTGCTCCGGATGTTCCGGATAACGGGAAGCCTTTATCCACAACCAGAATATTTTTCTGCTTTTTTTCTGAAAGATGGTACGCAATTCCATTTCCAACCACGCCGGCACCAATGATGATCACTTCATATTCATGTTGATTATTCATTTGCATGACCTTCACTTAACGAAGTTTTCACTGGTTTTTCCTTGTCTTCTCTGAGCAAAGATTCCAAGGGTATCATTCTAAGCGGCAATCTCATATGCGTGTAAGGAATTTTCGATAATGGGATCTGTTTACGTTCGCTTATCAATTTGGAGACCTGATAAAAGCATGCCTTTGCCTGGCAAGGCCCCATGCCACATCTTGTAAATCTTTTAACATCATCAAAGGTCTCTGCGCCCAATGAAAGAACGGATTCCAAATCCGAATAGGTAACATCTTCACAGGGACAAATAATTGTTTCTTCATTCAATATGACCGCCTCCATTTGTTTTTTAAGACATTTGTTTGATTTTCACCTGTTCAAATTGCCTCACATGTTGCATTCTTGCCTGATAAACGGTTGAATCATAAGCCATTTCAACTGTTTTCAGTTCATTCCACCATTTTTTCCGCTGTTTCGAAACAGCTTCCTTATCCGGATATTTTCCAAGTGCCTCGGCTGCACTTAAACCTGCGATCAGACCGGTAATCAAAATGGCCCCATGACTGGTAATCCCTGCAGCATTCCCGGCTACAAATACATTTGGCGCACTTGTATGAAAACAGGAATCATAGGATGGAATCCAATTCCCCAAATCAGGATTAAACTGCAATTGGTATCCCAATATAAAATTAGATTCGACAATGGGGGACAGACCTCCGTCTATACAAACAAGCTCTGTATTTATCGATTGCTCCTTCCCATCACCGGCCTTAAAGTGAATGCTTTCCACTTCTTCTTCTCCTTCTGCTCTGATCTGGGATACACCGGCAAAAAGGGGAATGTTTAACTCTTTCAGGCGCTGCAAATCTGATGGAGAATAGTCAAATTTGTCTCTCTCTTCTATCACCCCCGCAACGGTTATACCTGCCTGCTGCATCTCACTTGCAACTTGGCAGGTTCGACTGCCTGATCCAATCATTACAGCTGTTCTGCCCGGAACAATTTTTTCCCGGTTGATTAAGATCTGCATCGCACCAATTGAAAATGATCCTGGCAAGGTCCAACCAGGAAACAAAATAGGCTCCTCCGCTGCTCCAGTCGCTACAATGATAGATTTTGCCCGGATTTTCCGTGTTTCTCTTCCATTATTCACTCCTATTGTTCCATCCGCTTCTACACCAATAAAACTAAATCCGGTTAAAGGTTTTACATCATAAGGTTCAATCAGATGGACCAATTCATCTGCCAGTTCAAAACCCGTTAATTGTTGGTTTGTAAAGATACCCGGTAAATTTTGAATCAGTTGCCTCTGCTGGTTTAACTGTCCTCCAAGCATTTGATTTTCATCAACAATGATGACGGATAACCCTGTTTTCCCCGCTTGCCAAGCAGCTGCTAAGCCTGATGGTCCCCCTCCAATGATGCATACATCACAATCCATTGTTATCATTCCTTATATCAAAATAACCTTTTGCCATTTCAACCTTCATATTTTCCTGGACAGGGGTCATGCATGCCCTGACATGTGAGCAGCCCTCTATATTCACTGTGCAGCTGTAACATCTCCCTGTAAAACAGTACGCTCCTCTTGGCTGCCCGAACTTTTTGCTTACAGCTATTTTTTTAATGCCATTGTTTATCAAAGCAGCAGCAACGGATTGACCTTTCCGGGCTCTAAGTTTTCTGCCTTCAAAAGAAAATGACACTTCCTCCTGATTTTCTTGTAGACTGCTCGATGGGTTCGACTGTTTCATCAAATCTTCTCCTTTAAAAAGTATAAAGTTATAATATTATAATCCCCGAATGAACCTTCCTTGCCTTTAAAGAAATGTTGGAAAACCATTTTTTGATCTATCCTCACCCAAAATATTAAACAAAACTTATAAAAGTTATAATTTCATAACAATTAAAGAGATATATCTAAGTAATAACTGGCATTTTCCTGTTTCATAATAAACTTCGAGTACTCAATGATTTCTTCTTTTTCCGTGTATGTGTATCTTTCCAAAATAAACAAGGGATTGTTCTTTTCTATTTGTAAAATTTCCGCCTCCTCACTGTCCGGCAGTTCACTTGAAAAATAGATTCTGGCACGGCTTAAATGGACGCCATAGTCATCTTTCAGTACATGAAAGATCAAATTATTTTCCGTCTGCTTTACGTCAAAATCCGGGCAGAGAGAATAAGAAATATACGAATATTCGATTGCAACAGGATGGTTTTCTTCCAGTTTCAATCTGGAAAATTTATAGACGAGCGTTTCAGAACGGATGTTCATTTTTTTAGCAATTGAACTGCCTGCTGCTTCCAACTCAGAATATAAAAGAGAATGAGGGTGATCCTGTTTGTTGTTCCTGCTTTCAAAAGCAATTAGGTTGTATAGATCTTTCTCATTGTTTTCAGCTGTTACAAAGGTACCTTTCCCCCTTTGCCGGTAGAGAAGGCCTTTATTTACTAATTCCAGAACTGCCCTTTTTACCGTGATCGTACTGACATTAAATTGCTTAGCCAGCTCTCTTTCACTTGGCAATTGAAAGTTTTTCTCCCATTCCCCCTTTCTTATTTTTTCCTCCAAAACCGTTTGTACTTGCATATATAGTGGTGCCGATATTTCATTATTCATTGCCTTCCCCTTTTTCACTATACTCACCTTTAAAACTATTATAAATCAAGAAAAAATCAATTACATTAGAATTGTGAATTTTTCTAACCATTTTATTTTTTATTAAGAGTACCCCCTATCTTCCAAAATAAAAACAGGGTCTGTCCCAATACTGATTTTTGGGACAGACCCGCTTATGGGTGATTCATCTATGCGTACGATTACTTTTCCCCGCTTAATTGAACGAGGATTTTTGCCTGGGATTTGTCTTTTGTCAGGGCTTCGAAACCTTTTTCAATGATTTCATCCAACTGGATATGGTCGGTGATGACGGCTTGCGGTTTCAATTGGCCGGATGCGATCAGATCAATGGTTTGTTGGAATGTTTTCTTCGTGTATACAATGGATGATGTGATATTGACGCCGGTATTTGTCAATTGGATCGGGTTCCATTCGATCGGGCGGGCAAAAATAGATACGATATCCACTGTGCCCCGGGCTTTTGTTGCATCAATCGCTTGTTTAAAAGTTGGCGCCACGCCGGCGATTTCATACGAAACGTCTACGCCGCCGGGAACGAGATTGTGAATCGCCTGGACGGCATTTTGTTCGCCGGAATTGATCACATCGGTTGCGCCAACTTTTTTCGCCAGGTCTAAGCGGATTTGCGACAGGTCGACAACAATGATTTTGCTGGCGCCGGCTGCACGTGCCGCTACTATTGTTAGTAAACCGATCGGACCTGCGCCGAAAATCGCTACGGTATCGCCAAATCTTAAGCCGCTATCTTTTACAGCCTGGACGGCAACTGCAGTCGGTTCCACCAGAGCGGATTCTTCCAAGGATAAGGTATCCGGTACTTTGTAAATATTATTTTCCGGAATATTGGCGTATGCGGCAAAACCGCCGTTGCCATGAAGGCCGATAAAAGCATAGCCATCGTAACGGTCGAGTTCATCCGGATGGAGTTCACGGGTAATCGTCGGATAAATCACAACCCGGTCCCCTTTTTTATATTTGGTCACTTTTGATCCGGTTTCTTCAATCACGCCGGCAAATTCATGCCCCATTGTCAACGGCGCTTTTTCACCGGTAAACTCATTTGCTTCGTTGACAGGCACAAATACCGGACCATCCTGATATTCATGCAGGTCGCTGCCGCAAATGCCGGCCCATGCAACTTTTACTTTCACTTCATTTTCCTTTAACGGACGCAAATCAACCTCTTCAACGCGAATATCTTTTTCTCCATGCCAAACTGCTGCTTTCATACAGTTACACTCCCTTTGCCTTGTTTTCATGCGAATATTGTTTTTAACAATTACTCTATTATTATAGTAATATTAGTATTTATAAATAGCAATCGAAACGCTTACATTTTTGTTTTTATTAAAATTTAGGTCTTGCTGAACAAGAAAAAATTCAGATTTGACAAGAATTTTGATCATTTTTTTGAATATAAAGTGTAAGGATTTTATGGAAAATATGTAAAAAGCCTTGCACTTGGAGGCCTTTTCAATGTACCGAAAAACCGAACATCAATTAACTTTTGTAGAAGATCTTTTTCTACCATTTGGTGGAAAATTAAATAAAGTAAATCGCCGGGTCCGTTCTACTCAATTATCCCTTGGCGGAAGGCTGAAGAAAAATATGCCAAGTCCTTCAAGAATAAATTCAAAGGCAAACAAGCTTACTCTGTAAGAATCGCTCTGTGAGATCTCTACATTAAAGAATGCCTTAAGCTACCTGATCTAGAAACTGTCGAGCAGATCATGGAAAATCCGTATACTCAGTATTTTATCAGATTGCCTGAATTCCAGGAAAAGGCACCCTTCCACCATTTTTTGATGCCTCGTTTCAGGAAACGTCTTGGCGCAAATATCATTAATGAACTCAATGGGTGTATCGTCTTGGAAGAACAGAAAAAAACAATCTGGAGAGATCCGTAACGAAGATAGTGACAACGATAACCATGATGATGACGAAAATCATCTAAGTGATACAGGGTTGAAAGAAAATCCTAGTGAATCAATCCAGTCCTGCTAAAACGAGAACAATGGAAAACTAACCCTGGACGCTACATGTATGCCGGCTGATATTGCTTATCCTACAGATCTTGGGCTGTTGAACGAAGCTTGTGAAAAACTGCAATATATCATTGATGTGTTACATGAATCCTTTAAGGGAAAGTTACAAAAGCGATGGACCTACAGAAAAAGGGCCTGAAAGGACTATTTTTCTGTCACCAAGCAACGCAAAGCTGGAGCTCAAAAAATCCGGGAAGCTGTCGGCAAACAGCTTGGCTATGTGAAATGGGATCTGGAGATCATTGGAAATCTCGTTACCCAAAGCCCCTTGTCTCTTTTGAGCAAAGATAAATACCGGCAACTCCTCGTGATTCATGAGCTTTACCGCCAACAGGCAGAAATGTACAAAAAGAAATCACACCGGATTGTGAGCATTCCCAACCGCATGTCCATCCAACTGTGCATGGCAAGGTAAAAACGAACGTAGAGTTCAGTTTAAAAATTGCAATCAGTGTTGTAGGTGGCTATACCTTGATTGAGCGACTCGACTGGGAAAATTACAATGAAGGGATCACCCTCAGGGAGTCTGCCGAGAACTACTACAACTGGTCGGATTTTATCCGGAAGCGATTTTGGCAGATAAAATCTACCGAAACCGTGATAATCTGGCATACTGCAAATCTCTTGGCATTCGTCTGAGTGGCCCAAAGTTGGGACGTCCATCAAAAACGGAAGACAAAAACTTGGAATGTGTAGCAAGACAGGATGTCTCTGAACGTAATGCCATTGAAGGCAAATTTGGCGAAGGTAAGCGCAAGTATGGGCTGGGCCTTATTCAAGCATGCCTTCAGGAGACCGGTGAAACAGTAGTTGCCCTTCAATTTTACAGACTGAATCTGGAGCGAAAGCTGAGGGCTCTTTTTTGAGATTTTCACACAACACCATTTTATATTTTGATAATAGGATTCTGGCTTGTATCTGACTCGTTCAGAAAGCCCTAAGTGCAGTTGGATTGGCCTATCTCTTAATTGAGATGAAAATAATTATAAATGAGTTAAACCGATTTTCAACAATAATTTCAATCCTCGCACTCACGTGGAGTGCGACATAACTGCTGCCTAATAGCATCAATCCTTTAAGATTTCAATTCTCGCACTCACATGGAGTGCGACGTGTAAGGCTGGAAAGATAGCGGTTTTGCAGAGAATTTCAATCCTCGCACTCACATGGAATGCGACCATTACTTTTCCTCCTGTTAGATGCAAACAGACTATTTCAATCCACGCACTCACATGGAGTGCGACCAAAAAGTCAATTTCTGTATCCAAGATTGGCTGTATTTCAATCCACGCACTCACATGGAGTGCGAC
>NZ_KB894042.1 GCF_000374345.1 Heyndrickxia acidiproducens DSM 23148
AGCCGATAGGCGCTGGAGCTGGACAGTTTAGAAGTGCAATTCTTGGTTTTACCGTTTTTCTCCTATCCAGTTTTGAAGGAATACATCCTTTACAACTCAATACGGTCCGGCAATAATGGCGAGAAGGCCACACCCGTTTCCATCCCGAACACGGAAGTTAAGCTTCTCAGCGCCGATGGTAGTTGGGGGTTTCCCCCTGCGAGAGTAGGACGTTGCCGGGCAAACATATGGAGGATTAGCTCAGCTGGGAGAGCATCTGCCTTACAAGCAGAGGGTCGGCGGTTCGATCCCGTCATCCTCCATCGTTATGCCGGCCTAGCTCAATTGGTAGAGCAACTGATTTGTAATCAGTAGGTTGGGGGTTCAAGTCCTCTGGCCGGCACCATAAAAGTTACAAAAAATGAGAATTACTATGTACATATTTGAATGAATATAGTATAATCTTTTTTGTGACAAGCCTGTCTTCCTGTTTAATTGGGTGATACGCTTGCTTAGATATTATTTTGAAAAAATATAAGGTATATGAAAAAGAGCCATTAGCTCAGTTGGTAGAGCATCTGACTTTTAATCAGAGGGTCGCAGGTTCGAATCCTGCATGGCTCACCATTGTTTGCGGGTGTGGCGGAATTGGCAGACGCACCAGACTTAGGATCTGGCGCCGCAAGGCGTGGGGGTTCGAGTCCCTTCACCCGCATTCTTATGCGGAAGTAGTTCAGTGGTAGAACATCACCTTGCCAAGGTGGGGGTCGCGGGTTCGAATCCCGTCTTCCGCTCCATTTTCACCGCCGGGGTGGCGGAATTGGCAGACGCACAGGACTTAAAATCCTGCGGTAGGTGACTACCGTACCGGTTCGACTCCGGTCCTCGGCACCAATGTTTATATGCGCCCATAGCTCAATTGGATAGAGCGTTTGACTACGGATCAAAAGGTTAGGGGTTCGACTCCTCTTGGGCGCGCCATTTTAATTTAAAAATTAAAAAGATAACGGGAAGTAGCTCAGCTTGGTAGAGCACATGGTTTGGGACCATGGGGTCGCAGGTTCGAATCCTGTCTTCCCGACCACGTTTCTTGAATGGGGCCTTAGCTCAGCTGGGAGAGCGCCTGCTTTGCACGCAGGAGGTCAGCGGTTCGATCCCGCTAGGCTCCACCAATTATAAAACAAATGATGGCGGCGTAGCTCAGCTGGCTAGAGCGTACGGTTCATACCCGTGAGGTCGTGGGTTCGATCCCCTCCGCCGCTATATTATTTGGACCTTTAGCTCAGCTGGTTAGAGCAGACGGCTCATAACCGTCCGGTCGTAGGTTCGAGTCCTACAAGGTCCACCATTATTATATTGATCATGGAGGAATACCCAAGTCTGGCTGAAGGGATCGGTCTTGAAAACCGACAGGCGGGTTACACCGCGCGGGGGTTCGAATCCCTCTTCCTCCGCCATATCATATATAGTTATTTTTATTATCGCGGGGTGGAGCAGTCTGGTAGCTCGTCGGGCTCATAACCCGAAGGTCGTAGGTTCAAATCCTACCCCCGCAATCTGGTCCCGTAGTGTAGCGGTTATCACGCCTGCCTGTCACGCAGGAGATCGCGGGTTCAATTCCCGTCGGGACCGCCATTTTCATTTGGCTCGGTAGCTCAGTCGGTAGAGCAAAGGACTGAAAATCCTTGTGTCGGCGGTTCGATTCCGTCCCGAGCCACCATTAGATTTTTATTTCAAAGCAACATATTATGGCGGTTGTGGCGAAGTGGTTAACGCACCGGATTGTGGCTCCGGCATTCATGGGTTCGATTCCCATCATCCGCCCCATTTTGCGGGTGTAGTTTAGTGGTAAAACTACAGCCTTCCAAGCTGTTGTCGTGGGTTCGATTCCCATCACCCGCTCCATTTAGGGCCTATAGCTCAGCTGGTTAGAGCGCACGCCTGATAAGCGTGAGGTCGATGGTTCAAGTCCATTTAGGCCCATTTTATTCCGCAGTAGCTCAGTGGTAGAGCTATCGGCTGTTAACCGATCGGTCGTAGGTTCGAATCCTACCTGCGGAGCCAATATGGAGAAGTACTCAAGTGGCTGAAGAGGCGCCCCTGCTAAGGGTGTAGGTCGCGTAAGCGGCGCGAGGGTTCAAATCCCTCCTTCTCCGCCATTATTACGGCCCGTTGGTCAAGCGGTTAAGACACCGCCCTTTCACGGCGGTAACATGGGTTCGAATCCCGTACGGGTCATTATTATAAAGAGCATGGCTGGATTGCAGCCATGCTCTTTTTGCGTAATACACCGGGATAGGGAAGTGGACTAAATAAGTGTTGTCCAGTTGTATTCCGGTTCGTACGGCTTCAGGGTAATTAGACAGTTAGACAAAACAAAACAAGGCGCCGGGATCCCGGCGCCTTGTTTTGTTTTTAAATAAAGTGGTCAATCAAAAAGCTGATTGATAACAGTAAACCGAAAACTGTATTCGTCTGTGCAGTTGCTTTCATGGCAGGGAGCATTTGGATGGCTTCTTTTTTGCCAATAAAGCCTTTAATCGCGCGGACCGGCTTAGGTGTACTTACAAGAACGAGCAGTACCCATGGTGTCACGACTTCGAGAAACACAAGGCAGACCATCCAAAGGTATGAAAGGGCGAACATCACAGCCAGTAATGTAATCGCGCCATTTCTCCCAAGCAAAATGGCAATCGTTCTTCTGCCATTTGCTTTATCGCCGTCGAGATCACGAATGTTATTGGATAGCATAATGGCCCCAATTAAAATCATGATCGGGATTGAAACAAATACAATTGGCCAGGTTATCGTATCAGTCTGGATAAAAAATGATATCAAAATAATAATGACACCCATAAAAAATCCGGAGATCAGCTCCCCAAGCGGTGTTGAGGCAATCGGTACCGGCCCGGCCGTATACAGATAGGCGACCAGCATGCAGACAGATCCGGTGATGGCAACCCACCAGGAACTGCTCGCCGAAATGTAAACCCCGATCAAAATCGCAGCTCCAAAAAATGCCAGTGCAAGATGAAGGACTGTTTTGGGATGGACGCCATTTCTTACGATTGCTCCGCCAATCCCTACAGATTGTTCATTGTCCAGCCCCCGCTTGAAATCATAATATTCATTAAACATATTGGTTGCCGCCTGTATAAGCAAGGTTGCCACCAGCATTGCCACAAACAGCGGAATATGAATTCGGGCCTCTCCCAAAGCGAGAACGGTTCCGAGAATAACAGGAACAAAACCGGCTGTCAGCGTGTGGGGGCGTGTCAACTGCCACCAGACCCGCCAGCCTTTATCCGGGTGAACGGCTGGAGAAGATTGCATACCCATGTAATTTCTCTCCTTTTATACTATTCTAAGAAAATTTATGACAAATTTAGTACAAGTAAAGTTTAGGTAAATAATCCCCCCGTGTCAAACAATTTATCATGGAAAAAAGTGAAAAACTTCCGATGGTTCATCTGAGGTTCTTTTGGTGAATGAATGGGTGCAATTCATATATAATAGAAAAGGATTCGTTCATAAAACTGTAAAATAATTTGCTCGGGTGCGAAGGAAAGATTCAGAAGAAAGTTTTATTGGGGGAGATTTTTTGTCACAAAAATATCAATTTCTACAACATGTGCTGACGAAAGAAAAAGCCGAACTAGATGGACCGGCATCTTTCACAGGAAAATTGATCAGCTCTGTTTCAAAAATAAAAGAAAAGCCCGAGCCGGTCGGGTTATTTGCTGCCGGCGCCAAGTATTTTAAGGGAGACCGTTTGTATTGGAAAGACCCCGGGGATAATACGATCTTTGTCGGTTTTGGACATGTCCGGGCTTACCATGTCAGAAAAGGAGACGGTTTTGCCCAAATTGAAAAACAATGGAATCAGTTAACGGACCGGATTGAGATTCATCATGTACAGCCGGAGCCCGGAACCGGTCCTGTGCTCTTTGGCGGCTTTGCCTTTGACCAATCGATGGAGAAAAAAGAGTGGCAGGCATTTGGACAAGGGATGTTTCGTATACCGCAAATACTTTTTACGTTTAAAAAAGATACAGTGTTCCTTACCCTTAACTTTGCTGAAGGCGGAAAAGGACAGGGGAGTTTAAAGGAATTGGAACATACTGCCCGCACCCTTATGGAACAGCGCCCGGAAATTGCGCCGCTCCCGCCGGTTCTTGAAGCAAAAGAAGTTGGCGCGGACGAGTGGAAGGCCGCAGTTGCAAACGGAGTACAGCTCATCAAGCAGGGGGAGATGGATAAAATTGTGCTGGCGCGTAAAATGGAAGTGGCGTTTGCAGGAACCGCACAACCGGATCCGCTGTTAAAAGCCTTGTCAGAGCAGCAGCACGACAGCTATGTCTATGTACTGGAAAAAGGGGATGAAAGCTTTTCCGGGGCATCACCGGAAAGATTGATCCAAAAAGAGGGACAGCACCTATTGTCCACATGCCTCGCCGGTTCGATTAAGCGCAGCCGGGATGAGGCGGAGGACGAACGGCTTGGTAAAAGGCTGCTCCGTGATGCCAAAAACCAAAAAGAACACCGCTTTGTTGTGTCCATGATTCAAAAGGTTTTGGAACCGTTTTGCAGCGACCTGTTGATTCCTGATGCACCGGTTTTACTGAAAATGCGTGATATCCAGCATTTGTATACGCCGGTAAAGGGGGTAACGTCAAATCAAGCCACCTTGTTTCAATTAGCCAAAGCCCTGCACCCAACGCCTGCACTTGGCGGAATTCCGAGAAACAGAGCGATGGAAACGATCCGCAGGCTGGAAGGCATGGATCGCGGCCTGTACGGCGCACCGATCGGCTGGGTGGATTACATGGGAAATGGGGAATTATGCGTCGGGATCCGGTCCGGCCTGCTGAAAAAAAACCGTGCTTATCTTTATGCCGGCTGCGGTGTTGTAGCTGATTCAAAACCGGAAGAAGAGTACAAGGAAACGGGCATCAAATTCCGGCCGATGCTCCGTGCTTTAGGAGGAAAATCATTTTGAAACATGAGGAAATAATGACCGCGTATTTGGCAAGTTTTATCCGGCAATTATCGGCGATGGATATCCGCCATGCCGTTATCAGCCCGGGATCAAGGTCAACGCCGATTGCGATGTTGCTTTCGGAGCATCCCGATTTTCATATTTACATGGATATTGATGAACGGTCGGCTGCTTATTTTGCGCTTGGGATGGCGAAGGAAATGCGGAAACCGGTCGTACTGCTGTGCACATCGGGAACAGCAGCCGCCAATTATTTCCCTGCGATAGTTGAAGCCAATATTTCGCGGGTGCCGCTGATTGTGCTGACAGCCGACCGGCCCCATGAACTGCGTAATGTCGGAGCCCCGCAGGCGATTGACCAAATCCGGCTTTACGGGCAGCATGTAAAATGGTTTACGGAAATGCCAATCCCTGAAGCAGGGGAAGAAATGTTGCAATTTATGCGGCAGACAGCAGCCAGGGCGGTTGTGACGGCAATGCAGCAGCCGGCAGGACCGGTTCATTTGAACTTTCCACTCAGAGAGCCATTGGTTCCTGTTTTGAAACCGTCCCCGTTTGAGGCGCCGGCAACAGCAGATCCGGCGATTAAAAGCGTCAGCGGCAAACTGGAGATTACCGATACGGAAGTCGGCAACATAGCAGACATGATCCGTGAAAGAAAACGCGGGCTGATCATTTGCGGAACCATTGACGAACCGGGATTTGCCGAAGCGGTGATCGCCCTTAGCGAACATACAGGTTACCCGGTTCTCGCTGACCCGTTATCCCAGCTGCGAAGCGGAAAGCATCGCAAGGATCGGATAATTGACAACTATGATTCACTTTTGAAAGATCCGCAGTGGAGCAGCCGGCTTGCGCCTGAAGCCATTATCCGTTTTGGCGCGATGCCGGTGTCAAAACCATTAACATGGATGTTGAAAAATCTAAAGACCGCGGCCCATATGATTGTCGATGGGGGAAATGGCTGGCGTGATCCGATTAAACGCGGAACGACGGTGGTATACTGTGATGAAATCAGTTTCTGCCAAAAGCTGGCATCCGTACTTCAGAAAAAGACCGGCACCGCCTGGTTCAAGATGTGGCAGGAACTAAATATGCGGGCCAGGAATATAGCAGAAGCAGCCATGGAAGCGGAAAAGAATCTGGATGAAGGAAAAGCCGTCATGGAGCTTGCAAAAATGCTGCCGGAAAACAGTACGCTATTTGTCGGCAACAGCATGCCGATCCGGGATGTTGACACATTTTTCCATGTGAACGATAAAAGTATCCGTATTTTGGCAAACCGCGGCGCCAATGGGATTGACGGAGTCGTCTCCAGTGCGGCGGGAGCGGGAGCAAGTGCCGGGCGCGCATATCTTTTGATCGGAGACTTGTCCTTTTTTCATGATTTAAATGGGTTGCTGATGGCCAAAATGCACAGGCTGAACCTTTGCATCATTTTAATCAATAATAACGGCGGCGGCATTTTCTCCTTTCTGCCGCAAGCAGCGGATCCGAATCATTTCGAACAGTTATTTGGCACACCGACAGACTTGAAATTTGAATACATTGTAAAAATGTACGGCGGGCAATACGCCAAAGTCCGGGACTGGGATGAATTCAGAGAAGCACTTGCGGGCGCGCGGACAGGGCTGCAGGTCATTGAAGTGCAAACAAACCGTGCAAAAAACGTCGAAAACCATCGGAAAATGTGGAAGCAAATTTCCCTGGAAATGGGCGATTACTTTAAAGGTGACAACAGATGAAAATGAATGGGATAGATTATCATGTGGAAACGGCTGGAACAGGGGACCCGCTGCTCTGTCTGCACGGTTTTACCGGGAGTGGAAAAACCTGGGAAGGCACCGCAGCAATGCTGCAAGACGACTTCCGCTGTATTTTCGTTGATATTATCGGCCATGGGCAATCATCGAAGCCGGCGGATGCAGGCCGCTATGATATTCGAAAAGTGGCTGCTGACCTGCACGCGATTCTGGAAGCACTCGGCGTGAAACAAGTGCTGCTTCTCGGCTATTCAATGGGCGGGCGTCTGGCACTGACATTTTCCGTCCTGTATCCGCAAATGGTTAAAAAACTTGTCCTGGAAAGTGCATCTCCAGGTCTTAAAACAGAGGAAGAACGGGCTGCCCGCAGAAAACAGGATGAAAAACTGGCAGACCGGATTTTATCGGAAGGCATTGAAGCGTTTGTCGCGTACTGGACAGAAATCCCGCTTTTCCGTTCGCAAAAACGGCTGCCGGCTGTCGTACAGGAAAAGATCCGCAGCCAGCGCCTTAAAAATGATCCGGCCGGGCTTGCGGGCAGCTTGCGGGGAATGGGGACAGGCGCACAGCCGTCATGGTGGAGCCGTCTCGGGGAACTGCGGATGCCGGTCATGCTTGCGTCCGGCGAGTGGGATAAGAAGTTCTGCCGCATCGCAGACGAAATGTCCGCCCTGCTGCCAAATGCCGAAAAAATGATTTTCTCACAAGCTGGCCATGCAATTCATGTGGAAGATCCGAAAAAGTTTGGTACAATAGTAAAGGGATTTTTAAAAAATTGTTGATAATTTGTCAAAAAATGTACATAAGGAGGAAATACTTTTATGGCAGTAGAATGGAAAACAGAACATGAATATGAAGATATATTATATGAATCCTATCATGGCATTGCTAAAATTACGATAAACCGCCCGCATGTCCGCAATGCTTTCCGCCCCGAAACAGTGACGGAAATGTATGATGCCTTTTCCCGTGCGCGTGATGACGCAAAGATCGGGGTCATCATTTTAACCGGAATGGGCGAAAAAGCGTTTTGCTCGGGGGGCGACCAGAAAGTGCGCGGCAACGGCGGGTATGTTGGAAAGGACAATATCCCGCGTTTGAATGTCCTTGATCTGCAGCATTTGATCCGTGTGATTCCGAAACCGGTCATTGCCATGGTTGCGGGCTATGCGATCGGCGGCGGCCATGTGCTGCATGTTGTTTGTGACTTAACCATTGCCGCTGACAATGCGATCTTCGGTCAGACAGGCCCGAAAGTCGGGAGCTTTGATGGCGGTTATGGCGCAGGATATTTGGCGAGAATCATCGGCCACAAAAAAGCCCGTGAAATTTGGTATCTGTGTCGCCAGTACAATGCCCAGGAAGCTTTGGACATGGGGCTTGTCAATGCAGTTGTCCCGTATGAGCAGCTGGAAGATGAGACCATCAAATGGGCAGAAGAAATCCTTGAAAAAAGCCCGATGGCGATCCGCTTCTTAAAGGCCGCATTTAACGCTGATACGGACGGGCTGGCAGGGCTGCAGCAATTTGCCGGCGATGCGACACTGCTTTATTACACAACAGAAGAAGCAAAAGAAGGCCGTGACGCATTCAAAGAAAAACGGAAACCGGACTTCGGGCAATTCCCGCGTTTTCCTTGATTGAATTAAAAAGGCTGCCCCATCATGACAGGGGCAGCTTATTTTGCTTTTATAAAGGAAAGGAAGGCCTAATTTACGATTCCTTCAATGTTTAAAGAAATTCCATTTATCAGGTGATCATATGAAATCCTATTTACCGAACTTTTTAAAACAAAGGGCTTATTTAACACCGCAGCGGACCGCACTTGTTTTCGAAGATGAAACATATACATTTGCGGAAATTTTTCAGGAGGCAAAGGAAACCGCCCGGAAACTTGCTTCACTTGGGTTGCAGGCGGAAGATACGGCGGCTGTTCTGTTAAAAAACCAGCCGCACACCGTGATCATTCTCCATGCCCTCCAGCAGCTTCATGTCCGCACCGTTTTTCTCAATCACCGCTTAACGCCTCATGAGATGCTGTACCAGCTGCAGGACAGTGAGGCAAAATGGCTGATCTCCGAAAAAGATTTTGAGAAAAAAACCGCAGCCATCCATCAGCTGCATTCGGATTTGAAACTCGTGGACCGTCGTGCACTTGCAGCCCTTGCACCGGCCGCTTACCATGAAGCGGATGAGTTTTCACTCGATGATGTCTGCTCGATCATGTACACATCAGGGACAACCGGCAGGCCAAAAGGGGTGCTGCAAACATACGGCAACCATTGGTGGAGCGCGGCCGGATCGGCTTTGAACCTCGGTTTGTCGGAGGATGATGCATGGTTGTGTACAGTCCCGCTTTTTCATATTAGCGGGTTTTCAATTTTAATGCGTTCCGTTTTTTACGGGATGCCTGTATTCTTAATGGAAAAATTCAACGAAAGAGAAGCCGTGAAGCTTTTGCAATCGGGTAAAATTTCGATCATGTCTGTTGTCACGAATACTTTACAGCGCATTTTAAATGAACTTGGGGAAGCCACGCTGCACCCGCGTGTCCGCTGCATGCTGCTTGGCGGGGGGCCGGCGCCGAAGCCGATGCTGGAGGCCTGTGTACAAAAGCAAATCCCCGTTTTCCAATCGTATGGCATGACCGAGACCGCTTCACAGACGGTAACCCTTGCGCCCGAAGACAGTTTGAAAAAAATCGGCTCAGCCGGCAAACCGCTATTTCCCGCGCAAATCCGTATTGTTGCAGCGGGCAGGGATTGCAAGGCGGGTGAACACGGGGAAATTGCCGTCAAAGGGCCGAATGTCACAATCGGTTACTTAAACCGCCCGGATGCCAATCAAAAAAGTTTCCAAGATGGCTGGTTTTATACAGGCGATATCGGCTATTTGGATGACGAGGGATTTTTATATGTACTGGACAGGCGCTCGGATCTGATTATCTCAGGCGGGGAAAATATATATCCGGCCGAAGTTGAAGAAGTGCTATTGTCCCATCCGCAGATTTTAGAGGCCGGCGTAGTGGGAATGGAAGATGCGGTTTGGGGGCAGGTCCCCGCTGCATTTATCGTCACAAACGGTAAAGTAGCGGAAAGCGAACTGCAGTCATATTGCGAAGCACGCCTTGCAAAATACAAAATTCCGAAAAAAGTTTTTACCGTTGGCGCTCTGCCCCGCAATGCCTCAAATAAGTTGCTGCGCAGGAAGCTATTGGAGTGGCTGCCCTCATGATGGAAATCAAACAAATCAATTTGTCAATCATTAAAATGCCGCTGAAGGCCCCGTTTGAAAATGCGCTTGAAAAAGTAAACGAGCGGGAAGCCGTGCTTATCGAAATCACGGACCGGGATGGTTTTACCGGGTACGGGGAGGCTGTCGCTTTCTCAACCCCCTGGTATACTGAGGAAACCGTAAAGACTTGTTTCCACATGCTTAAAGATGTGCTGATTCCTTTACTTGCAAAGGAACCAATCGCGCATCCAAAAGAGGTGAGTAAAAGATTCCGGGTGGTCCGGCGCAACCATATGGCGAAAGCCGGCCTTGAAACAGCGGTCTGGGATTTGTATGCGAAACGGAAAGGCATGCCGCTTTGGAAATGTATTGGCGGCAGGATGCAGTCTGTGGCTGCCGGTGTTGCGGTCGGAAACCATGATACGTTCGAGGCTTTACAGCAAATCGAGGCCTTTCTCGGGGAAGGCTATGAACGAATAAAGGTAAAAATCAAGCCCGGCCATGATGAAGCGTTTATCCGGGAGATCCGCCAAAGTTATCCCAATCTGAAGTTAATGGCAGATGCGAATTCATCCTACACACTGGATGATCTGCCGCGGCTTCAGAAACTGGACGAATTCGGGCTGCTGATGATCGAACAGCCGCTCGGCACTGATGATATTGTCGAGCACGCCGTCTTGCAGAAAGCTTTGAAAACGCCAGTCTGCTTGGACGAAAGCATTGTGACCTACCATCATGCCGAAAGTGCGCTCAGGCTTGGCAGTTTTAAGGTGCTGAACATTAAAATTGGCCGTGTCGGCGGGCTGTGGCCGGCTGTCCGGCTCCATGACCTTTGCCTGGCAAAAGGGATTCCCGTTTGGTGTGGCGGGATGATTGAGTTTGGGATTTCACGCGCATTTAATCTTGCCCTTGCCACTATGCCGGGTTTCACGATCCCTGGTGATCTTTCTGCCTCGAACCGGTTTTGGGAAAAGGATATAATTGAACCTGAAGTGGCGGTCGAAAACGGCCGGATCCGTGTCCCGGACGCACCGGGCATTGGTTACGAGTTGAACCGTGAATATTTAAAGAAAGTCCGGGTATATCATGAGTTCATCCGGCTGTAGATATCACTCAAGGATTTTTATGACAAGACTGGAGTGGAAATCAAGCAAATAGCGATGGCAATGATCAATAAAGCAGAGGATTGGTACGTTGAACTACCCGCCACTTAGGCTATCGCCTTAAAGTGGGGGATTCCTGCGAACACCAGTGCAACCACTAGTTATTGAGCAGGCTCCACCCGTAGTCCCTACGGTGAGAATTCATATCTTGTAAGTTACTCTGCCATGCACCCTACTTTAGCTTGGTTTTCGCAACTTCGGTATACATGGTGTAGGCGATTGAACGTTGAAGATTTTACGTGACAGACGTTTTTCCTGTCACAACCTCATATCTTCAGTTTTCAAAGAACAACTTACAAATATATAATAGCACATATGTTCCTGCTTTTCAACAACTTTGGCTAACGCCAACCGACATTCATCTCCCACCTATTCATTGGGCTAATGCCCTTCACATTCCTTGAGGTGGGAGTCTTCTGTCGGAAAATGATAAAAAGAAATGCAATAACCATTATAAAAGAAAATTTC
>NZ_KB894043.1 GCF_000374345.1 Heyndrickxia acidiproducens DSM 23148
AAAATTCATCACATCACCCGTGTAATTCTTCACAATTAAAAATACGCCGGCACCCTGGTCCGCTTTTTTTATCGCTTCAAAAATCTGGTCCGGCGTTGGCGAAGTAAATACTTCCCCGCAGACAGCCGCACTCAGCATCCCTTTTCCTACAAAACCGGCATGGCTCGGTTCATGCCCGCTGCCTCCGCCACTCACCAGCCCGACCTTGCCTTCGTCTGTAAACTTGCGGTAGATGACGCCGGTTCCTTCAATCCGTCCGACCTTGTCTTCATTTGCATACACAAAGCCTTGCAGCATTTCATCAAGCACATTTTTCGGGTCATTTAAAATTTTTTTCATGGCGCTTTTCCCCCATCTTTTATTTGTGGCCGTGCCATTTTATGTAAGAAACGTTATGAAGCACGCCCGAATTGGGCATACACCCTTCCTATGCCCGAACTTTGTTTTTTTAAACCTTTTCTTTCATTATAACGTTTTCATTTCCGTGAAAGGTATAAAAAACTTTTGACCGTTGAAAATAATTTTGCGTTTACATGTACCGTTTTTATCTTTTCCTGTCAGCGCAATCGCCGGTCCGTACAAGCGGAATGTACCACTTTTTTACTCTTTCCTTCATTTTTATGTATGCCTGCTGACAGACCGTACTTCACCGGGCAGCTTGCATGCGGAATGTTTTTTCCTGTGCTATAGTATTGTTCAAACGATCCTCATACATACATGATCAAGATAGGAGTGTTGCAATATGAATCCCGTAATTGAAACCATTTTAAACCACCGCTCTATCCGCCATTATCAGGACCGGCCGCTGACAGATGAGCAGGTGAAACTCATTGTCCAAAGTGCACAGGCAGCCGCAACATCCCATTTTGTCCAGGCCTACAGCATCATTGGCATAAAAGATCCGGCCCGTAAGCAAAAGCTGGCGGAACTAACCGGGAACAGGCATGTCGGAACTTGCGGGCATCTGCTCATTTTTTGCGCGGATCTCAACAAACACAAACTCGCCGCTGAAATGGAGGGTACAGATGCAACCGCGACACTCCAAACCACAGAAAAATTTATGGTCGCCCTCATCGACACCGCCCTTGCTGCACAAAATGCCGCCCTGGCCGCAGAATCAATGGGGCTTGGCATCTGCTATGTCGGCGGGTTGCGTAATCATCTGCCGGAAGTATCCGAACTGCTCCATATCCCGGAATATGTGCTCCCATTGTTTGCCATGACGATCGGCTATCCGGCTGACCCGTCCGGCAAGAAACCGCGCATGGCAGCCGAGCATGTCTATTATGAAGAAACCTATCCGGAAAACGCGGATGACTTAAAAAAACATTTACAGCAATACAACGAATGGATTCAACAATATTATAAAGAACGGACAAACGGAAAACGTTCGGACACCTGGACCGGCCAAATGGCACAGTTTTTCAAAGAACCGGCCCGAGCTTATATGAAGGATTTCGTTCAAAAGCAAGGTTTTGATAAAAAATAAGCCTGGTTCCGCGTTGTTTACAGCGCGGTTTTTTTCTGCATACCTGTTCCGGTTCAGAAATGCAGACCTGAGCAGCGTGTCAATTTTTTATGCCGTACCTTTAAAAACATGTTACAATAAATATTGTCGCTTTACTGCTTAAAAGCGTTCAATCAAAAAAGAGAAGTGAGTCATTAACATGAAAAACAATCAAAATCATCTGCAAAAAGGCCTGTCGCCGCGGCATGTCCAATTTATTGCCCTCGCCGGGATGATCGGGACAGGCATTTTCAAAGGGAGTTCGGATACAGTCAGCCTCGCGGGGCCAAGTGTTGCCGCTGCCTATTTCATCGGCGGGATCCTCCTGTTTATCGTGATGGCAGCGCTCGGGGAAATGGCACTGGTCTACCCCGGCCTCAATGTCCAGCACCTGATCCATAAAGCATTCGGCAGCCGGATCTCATTTATTGTCGGCTGGCTTTACTGGATTAACTGGATTATCGTCACCGTTGTGGAACTGATCGCAGCCGGGAGTTTTCTCAAATACTGGTTCCCGTCCGCCCCACTATGGATTCTCAGTTTTGTTTGCGGCGCTTTTATTGTCGGAGTCAATTTAATTGAGGTCAAATATTACGGCGAGTTTGAATTTTGGATAGCCGGCATTAAAATCATCACTTTAGTGGCCTTTATTGTCCTCGGCGCGCTGATTTTATTCGGTCTGCTTCCCGGAACAAGCGGAACCCTTTCAAACTACACTGCACATGGCGGATTCTTTCCGAATGGCATCAGCGGGACATTCAGCGCCTTTTTGGTTGTGATGTTTTCATATGGCGGCGCCGAGCTGATCGGGGTGACGGTTTCGGAGACGAAAGACAGCGAACGGGTCCTGCCGCAGATCATCAAACAAACCGTGGTGAGAGTGATGCTTTTCTATATTCTGCCGATTCTTATCATTTGCGGGATCATTCCATGGAACCAGGTTTCTTCTGCTGAAAGCCCGTTTGTACAGGTGTTCAGCCGTACAGGGCTCCCGGGCGCGGCAAATGTCATGAATTTTGTGCTTTTGACTGCTGTACTGTCCGCCGCAAACTCAGGAATTTACGCGACTTCCCGCACCTTATTCACGATGGCGGAATCCGGCGAAGCACCGCAGTTATTCAGGTCGATCTCAAATAGGGGAATTCCGAAAAACGGTATTCTGTTAACTGCCTTCTTTATTCTGTGCGGCATTGTTTTATCGTATTTCACACCGGATCAAGTTATCAGCTATCTAATGGCCATTCCCGGGTTTACCGTCCTGCTCGTCTGGATTGCGATCTGCGCGGCCCAACTGAAGCTGCGGCAAACCTATAAAAGGCGCCCTGCTTTCCGCGTCAAAGGCTACCCGCTTACAACACTGATTGCCATTTTGGCTTTGTCCGGCATTTTCCTGTCATTTGTATTTGGCGGGGGAAACCGGGTTGGGACGACAGTATGCCTGATCATTTTAGCCGTGTTAATGGTCCTTTCCTTCCAGGCCAAGCACAAAAGATAAGGGCCACTTTTCCCTGCACAAATGTAAAAAGACTCCCATATCCTATATAATAGACGAAAAAGCCATGGGTGGTGCAGGGATGGAAGCTCAACTGTTTCAGAACCTTCAGGAAAAAAACATGCCGTTTGAAAAAGTGTTCAGCCATATCACCGCCTTTATGAAACGCGACCCTAAAGGCAGCTACCGCTTAATGGTTGGCACCGATTCGCAGGTCCATCAGACGTACACATTATTTATTACCGGCATCGTGATCCAGCAGGAACGGCACGGCGTATGGGCATGTATCCGGAAAACGGTGATACCGGGAAGAATGGACCATTTGCATGAACGGATCTCCAGGGAACTGTCTTTAACTGAGGAAACCGTTTCGCTGTTTACGGAAGAGAAAAAGAATGAACTGATTGAGATTATCCTGCCCTATTTGTATGAGGGCGCATCTTTCACAATGGAAGGCCACATTGATATCGGTGCGGGTAAGCGCAACAAAACGCGCAAGTTTGTCAAAGAAATGGCTGCCCGCATGGAATCAATGGGTGTGGAACCGAAAATCAAGCCGGATGCGTTCGTGGCCTCGAGCTATGCGAACCGGTATACGAAATAGGCAGCCGCTAATCAGCATGTCTGCTTTTTTATGTTAAAAATGTGAATAAATTCCCCTTTCCAAAACATCAATCACTATCTTAGAATAGCTCCCCGCCGATTTAAAGCAACAGCGAATTATAAAGAATATAAAATTTTATTCGCGAACATGTTCGAGTTATCAGCGTTATGAATCAGACGTTTGAAAATTGCTCAATCTTTTGCTATCATAAAATAATAAATTCATAACTTATTATAAAACTAAATGTATAAATATTCAAAAAGTGCCTGATTGTTCCTATTTGGAGGTGGTCATTTGGAGTATCGATTATTCCCTGAAGGCGACTGCGCTGTCCTCATCGAAACAGGAAAAGAAATGAACCTTGAGAACCATAGAAAAGTACAAGCCATTTCTGCTCTATTGGAAGATTACTTTCCATCCTGGATGTGTGAATGGATTCCGGCCTTTACAACCGTCACAGTAATCTACGACCCGTTCAAAGTATACAATCTTTCCGGAGAGAATCCCTTTACCTATGTTTCACGGCAATTAATACAATTGCTGTCAGCACTCCCAGCAAATCATCCTGTTCACACACGCACCGTTGATATTCCCGTTTGCTACGGCGGCGAATTCGGCCCTGATCTGGAAGAGGTTGCCCGAATGAATCATCTTACACCTGAAGAAGTAATCGAAACGCATGCCGCTGGAGATTATCTCGTATATATGATTGGCTTCGCACCGGGTTTTCCCTATATCGGGGGCATGTCCAAAAAAATTGCTGCCCCGCGAAGAAAGACACCGCGTTTAAAAATACCGGAAAGATCTGTCGGGATTGCCGGCATCCAAACCGGTGTTTACCCGATCGAAACGCCGGGCGGGTGGCAAATTATCGGGCGCACGCCGCTAAGATTATTCGAACCGGAAAATGACCCGCCCAGTTTGCTGCAGGCGGGGGACAAAATCCGTTTCTTTCCCATCAGTCCGCAAGAATACAGGGAACTGGAGAAGATGGAACCATGATAAAAGTGATAAAACCGGGAATGCTGACAACTTTTCAAGACTTAGGAAGAACCGGCTGCCAGAAATACGGGGTTATTCAAAGCGGCGCCATGGATCCATTTGCCCACCGGATCGCAAATCTGCTGGCAGGTAACCCGGAAACGATGGCGACGATGGAAATCACGTTAACAGGCCCCGTTCTTGAATTTCAGGCGGATGCACTGATTGCCATTTGCGGCGGGCAATTTCACGTTTCCATAAATGGCAAGCCTGTTTCACTTTGGAAGCCGATCCTTGTAAAAAGCGGCAGCGAGCTGCGGATCAAACAGGCAAAAATTGGCTGCAGGGCCTACTTAGCGGTAGCAGGCGGTTTTTCGGTTCCGTTTGTCATGAAAAGCCAATCCACCTATTTACGGGCAAAAATAGGCGGGTGGAACGGCCGGGCATTGCAGGCTGGGGATGAAATTGAAATCAATCCCCCCGGCGAGCGCTCAAAAATCATCATGGAACAGCTGGAGGGATCCGTAAAGAACGGTACAGCTGCTGCCTCATTTACTGTTTCAAAAACCATGATGCCAAATTATAGCGATTCTTCATCCATCCGGGTGGTCAAGGGGCGTCAAGCCCATTTATTTACAGACAAAAGCCTGTATAACTTTTTTCATCACCCCTATAAAATTTCAACTGATTCCGACCGCATGGGGTACCGCTTAAAAGGGCCTGAGCTAAGACAAGCAGTGCCGGAGGACATGTTATCGGAAAGTGTCAGCTTTGGAACGGTACAAGTACCACCAGACGGCCGGCCGATTGTACTGCTGGCAGACCGGCAGACAACCGGCGGCTACCCGAAAATTGCGCAGGTTATTTCGGCTGATCTGCCGCTGATGGCACAGCTGAAGCCGGGCGATGAAGTCCAGTTTACGGAGATTTCCCTGCAGGCGGCCCAATCCCTTTATATCGAAAGGGAAAGGAAAATCGGCATGTTGAGAAGCGGGTTAGAACTAAATGTGAAACGGAGGAAGGACACATGACAAGCATTGATCTGAACTGCGATATGGGTGAAAGTTTCGGCGCTTACACAATAGGAAAGGATGCTGATATTCTGGATTATATTACATCCGCCAATATTGCCTGCGGATTTCACGCCGGTGATCCTGCTGTCATGAGAAAAACCGTACGCATGGCACTGGAGAAAAATATTGCAGTCGGCGCACACCCCGGTTTGCCCGATTTAGCAGGGTTCGGCCGCAGAAATATGCAGATTTCCGCGCAGGAAGCTTACGAAATGGTTGTCTACCAGATCGGTGCCCTTGCTGCCTTTGCAAAAGCGGAAGGCGGCCATATCCAGCATGTAAAACCGCACGGCGCTCTTTATAATATGGCCGCAAAAGACAAGCAGTTATCAGAAGCCATTGCCGAAGCCGTCTACCGCATCGATCCGGAAATGATTCTTTTCGGCCTTGCCGGCTCAGAACTGGTAAAAGCAGGAAAGAAAGCCGGCCTGCGTACAGCAAGCGAAGTATTTTCCGACCGGACATACCAGCAGGACGGTTCCTTGACATCCAGGCGTGAAGCCGGCGCTTTCATTGATAACCGCGAAACGGCCGTTAACCAGGTTATCCGCATGATCAAAGCAGGAAAGGTCTTGTCCGTACAGGGGCAAGATGTAGCGATTCAAGCCGACACCATCTGCATCCACGGTGACGGGAAACATGCGCTTGAATTTGCCGCATTGATTCATACGGCTTTGGAAAATGAAGGCATTACGATTGAGAATGCCGGATGTTTTTTATAAAAAGACACTGCTCCCTTTTGGTAGTGAGCGTGCAACAAGATTATTCAAGCATCAAGGGAGGAAAGGACAATGGTATTAATTGGTGTCGCTTTAATCGTGATCGGCTTTGCACTGCGGATCAATTCGCTTGTCGTGGTGACGGTCTCGGGCCTTGTTACCGGGCTGATTGCAGGGCTTCCGGTAAAAGAACTGATTACACAGTTTGGCGAGGCTTTTACAACGAACCGTTATATGTCGATTTTAATTGTAACGCTGCCGGTAATCGGCTTATTGGAAAGAAGCGGCCTGCAAAACCAGGCCAAACATCTTGTGTCGAAAATCAAAGCAGCTTCGGCCGGACGGATTTTAACCATTTACTTGCTGATTCGGGAAATCGGCGCAGCCTTAGGGTTAAACAGCCTTGGCGGCCATCCGCAGACCGTGCGCCCGTTAATCGCGCCAATGGCTGAAGGAGCGGCGCAGGCAAAATATGGCGAAGTGCCTGAAAAAGACAAAGAAGAAATCCGCGCCCAGGCCGCTGCAGCAGATAATATCGGGCTATTTTTCGGAGAAGACATCTTTGTCGCAGTCGGAGCCATTTTATTAATGAAAGGATTTTTTGACCAAAACGGCATTCATACGGATCCGATTCACATGGCACTTTGGGGGCTTCCAACAGCCATTTTTGTCTTCATCGTCCATGCGTTCAGGCTCCACCTCTTCGATCGGAAACTGGACAAGAAATTGGGAAGCCACGCACGTCAGGAACAAATTCCGGAAAAAGAGGTGGTGGAAAAATGATCATTTCAACCGAGTGGATTTATATCGTCATGGGTATCATCGGGCTTTGCTGCTCGTTTTACACATTTTTCGACAAAATGAATCAGCGGCGGATCCTTTCCGGGCTGTTTTATCTGATTTATTCGATCACATTGCTTTTTGGCAAGGTGATTCCGCCTTTTTATATCGGCTTAATGGTCATTGCCATGGTGGTAATTGTTGGACTCGGAGGCTTAAGAAAAGGCGAGTACGGTGAAGCCACACCGGATCAGCGCGAAGCAAAGCGCAAACAACTGGGAAACTGGCTGTTCTTGCCGGCGCTGCTGATTCCAATTTTAACGGTAATCGGATCGAAACTGCTGGTCAATGTAAAAATTGGAAAACTGCCGCTGCTTGACCCGGTAAATCCAACCTTGGTTGCACTTGGGGTTTCATGCATCATCGCGATGATTACGGCTATGTTTTTAACAAAAAGCAAACCTGCGACAACCATAAAAGAATCACGGCGCCTGCTTGAAGCGATCGGCTGGGCCGTTGTCCTCCCGCAGCTATTGGCGACATTGGGTACGATTTTTACAAAAGCGGGTGTCGGAACTGTTGTATCGGAACTCATAACAAAAATGATTCCTGAGAACTCTGTTTTCTGGATTGTATTTGTTTTCTGCATGGGAATGGCTCTGTTTACGATGATTATGGGCAACGCATTTGCAGCCTTCCCAGTAATGGCGGCTGGAATTGCCCTCCCATTTTTGGTCCACAGATTCGGCGCAAATCCAAATCAAATCGCAGCAATTTCTATGTTTGCAGGCTACTGCGGAACACTAATGACACCAATGGCAGCCAACTTCAATATTGTGCCTGCCGCATTACTTGATCTAAAAGATAAAAACCATGTCATTCGTGTCCAGGTGCCAACCGCCTTACTCGCGCTCGCCTTTAACATTGTGCTGATGTACATTTTAGTAAAATAGGGGGGAAATAAAAATGGCAAAAAAAGTACTAATGACCGGGTTTGAACCATTTGGCGG
Source organism: Heyndrickxia acidiproducens DSM 23148 (assembly GCF_000374345.1). GTDB lineage: Bacteria > Bacillota > Bacilli > Bacillales > Bacillaceae_C > Weizmannia > Weizmannia acidiproducens. Next base: position 8,167 of record NZ_KB894043.1, read on the forward strand.
GGATCAAGTAAACCCCGCGCTTGAAGCAATAAGGCAACTGGATGGCAAAACGGTTGAAGGCGTTCAGATCGTTGTACAAAAAGTGCCGACAGTCTTTTATGAATCGGTCCAAACAGCAATCGAAGCAATTGAACACCACCAGCCCGATGTTGTCATCTGTGTCGGACAAGCCGGCGGACGCACACAAATTACCCCCGAACGCGTGGCAATCAATGTCGATGATGCACGCATCCCGGACAATAAACAGCAGCAGCCGGTCGATACCCCGGTTGCAGCAGGCGGCCCGGCGGCATACTGGTCAACCTTGCCGATCAAAAGCATTGTCCGCCGTTTGCGGGACGCAGGGATTCCTTCGTCCGTTTCAAACTCTGCCGGGACATTTGTATGCAACCACCTTTTTTATGGTGTCATGCATTATTTGGATAAAAATGCAAAATCCATCCCGGCCGGCTTTATTCATATTCCATATATCCCATCACAAACTGTATTTAACCAGGCCCCCAGCCTTAGCCTTGATCTCATCGTGAAGGCTTTGGAAACCGCGGCTGTTATATCCGCGAATCAAACAGAGGATATTGTAGACGTTGGCGGTGCCCTGCACTAAGCACCACCATTCATTCTCACTATAAAAGCCCGTGCACGGATTTCCTTCCGGCACGGGCTTTTATTTCACTTATGAACGGCCGGGAATGCCGGTTTTCTGCCTGGGTGGGCTTTCATTTTTCTTATGATCGACAAAGCGGATCCATTATTTGGGGTCCTACCAACAAAACGCGGAAAACATACGCTAAGCAAAATTCAGCATAAATAAAGCCGATTTTCCTACGTTAAGGAATTTTTTGGCTTTCATTTTATTGGTTGCTAGGACGCAGTGATTTTAAGTTTTTTAATTTCGCCATATCAAAGGTGTATTTACCAATAAAATATTCCTATCTGTATGAGTATTGCGGACCTATTGAGCCAGCACTGGGGTAGTGTTAGGAAAATGCGTATTAAAATGTTAAGGAAATTAAAAAACCTAATTTCTAAGTAGAATTGAGAAATTAGGTTTTTTCGTTGCTCCATTTAAGTATCGGGATGAAACTGACTAGACATAAGCATTTTAGATGGGATTTAAAATATTCAGTTTTTTATTTCATAATCAGAAATAGATCTATCTCGACTGGTCTCTTGCTGATTTTTATAAGCAAGCTCATATTCAGAAATAACATCGGAAGTTTCAGCTACATAATTGACGTTTTTACTTTTAGCAAACTTATCAATGCTAGATACCGATATATTGGAATTTGGACCGGACACTAATAATGATCCATCATCTTGTGCGTAAGCCAAAAATACATAAGATTTTCCAACTTCGGGCAGACTGTCATCTTCATATAAAACCAAGGATGAATTGTCTGCACTGATTCCCCCTGCTTTTTGAAGTGGAATAGGAGTGTCTGTTTTTAAATTTCCTTTAATATTTTTTAATACGGTAACGTTAAAGTTAGTGTATGGAGTTGAAACTACCTTTGTTCCATGTTCTGTTTCCATGGTTTCTTGATGTTTTTGTTCAGTGCTAATAACTTCATCAACATTTGCTAAAAAAACATAATCTGCATCCCCAACCGTTTCTTTAGGGTTATCCACGTCTATTACGAAAGTACCATCTAGTGTTATAGTTTGTAATTCACTATTGTCCGATGAAACGTTTTTTTCAGTGCTAGAACATGCTGTCGATAGGATAAGTATCATTGTGAAAAATAATGTAAGGATAGTATACCTTTTTATCGTATGCTTCATATTTTTAGCATCCTTTCCATAAGTTTAGTATCTTTTATAAGCTGCATTGTATGAGGCTTTATCGTTAGAGCTTAGCTTTGTTTTAGTAGAAACATATTTGTACATAACATCTTTTAAAGTATTGTGGGCTAATCCAAGCGCATGACCTAATTCGTGAATAGCCACATTTTTCTTTTTTGTACCTGAAAGCTTATCCATTGTATATTTGTTAAACTTTATAGTGCCAGCCGATGATGTAACTCCTGCCGTACTTGATTTAACCGTGTAGTCGGATATCTTTACATCTTGTACTCTAGTGGCTGTATCTTTCCTGATGACTCCTTTCTTATAACCATTCCAAACACTTACTCCGGAATTAAAATATGATTGATATTTTGTGCCTCCATCCCAATCCATATGTTTCCCTGAATCGACTAAATCCCATGACAATAATTTTGCTGCTGCTGAAGCATTAGTGACTGGTATAAGCAACAGCATAGTAAAAATTGCCACCATAATACCCTTACTAATACCCTTACTAAATTTATTCCTCATCAATTTCCAGTTAAGTCCGTATAATTGTGTAAAAAGGGTTATCTGAATATGAGGGAATATGGAGTATAGGGGCTGTTTTTCTGGAGGGGGTTGGCCAGCCCCCTCCAGAAAAACAGCGGGATTTCATTTCTCTCGCCGTCTCTATCATTTTTTCATAGAAAATGAGCCAGAGCCCGTCATCTCAGTTAGAATAGAGTTAACCAAAACAACTTCTAAAGGAGAGATTCAGGGATGGCTCAATTACAGATTACTCTAGATGAACAACTTTTGCATCAATTATTTCTTGGCGATTCAAAAGAATCGGGCATAAATGCCCTCTTGGAGGCGATTTTG
>NZ_KB894044.1 GCF_000374345.1 Heyndrickxia acidiproducens DSM 23148
AGATGGAAGAGAGTACGCACAAGATTTTATTGGCTCAAGAAATTAGGGATCAATAAAAGTAAAGCTTGGGAATGGGCAAACACAAGAAAAGGCTACTGGAGAATTGCCGGCAGCCATATCTTAACCAGAACCTTAACAAACGAACTCTTCCGAAGAGCAAGGTATATAAGTTTTCTGGATTATTATCTGTCTGTAAGGTCGTAAACTTTAGAACCGCCGTGTACGGAACCGTACGCACGGTGGTGTGAGAGGTCGGCTAATCAAATAATGATTAGCCTCCTACTCGATTGCGCCTGGCATGCTAATGGACAAAGAACGATGAAAAAGATCAAAGCACACAAACAAATAACAGCATCCGATTCAAATACACCCCCTCCTGAAATGTTGGAGCATAAGGTAATATTGGCACAATAAGCATGCAAGGGTACAAAAAATGATAAATTTTTGATTAAGTGATTTAAAAATTGAGGGCCTGTTTCACATTATATAATGAAAACAGGCCCAGGATTAAAACGCCAAGCCTGTGCGCTTTGCTTAAAGTAAGTTTAAATTTTTTACGACGCGTCTTGGCCCGCCGCCTGCTATCATTCCACCGTCAACTGCAAGTTCAGCGCCGGTGATGTAGGAAGCGTCATCGGAAGCCAGGAAGGCAACGGCTTTGGCAATCTCTTCTGGTTCGCCTGAACGCTCAAGGGCTGTGATTTCACTGAAAGCATCCACCATTTTGCTTGCAGCTTGCGTTAGTGGCGTATAAACAAATCCGGGGTGGACGGAGTTAACGCGGATGCCCCAGTCGCCGAATTCCATTGCAGCAGCTTTTGTCATGCCCCGGATTGCCCATTTGCTTGCAGTGTAAGGTACAGCAAAATAGCCGGTCAGGCCGGCAATCGAGGACACGTTCACAATTGCGCTTTGCTTCTGCTCTTTCAACAGCTGACATGCGTGTTTTATGCCTAAAAAGACGCCGGTTTGGTTAACGGCAATGACCCGGTTCCAATCCTCAAGCTCACAATCGGCAAACTTGGCCCGTTTATTAATGCCGGCATTATTGACCAGAATGTCGAGCTTTCCGAAAGTTTTCCGGATTGTTTCCATAATATGCACCCAATCTTCCTCCGAGCTTACATCAAGCTGAACCGGAAGGACGTTTGTTCCGAATTGTTCTTTAATCTTTCTGGCAGTCTCATTTGATTCTTCCAGCAACACGTCACCCAGAATTAAATTTTCTGCACCCTCTTCAGCAAACGTAACGGCCATAGCCGCACCAAGACCCCGCGATCCGCCGGTGATGAGTGCAGTTTTTCCTTGTAATTTCGTCATGATAAGTACCTCCATTATTATATTTATCTCAAGTATACGCCCTTTTGTTTGCGCTTTCACAGTTTCTTATAGATATTCACTGCTTTGTAAAAAATTAAACGGCATACCCGACTTGAAAGCTAAGCCGGGTTCACTTTTCATCCATGATCGTGTAATTCATTATGCGAATATAGGTGCAGTTATTATACCGCCAATTTTATGGAGGATCGTTTTTACCATTGTTCTTAAACCGTTTTTTGAGTCCAGCATTTACTTATTGGGCGAACCTAAGGCGGCAAGAATCAACTATCTGCCTGATGCACCAGGGCCAAAATGACAGCAAGCAATGGATCAGCCGGGCCTTTTTCCCAGGCCTCTCATACATAAAAATAGGAATTCAATGAAAACTAAAGTAAGTGAAATAAGATGTAAGGGAGTTGCCATGAGAAATATAGCTGCATTGTACTCAATGCTGATGCCTGGAGTGGGACAAATGTATAACGGACAGTTTTTTAAGGGAATCGTCTTTCTGATTATCGAGCATTTTGATAATGTTTTTGGAAATATCAATAAAGCCATTTATCTTGATTTCAACGGCTTAACCCGGCAGGCTGTCAGTACGACTAATTTTGAATATATGTTGTTTTATCCGGGTTTTTATACATTTGTGGTATGGGATGCGTGGTACCATGCGAAGGAAAGTGCAGATAAGAAAAAAACAGCGATCCCATTTCTAATCGGCGGATTTATAGGAGAAATCGGGGCCATTTATGGAAACCGCCTGCCGATACCGACTTTGTTTATTGGGTTGCTGATGATCATTCCAATGTGCTTTGGAATGATACTTTTCCGCGAACAATAAGAAGCCTGTGCCAAAAGCACGTATCAAAACCAGATGCGTGTTTTTTTGCCGTACATTCATACAAAATTTTAAAAAGGGATGTTTCATATTGGATAAGAAAGTCTAATAGGATAGAAATATATGAAGTAGAATCATACAAAAAATTGGAGGGATTTTCAATGAGGGCAGCAGTGGTAAGTTCTGATAAAAGCAAACTTGTCGAAGTCAAAGATGTTCAATTGCGGCCGCTGGAATATGGAGAGGCATTAGTGGATATTGAATATTGCGGCGTTTGCCACACGGATTTACACGTTGCAAAAGGAGATTTTGGAGATGTGCCGGGAAGGATCCTTGGCCATGAAGGGGTCGGTGTTGTCAGGGAAATTGCAGACGGCGTCACGAGTTTAAAGGTTGGCGACCGTGTAAGCGTTGCCTGGTTCTTTGAAGGCTGCGGGCACTGCGAATATTGCTTGTCCGGCAATGAAACATTTTGCCGGGAAGCCAAAAATGCAGGTTACAGCGTAGACGGCGCCATGGCTGAGCAATGCATCGTAACAGCCAATTATGCAGTAAAGGTGCCGGACGGTCTGGATGCAAGGCAGGCAACCAGTATCACATGCGCAGGTGTCACGACCTATAAAGCGATTAAAGTCGCAGACGTCAAACCAGGCGAGTGGATCGCCATCTATGGGGCTGGCGGCCTTGGAAATCTGGCTGTCCAATATGCCAAACATGTTTTTAATGCCAAGGTCATTGCCATCGATGTAAACGATGACAAACTGGCATTGGCAAAAGAAGTCGGGGCAGATCTTGTCTTTAATTCCAAAAAACAAGGGGATCCGGCCGAGTGGATTCAAAAGGAAACCGGCGGTGCCCATGCTGCGATCGTCACAGCCGTATCCAAGACAGCCTTCAATCAAGCGGTGAACTCAGTGCGCCCCGTTTCAAAAGTGGTTGCAGTCGGGCTGCCTCCGGAAACAATGGACCTTGAAATTGTCAAAACTGTTCTTGATGGCATTGAAGTCATCGGCTCATTGGTTGGCACAAGAAAAGATCTGGAAGAAGCCTTCATGTTTGGTGCCGAAGGGAAAGTAATTCCGGTTGTCCAAAGCCGGAGACTGGAAGAAATCACCGATATTTTTAAGGAAATGGAAGAAGGCACGATCCAAGGCCGTATGGTACTCGATATGTCACTAAAATAGGAATTTTCTATAAAATAAAAAAAGCGGATTCCCAAAGCAAAACTGTAGGAGAATCCGCTTTTTTTATGTTTCCAGCCGGCTGCGTTTCCATCAAGACCCGATGAACCACCGAATCAAACCACTTAATGCTTCGTCCCGCTTTCCGGGTATATAGTGCCTCGCTTTTTCAATATGGGCAAGGCGGCAATTTGGCAGCTGTGAGGCAAGCCGCGGGCCATATTTTTTAAATAAAGTATCCTTTTCCCCGTAAATCAGTAAAACCGGTTGCTCAATATCCTGAAGTTTGTGCCGGCAACGATAATCAAGATACGAACGGTAATAACATGCGGCATCATGAGCATCCGTCATCCGTGCGGCCCTCCATAACGGCAAAAAGATGCGTATCTGGTCGGTGTTGAGAATGGCTCCGGATAAAGCAAGAAGTCAAACCAGCTTTTTTCTACACGCCCAAATGCTTGCTCTTACAAGTATTTTTAGCAGTAATCCTTTTTTATCATCTGCAGCTCCAATCGGAATCAGCCCCGCTGTCCGCTCCGGATACAGGGAAGCAAACTCGAATGCAATGGATGCTCCGGCAGAATATCCGCAAATCCAGGCCTGTTTGATATTCAGCCGGTCCAGAAGCTTGTATAGCGTCCGAGCGATTTCGGCAAAACTCCATACAGCGGTTGCCGGGGAAGTGCGCCCATGCCCGAATAAGTCGAAAATAAGAACGCAGTAACCTTTCGTTAAATTAACAGCTTGCTGCTGAAATATTTGGCTTGGAAGGACAGGGGCGTGGATAAACACAATCGTTTCTCCGCTGCCTTTCAGTTCGTAATATACATTTTGTCCGTCCACATTTTCATAAGGCATCACAATCACTCCGATTTAAGCGTTAGTACCGATAGTTTATCCTAAAAGTCGGACAAGAAGCCTCATTCCTTTTGAATAGGAACCTTGTAATCTGATAAAGAATAGAAAGCGAGTTCAAACTTTTGTAAATATTTCTGACAAAATGTCAAGAAATGTCTTGAAAGGAGAAAGATAAATTACTATAATTAGAAACTGTAAATGAAATATTACGATAATTCCAAAGAGAGCAGGAAGAAGGATGAGTCGAAAATATATTTATTTTTACTATCCTATTTGAGAAGGAGGAATTTTAATGGAAAGAGAACAGTGGGGGAACAGGTGGGGATTTGTCCTCGCAGCAGTCGGCTCCGCAGTCGGCCTTGGAAATATTTGGCGTTTTCCATATGTGGCATTTAAAAACGGAGGAGGTGCTTTTTTCATTCCCTACTTATTTGCCCTCATTACGACAGGCGTGGCCTTTGTGGCAATGGAATTTATCCTTGGGAAAAAATACCGCGGCTCTGCCCCGCTTTCCTATTCCCGCATTCATAAAAAATTTGAATTTGTCGGCTGGTGGCAGTTCGCGATTGCCTTTTTCATTATGACCTATTACGCTGTGATTCTGGCATGGGCTGTTTCTTATATTGGATTTTCCGTTAAACTTTCGTGGGGAAACGATACGCAGGCCTTTTTGTTCAATAAATACTTAATGGTCAGCAAAGAGCCGTCCCTAACCCACTTTGGCTCCATAGTCTGGCAGGTCTTTCTGCCACTTGTCGCGATTTGGGTAATCACGCTTGGCATCGCCTACCGCGGTGTGAAAAAGGGAATTGAAGCCTTGTCCCGGTATGCCTTGCCGGTATTGCTCGTGCTGTTTGTCATTTTTGTTATCCGCGCGATTACACTGCCGGGCGCAGTAACAGGCTTAAATGCCTTTTTTGAGCCAAACTGGAAAGCCATCGCCAATCCGAATGTATGGATTGCTGCCTATTCGCAGATCTTTTACAGCCTTTCGATAGCAATGGGCATAATGATTACTTACAGCAGTTATTTGCCGAAAAAAATTGATACAACGAATAATGCTTTTATCACGGCTTTTGCAAATTCCAGCTTTGAATTGCTGGCCGGCATCGGTATTTTTGCTGCTCTTGGATTTATGGCACAGCAATCTAATGTCGCGGTCAATGATGTTGCAGCCGGCGGAATCGGGCTTGCATTCGTGGTGCTGCCGAAAATTATTAATGAACTGCCGCTTCCGCAGGTATTTGGTGCTGTCTTCTTCATTTGCTTGTTTATCGCCGGTATCACTTCGTTAATTTCGTTATTGGAAGTTTGTATTGCAGCGGCTGTAGATAAACTGGGCTGGACGCGCAAGAAAGTTGTCGTTACTGTTGGCGGTGTTGCAGCACTGATCTCCATTATCTATGCTACACAAAGCGGTATGTATTTGCTTGATGTGGTCGACAATTTTGTTAATAGTTTTGGCGTCCTGCCGTCTGCCGTTGTTGAAGTCGTTCTTGTTGCCTGGGTATTCCGTAAGCTGGATGTATTGAAAAACGAAGCCAACCTGTATTCGCAAATCAAGCTTGGATGGTATTGGAAAATTTGCATCAGCGTGATTACACCGGTACTCTTGACTGCCATTCTTGTTTCTTCTTTCCGTACCAATATCGGAACAGTATACGGCGGATATCCGTCCCAATTTGTAGCCGTCTTTGGCTGGGGGCTGTCGGCATTTATGGTGATCATCGCCATCGCCTTGTCCTTCTCAAATTGGAAAGCCGCAGACAAACTGCCAGCTTATGTTGAGGAGGCGAAATCATGAGTGCAACCGCAATTACCGTCATGATCATCGGAATGGTTATTATCTGGGGCGGGCTCGCTGCCAGTGTGTTACATGCTATTAAAAAATAAAAAAGGGGGCTCCCCCTTTTTTAATTTGTATTAAGAAGAAGCTTGAAAGAAAGGGTAGAAAAAAATTAAACGCAAACACTTGTTCTTTACTTCTTTTGAACATGATATAATTACTTCACATCATTGCAAGAAGTTCACATCATATTGGCAGGCTCTGTTATAATAACAAAAAAACGTAAAAGGAGATGATAAAATGGAGCAGGTACTGGAAAAAATTCTGGACGAACTAAAAGGGTTAAAAGCCGGACAAGAACGGATGGAAACCCGGATGGAGGGGCTTGAAACCCGGATGGAGAGCCTTGAAACCCGGATGGAGAGCCTTGAAAACAGGATGGAGGGGCTTGAATCAAGAATGGACAAACTTGAATCAAGAATGGATCACCTTGAAGAGAAAGTAAATGACGTGGAAAAAAAGGTGGATGAACAAAAATCATCAATCATCCAGGGACTGGCCCCTTATTTTGAAAATATCCAAAAACACATAGATGAAAAATTCAAAAAACACCAGGAATTAATTGATGTCCTCTCAGCCCGTTCGATCCAGCATGAAGCAGATATCAAATCACTTTATAAACTCGCTGGCGCAAAATAAAACCTGCCTTCTTAAAGTATGGATATAGATTGCGGGTTGACTATTTTTTTCTTTTGAGACAAGAATCAAGTCACTTCATTTTTACATCAGCCTCAAGATGAACGACAACCATTCCTTCATAAACAAATATACGATTTGTAAAAACCTTAGCCTATGCTTGGCAGATACCGTTGTTTTTTCTTCCCGGGCCAGGGTATTCCAATATATATAAGAACTCTGGGTATACTAACTCCAACGAATATATAGAGGTGATACAATGTCCATCGACTGCATATGCACAATCGGCCCGGCAAGTGATGATAAAGAAATGCTCACGGAAATGATCCGCCACGGCATGACAATTGCCCGCCTGAATTTATCCCACGGCACCCATGACAGCCACCGTAATGTGATTCAGTTCATTCGTTCGATCAGTAAAGAAACCGGACAGCCAATCAAAATTTTAGGTGATTTGCAAGGCCCGAAAATCCGGCTCGGGAAAATATCCGCGGAAAAGATCGAACTTAAAACCGGCAGCACCTTCACACTCCATACTGATGAAGTGAACGGTAATGAAGAACAGGCAAGCGTAGATTACCATGGCATCGTAAAAGACGTAAAGCCCGGCGACCGCATCCTGATCAATGACGGCGCGGTGGAACTTATAGTAAATGATGTGGACGGCAAAAAAGTAGTTACGACTGTAAAATCAGGTGGTGAAATTTCTTCCCATAAAGGGGTTAACCTGCCAGGTGTCGTGACCAGTCTGCCTGCGATTACGGAAAAAGACAAGCAGGATATCGAATTTTTACTGCAGGAAAAAGTTGATTATTTCGCCTGCTCATTTGTCCGCCGCGCCGCCCATATCCGGGAAGCACGCGACTATATGAAAACTCTCGGCGCAGACCCGGTTCCAAAGCTGATCGCAAAAGTAGAAACTGTAGAAGCGATCCGCAATTTTCCGGAGATCGCCAAAGAAACGGATGGCGTTATGATTGCGCGCGGCGACCTCGGCGTGGAACTGCCTTACCAGTGGATCCCGCTGCTCGAAAAAGCGATGATTACGGAATGCAACCGGACCGATACTTATGTGATTACGGCCACACAGATGCTGCAGTCAATGGTGGAGAACCCGCTGCCGACGCGGGCTGAAGTAACCGATGTTTTCCAGGCGGTTATGGACGGGACGAATGCTGTCATGCTTTCCGCCGAAAGTGCTGCGGGGCATTATCCGGTCAAAAGCATTGAAACATTAAAACTCGTCTCCCGGTTCGCAGCATGTGCTTTGAAAGAAGCCCCATTTGATTTTGCGGACATGTTGCGGCTGCTGGATGATTCGATGAAGTGCGGCGGCAAGTGAAAAAGGGGAGCTTAGGGCTGAGCGTTTCCAAATTAGAAAGCGGTAAGCGATTGGCTTGCCGTTTATCGTTTCTTTTAAAACGGCTGTTTCGCTTTTTTTCTAAGCGCTTAGTATAATAGTCTTAAAGACATAGGGTGGGTAGATTGGAAAATGAAACTTGCCGAAAAGTTTCTGAATTATTTAGAGGGAAAATTAAATCCGGCTTTGGCTTTTATCATCGTATTCGGTTCGCAGGCCCGGGGGAATGCGAAATTCTTAAACAAATCATTGAAAAACATCTTATTGATTTTCTAGACTTTACGAAAAGGATATTATTGTATTAATACAGAAACAGGTGTTCAACATGTCATCCTATATCATTGTTGGCGGCGGGGTGCTCGGTGCCTCTGCTGCCTATCATCTGGCTAAAACTGGTGCAGAAGTCACACTGGTCGACAGGCAGGATCCCGGGCAGGCAACCGGTGCAGCCGCAGGAATTATCTGCCCGTGGCTTTCCCAGCGCCGCAACAAGGCTTGGTACCGGCTCGCAAAATCCGGTGCAAAATACTATACATCACTAATCCGTCAATTAGAAGAAGACGGTGAAACAGAGACCGGCTACAGGCGGGTCGGAGCAGTCAGCATACATACGGACGAAGAAAAGCTGGATAAAATGCTGGAGCGCGCGGTCAAACGGAGGGAAGACGCGCCTGAAATTGGGGAAATCAAACGTTTATCAGCGGCTGAGACGCGCGCATTGTTTCCTCCGTTGTCTGAAGACTACGCATCCGTTTATATCAGCGGTGCCGCCCGCGTAAATGGTAAAGCCCTGCGTCAGGCACTCATTCACGGGGCGCAGAAACATGGCGCAGCTCTGATCCAGGGGCATGCAGAATTGAATGTGGAAGCGCAGCGGGTAACAGGCGTGAAAGTAAACGGGCAAGTGCTTTTCGCCGACCAAACGATCGTTGCAGCAGGCGCCTGGGCAAAAGAATTATTACAGCCATTGGGCCGTTCATTTCAAGTGACCCACCAAAAAGCACAGATCCTTCATCTTCAATTGCCCGGCCTGGATACCGGCAATTGGCCCGTTGTCATGCCGCCGAATGACCAATACATCTTGGCGTTTTCCGGCGGCCGCATCATTGCCGGTGCCACGCATGAAAATACAGAGGCATTTGACCGGCGTGTCACAGCGGGCGGTTTGCATGAAATTTTGGACAAAGTGCTGCCGATTGCACCAGGGCTCGCCAACGCCGCCCTGATCGAAACGAGAGTCGGATTCAGGCCGTATACCCCGGGATTTCTTCCTGTCATTGGCGCCTGGCCTGGTTTTGAAGGTTTGCTTGTGGCAAACGGGCTCGGCGCATCCGGATTGACGGCAGGCCCGTTTCTTGGCGCCGAACTGGCCCGTCTTGCATTGGGTGAAAAAACAGAACTGGATTTAACGCCTTACGATGTAAACATAGCAATTGAATGAATAACTTCATTAAAAATAGAATCCGCGGAAAAAAGTTCTGATCCGCGGATTTTTCATATAAAAAGTGAAGGTGCGGCCCTGCTAAAAATTAAAACATATGGTAAAAAATTACAGAAAAAAGTCACATACCTTCTTATCTAATAAAAGCAAATGTTTAACCAACGCTGCTCAAATCAACCGCCCATCTGCTCCGGCCGCTTCCAGCCAGGATTTTGCAATCACGCCATGGCCGGCTATGGTCGGGTGTACGCCATCGTCCCCCGTTAAATATTGGGGCCCGGTTTTGATGCTGATCGCATTTAAAATACCGTCGAGCGGAACAAATACAGCATGAAATTCACGGGCTAACTCTCTTACTGCATGGATTTTCGGATCCAAATCGGCTCTCCAGGTTTTCCGGTCTTCCGGAAATGGAAGGACATAGGGCTCCATGATGATGATTCTTGCGTCAAGTTTCTCTTTCGTTTTTCTGAGAATCGACCGGTATTTTCTTTAAAACTTGAAGCAGGTTCAAAGGATTCCTTTCCGACATGGTTCCAAGTATCATTTACACCAACAAGAATTGAGACGACAGTCGGCTTTAAAGCAATACAATCCTCATCCCAGCGTTCAACCAGATCCGCAATGGCATCTCCGCCGACAGCACGATTCAGAAAACGAATATTCATATCGGGATACGCAGCTGAAATGGCGGCCGCAACCATTAAAGGATAACCGACACCAAGACCGTTTGTTTGGTCTGCAGCGCGATTCACGTCTGTAACGCTGTCTCCCTGAAACAATACCAGATCGTCTTTTTTTAACGGATTTCCGAAAGAAGTCTCCCATCCTCAAGGAATGTGTAGGGTGTAGCCCAATGAGTAGGTGGGAGATGAATTTCGGTTAGGTGTTAGCCTAAATTGTTTCGATGTATTGCCAATTGTTATTGTGTCTTATGTGTGTCAATTCCTTCAGACTCACCTGTTTATAAGACTTATTTGGCCTTGTGATGTATTCATCATCAATTGTTTTGACATAAGCCATACTTGTGCCTGTGAAACCTGTAATAAAACCTACTTTTCCAAACAAAATCAC
>NZ_KB894045.1 GCF_000374345.1 Heyndrickxia acidiproducens DSM 23148
TTCGATACTCCTCCTCCTCGTCAACTAAATCCTTTTTCCGTTCCGGATTTAGTCCTGGCGCTTTAGATCCTTATTCTTTTCTACGCTCCTTTCCATTTTTTATAAGAGAAAACAACAGCTTTATCATAGCTTATTCCTTCATTACCGTCAACATATTTTGCAGTTAATTCTAATGCTGGGAAAAGATGTATACATGTAAGCAGCAAAGCACTGGCTGGGACAGCAATGGAATTGTTTGTGAACCGTAAAATCGTCCAAAAGAGGGAGTGACTTGTTAGTATGGAGAATGAGTAACATATTTTTAAAGTAATATAACTAATGGAACATATGGAACGTTCCGGTGCTTCCCGATTTTACAAATTAAAAATTGAGAGTAGAGTAATGCTTTATTTTTTCGGATAGACAACTTTGTTAAACGGGATAACCACCCAATGCGGTCGTAAGCTATGGTGTTGGGCGGTTATCCAATGGATTCATCATCTTGCTTTGCAAACTAATACCTCGATGGCCGGTGTTTTGGGGCTATACTTATTGCGATTGTCTTAAAATAGAACAGACCTATGATCAAACGACTATTCAATTTTGGATTTGAAATATACAGTTAAAACTGGATGAATTGGTTTGTAGTTCTAAATTTCTTCGGCATGTTCCAAAATGTATTGTTCTGCTTCTTTGGACCAAACTCCATTCGTTTTTTTCAATATGGCTTTGAGATCATTATAGAAAGCAACTGGTTGGTCCTGTTGCTGTATATCCCGTAATGATTTGAGTTCCATTTTCTTATGCGTGTAAGTTAATTTCTTTCCACCTTTTATATCAGGAAGATTTAAAGTTGTATCGATTACTTGATCCAAACCAAGAATATGTGACACGATTTTTGCCGCATGCACTTTCTTTTCTTCGACCAATCTGATTCCTTCCCGCATATGTTCTGTATTTCCCCCTGAAGTTCCAACATAATGTGTAAAAGAATAATGAATGTCATAAAAATTAATTTCTACGGAAAACTCGTTGTCGGAGGGCCCTGCAAAGAAATTTAAACAGCCATCCTTAGCCAATAGAGCTGAACCCATTTTGGCAACATCTTTATTTGGAACAAAAACAAATACATCATCATAAAATTCGTTGTTTACGATTTGAAGAAGGCTTTGCTTTTGATCGGAAAGACGGCTTACGTTTACGAAATGCAAATCAACTCCCGCCTTTTTTGCTTCTTCTTTTGTATAAAGTTTGGAGATGGCTGTGATTTGTTTGTCATTGACGCCTGTGACGACCAAGGTTTTTGGTTTCTTCGGGCCATGTAAAGCATAATCAACCGCCAAATATCCCATCGGGCCTGTTCCGCCCATGATCATCATATTTCCATGGTCTTTAATTCCCATTTGATGGTCATAAGTTCCTTCAATTAAATGATAATTGGCATTAAACCCGGCAATAACACAGGATAATGGTTCTAATAGTGATCCTTCGAAAAAGGTGTCTCCATTGTACTCAAGTAAACAATCCTGTTCCATGACCTCTTTTGGAATCACGATATAGGTAGCATCACCGCCAACAAAAGGGAATGAGTATCCTGGGCAATCCGGGCGATCCTTTAATTGCAAATTCGCCTGTATCGCAAATTTATTGCCTTCTTTAAATTGATGGGCCCAGTTTTTTCCTACTTTTAAAATCTTGCCGCAGAATTCGTGCCCGATAATAATAGGATTTTCGTCAATATTATCAGGCACCTTTTTATGGCCGGGTCCCTGTTTTGTTTCTTTCCATGTAGACATGCACAGGCTGTCGGTTACAACAGATGCCAAAATTTCATCATCTGTAATCTCCGGCAACTCAAATTCTTCAAGCCGTAAATCATCTTTTCCGTATAATCTCACTGCTTTTGTAAGCATATTCGGATTCCCCTTTCATTCAATTAACCAGCAGGATTTATTTTAAGAATCCGAGCCAGTCACCCAAAATTCCTATACCAAATAAAGCGAAGATTAATAGTATCGGGCTGACTTTCTTTTTCAAGAGTTTCATCATGAGCAGAGTTAATCCTAAAGCAAGCAGGCCAGGGCATAATTGATCTAAAATGTCTTGAACAGTCATCGTTGTTGTTTTCCCAAGCTGGTTTGTTGTTTTTGATATAACCAGAGGTACATTGATCGTTGTCCATTTTGAAACGAGTACACCCATTACAAACAATCCAAGTATACTTGCTCCTTCTGTTAATTTTTGCAGTGCATTGCCAGCCATGTCTTTTACAACATTTAATCCGGCGGTGTACCCGTATTTTAATCCGTACCATTTCAAACCAAGGCGGACGATATTAAAGACAACAAAGAACAATATCGGCCCCCAAATACTGCCGGTTAAAGCGATTGATGCTCCAATTGCAGCGGTAATCGGGCGTAAAGTTCCCCAAATCAGCGGATCTCCGACTCCTGCAAGTGGACCCATTAAACCGACTTTCATACTGTTAATCGCACCCTCTTCGATATCAGCACCGTTTGCTTTTGATTCTTCCATGGCGGCAGTAACTCCGACAACAGGACCGCAAACGGCTGGGGTCGTGTTAAAAAATACGAGGTGGCGTTTTAATGCAGCAATTTGATCTTCTTTATTCGGGTAAAGGCGTTTAATGACAGGAATCATATCAAAACAAAAACCAAGTCCGTGAATCCGTTCAAAGTTAAACGATGCCTGCTGAAAATTTTCTCTGACAAAAATATTGAACAAGTCTTTTTTGGTTAATGTTCTTTTCTCCATGGTCTTTTATCCCCCTAATCATCCAACATATCATCATCGCTGTTAGATTTTGCGGCAGCAGCGGTCGCAGCACCGGTTTGCTGTTGTTTTAAATAACGAGGATTCAAATAAATAAATAGCATAGCCAGAATTAAACCAATTGCACCGTAACCTACTAAACTGATTCCAAGATAACCTGCGACAATAAACCCTAAGAAGAAGAAAGGCATCAGATATTTTACCCCCATCATATTGAGAACCATCGCATACCCGACTACTACGATGAATCCACCAGCAATCCTAAATCCATCGGTGATCACACTAGGGATGGCACCTAAAAAGCCTTGAACGGCGCTGGCACTTACAAATATCGAAACCAATAAGGCAGGTACGGCTACACGCATAGCCTGGACAAGCAGGGCAGAAAGGTGCAGGATATCTTTTTCCGCTGCTCTGTCGGCTGCATGCTGAAATGCAACGGTAATCGTACGGGCAAAAACAGTTAAAACCTGTCCGGCAGCAGCAACCGGCAGTGCAATAGCAATCCCGGATTGAATATCTTGTTTTCCTACAACAACTAAAATTGTTGAAATAATACTAGCCAATGCCGAGTCAGGAGATTGTGCAGCACCGATATTCATCCAGCCGAGGGCAATTAATTCCAGCGTTCCGCCAAGGATAATCCCAGTTTTTACATCTCCCAAAATTAACCCGATAACTGTACAAGCTATAAGCGGCCTATGTGTTTGAAACTCATCAAGAACACTCCCCATTCCGGCAATACAAGAGAAAATAAATATTAATATGATTTGGAACGCGTTAATGTCCATTTTTGTTTTCTCCTTTTATTTGGAAAATGAAATATCTTTAATTTTTGCCATAAAATCTGTTTGGGGATCAGAATTCACCACTCTTAAATCAAGTTTTACGCCCAATTCGTATAATCTTTTGAAGGCTGCAACATCTTCTGCGTCAACAGAAACCGCTTTTGTAATCTGGACTTTTCCCTTACTGAAAGCCATGCCGCCAATATTAATTGATTTGATGGGTACGCCTTTTTCCACCATTCTTAAAACGTCTGCAGGTTTGGTAAAGAGATAAAATACTGTTTCATTTTGGTAGATTGGATTATTGTATACCCGAACGGCTTTTTCAATATCACAAACATTCACCTTGATTCCTGGAGGCGCAGCCTGTTTCAGCAAGGTTCTTCTGATTTCATCTTTTGCTACATCATCGCTGCAAATGATGATACGTTCTGCTTTTGCTTCTTTTGCCCATACTGTAGTAACCTGCCCATGTATTAGACGGTCATCAATCCCGATATTCATGTCAAATGCTATTTCATCCAGCGTATTGTAAGCTATCTTGCTTCAGACAGAGCAAGCCTTTTTGCCTATGTACTTTTTCACGGAGAAGGTGGCCGGTGCTTCCGGCATTGGTTTAAATATCGCAAAAGCATTAGTAAATAATGGAGCTAAAGTAGTAGTTTCAGATTTAAATGTAGAAGACGGTCAGCAAGCAGATGGTTCTTATCTCATTAAATGTGATGTGACAAAAAAAGAAAGCGTTGACCAAATGGTTAAGAAAACAGTAGACTTGTTCCAATGTTCTCTATCATAATCACAGCCCATGGGACCTTAGCTACAGCATTCAAGCAATCGATCCGGATGATTTATGGCGAAACCAGCCAAGTTTATTCAGTGAATTTTGAGGATGGAGAAAACGCTGATACTTTGAAAATGAAACTGCTGGAAGTAATTGAAAAAAACGGTCTAAAAATTGGAACAGATATCTCCGGCAACAGCCTTTCCCCTTTTGCATCTACCAGCAGCCTGGGAAGGTTTATACCGGCATTATTAACCAGAATATCTACAGCGCCAGAACGACCCTTGTAACGGAACTGAAAAAAGCGAAAATGTCCTTGAACTCCTATAATTTGGCTATTCAAGGCAAACCGAATAAGGGTATGTATTTAAGTGGTACCGAGCTGGATCTGCGCTTCTTTATTCTGGATAATCTGTATGACTTTTTATACAGCGCTAACCATTTGGATAAAGAGATTGAGGACGCAATTATAAAGATTGCCAATCATTATGACTTGGAATCCAGCACGAAAAAGAAGTTGATGCAATTTATAGTGGTTATGCTGGATCGTATCTCTAAAAATAAGTTTCTATCCGTAATGAAAGATAAGTATATGAAATTATTGGAAACAAGAGAATACCAAGTTGCCTTGGAGATCTCCACTGTCATTGAAAAATATTTTTCCATTAAAATTCCTGAATTTGAAGTTTTGTTTATGACGATTCCGATTGCAGGAAGAAGAACGCCGACGAATAATAAAATGATGGTTGATATTTCTATATCCGAAGACATGATTCAATTGGTCCACAGGATTGTGGAACAAATCGGGTTTAACGAAAATATTATCAGGGAAAACCAAGCTTTTTTTACCGATTTACAGTACCATTTAACGTTGATGTTAAATCGTCTGATGTTTAATTTGCGACTGAAAAACCCGCTATTATCAGATGTTAAAGAGAAATATCCGGTTGCCTATAAAATGGCAGAGATCGCCGGGGATGTAATTGAAAAGGAATATCATCTTAAAGTTCCTAAAGATGAACTTGGCTATATTGCATTCTATTTCGGGGTATTGAATTCCAAAAATGAAATAAAGACGAAAAGATTACAGCGGGTAGCAGTCGTCTGTGGGACCGGGAGAGGAACGTCCGAACTGGTTGCGATACAATTACAGCGGATCCTCCGACAAAATACAAAAATTGATGTATTCTCTGAAAATGACATAACAAAAGAGACATTAGCACCCTATGATATTGTTTTTTCAACTGTTGATATTGATTTTCAGACCGACTCACCATTAATCAGGATCAGTGAAATTTTTGATGAAAATAGCATTTTACAGAAAATTGAAGAAGTCACCTTTTTGCATAAGTTCAAGATAAAAAGTAAGGGAAACAGCCATTTTATTATAAAAGTACTGGCAAACAGCGATAAATTCTTTGTTTTGGACGATAAGAAGAGCTATCAGAAAAATGTGGATGATATGATAGATGCAATGATCAATAGGGGATACCTGGATGAGGGCTTCAAAGAAAGGATAATAGAGAGAGCTAGGAAAGGATCAATGGTTTTTGACCGGTATATTGCGATGCCCCATACGATTAACCATCAATCCGATCAAGTTGTATTAGCGGTTGGCGTTTTTCCAAATGAAATACAGGAAGAGGGCAAAGAAATTAAACTCGTTTTTTTACTTGGGCTTCCTGAACAGACCAATGGAGATGCGAGTATGTTGGTGAAAATTTATGACGAAATCCTTCAAATTGCAAAAGATGAAAATTTGATTCATCAATTATCCCGTTCAAACAGTTATCAAGACTTTGCAGCATCTCTGGATCAGCCAACCAGATAAAAGAAATTTTAAATAAAAGGGAGTGATGAAATGCAAATCATCTTCATTATGATTTTTATGGCGAGTGCCTTCTTAATTCAGTTTCTTTTTGGCTTTTTTCAAATCAGACACTTTACGAAAGCGTATACAGAACTGCGAAAGCTTGGAAAAGTGGCCATTGGCAGAAGACCCGGTAAAATCAGATCCGGGACCATTGTTCTCTTTGCCCTGGCTCAAAGTGGCAGAATTTTAAAGGCAAAGAAAATTCAAGGTGTCACCGTAATGGCAAGAGTGAAGGATTTAAAGGGTTTTGAAGGGAAAAACATCAAAACTTTAAATGAGGCAGATATGGCAAAATGCAATAAATTGTTGCGGCTGGCCATTTTGGATGCTGTTAATAATTACAATATCATCATGAAAGGCGGCCAAATCCCTGAACAACCGAGTTTTTTCAAACGCGTGATCAATCAGGCAAACCATTTGGTTACTTCAAAGAAATAATATGGAGAGGTGAAACATTATGGATATCATGATTCACTTAGCACAAGGATTCATGTCCTTGTTTCAAACAGGAGCTAAAACTTTTCTCTCATGGATGACAGACATTGTTCCAGTAGTGCTGCTGTTGCTTGTTTGCATGAATACATTAATCCAGTTAATCGGAGAAAACCGTATTAATCGTTTAGCAGGAGCATCAAGCAAAAATCCGTTATTAAGATATTTACTTCTTCCTTTTTTAGCAACATTTATGCTTGGAAATCCGATGTCACTGTCAATGGGACGCTTTTTACCGGAAAAATATAAACCAAGTTACTATGCTTCCGCAGCTTACTTTAACCATACAAGCAACGGTTTGTTCCCGCATATTAATCCTGGGGAATTATTCATTTGGATGGGGATTGCACAGGGGATCCAGAAACTTGGTTTAAATACAGCAGATCTGGCAGTCCGGTATTTCCTTGTCGGGCTGGTTATGAACTTCTTTGCAGGCTGGGTAACGGACTTTACAACAAAGATCGTAGAGCGGCAACAAAATATCAAACTGAAGTCTAAAGTAGAACTGGACTGAGGAGAAGGAGGATATACTCATGGCTGAATATCGTTCCATAAAAATAGTAAGAGGGAGCGGCGGTTTTGGCGGTCCATTAACCATCACACCTACCGAAAAAAGAAATAAAGTTGTGTATATTACCGGCGGCGGGGCAAAACCGGATATTGTTGATAAAATTGTTGAATTAACAGGCCTCGAGGCGGTAAACGGTTTTAAAACATCCGTTCCTGAAGAAGAAATGGCAATGGTCATTATTGATTGCGGCGGTACGTTGCGATGCGGCATCTATCCGCAAAAACGGATTCCGACCGTTAATATTATGCCAACCGGGAGAAGCGGCCCGTTAGCAAAATATATTACAGAAGATATTTATGTATCAGCAGTCGGTCTCGATCAGATCCAGCCTGTTGAGGGGGATTCAAGCGCAGATGCGGCAGCTGCAGCAGAAAAAGAATCCGAGGCCGAACCTGAAAGTGAAAGACAATTTAAGTATAGCAGCGATAAAAAGGTTTCGCAAACCTTGGCATCTCAAAAAGAACAAAGTACTATGACAAAAATTGGTCTGGGTGCCGGGAAAGTCATCAATACTTTCTATCAGGCCGGGCGTGATGCCGTCCAAACAATGATCAATACGATTATTCCGTTTATGGCATTTGTTTCCTTGTTAATCGGAATTATTCAGGGTTCCGGCGCCGGAAACTTATTTGCAAAAATCATGTCCCCGTTGGCAGGCAATATTTGGGGTTTGCTTCTGATCGGATTTATTTGCTCATTGCCGTTCCTATCTCCTTTACTCGGACCTGGAGGGGTTATCGGGCAAATTGTTGGTACGCTTATCGGAGTAGAAATTGGAAAGGGCAATGTCCCGCCACAATTGGCTTTGCCTGCATTGTTTGCCATTAACACGCAAAATGCCTGCGACTTTATTCCAGTTGGTTTAGGTTTGGCAGAAGCAGACGCTGAGACAGTGGAAGTCGGTGTGCCTTCGGTTTTATACTCAAGATTTCTGATAGGGGTTCCAAGGGTATTTGTCGCCTGGCTCGCAAGTTTCGGTCTGTACAGCGGGTGACACCAGTAAATGGTACAAACTTTAGTTAAAAAATGAATAAGTGGGGAGGTTGGAAGGTGCGGCTGCGGGCCGTTGCCCAAAACTTATGAAAACAATCTACGAAAATAAAGTCAAAGGTAAAGGTTCACTTGCAGAAAACTTTTTAGATGAAAAAATGATCATTTTGTTCGGGAATGAAGCGCCCCAAGAACTGAAAGATTTTTGTTACTCCATTGATTTAGTCGAACCGAAAGATGATATTAAACCGGGGCAAGTTTTTTACATCAATGGTGAAGAATTTGAAATCACATCAGTTGGAGATCTGGTTCAGCGTAATTTAAGCACTTTAGGGCATATTACCCTGCGTTTTGACGGTTCAACAACACCTGAATTGCCCGGTACTTTATATTTGGAAGATAAAGAAGTTCCTAAAATTGATCTCGGGACAAAACTAAAGATTATTAGCGCTTAAATGCAGTGAGATTTGATAAATAATTGAAAAAGGGGGGCTGATCATTGAGATTATACATTGATTCTGCAGATGTGAAACAAATTGCGCATTTGGTTGAGTATTTTCCAATTGCCGGTGTTACAACCAACCCGTCAATTATTGTCCGGGAAAAGCGGCCCTACTTGGAATTACTGAAAGAAATCAGGGAAATTATTGGTGAAGAAAGAGAGTTATTTGTCCAGGCGCTTGGTGAATCCAGTGAAGAAATTGTTCAAGAGGCGCGTTTCATACAGGAGCAGCTGCCAGGCGTTACGATTGTGAAAATCCCAGTAACCGAAGAGGCAATTAAAGCGGTGAAAGTGCTCACGAAAGAACAGATACCTGTACTGGGCACTGCAATCTATACACCACTTCAAGCGTTGATAGCAGCTGAAGCAGGGGCAAAATACGTAGCGCCATATGTAAACAGAATTGATAATTTAAGCGGGAATGGCGTAAAGGTTGTTGAAGATATCGCAAAGTTATTTTCCATTTACAATTTAAAAACGGAAATATTGGCGGCTAGCTTTAAAAATATTCAACAGGTACTGGATGTATGCCTTGCAGGCGCACAAACAGTGACTTTACCGCCTGACTTAATTGCTAAAATGGTTTCATACCCGGCAACAGCAAATGATATTGAAGATTTTAAAACAAAGTGGGCTGGACAATTTGGCGCCGACCAGGCTGTTTTAGGCAATTACGCTAAAGTTTGAGCATTAAAATGAGATGGAATATCCAAATTTATACTTGCAAACAACAGGCCCAACCGGTAGATATTAGATACACTGCCGGTTGGGTTTTGTGTTCCGGGCACCACCCGAAGTTATTTAAGGGAGGTTTTTGAAAGGATTTCGAAGAAACCCTTAAGAATAACTGAAGAATATAAGCAAGATCTTAGTGCATTTCTTTCCAAATTGCCTTTTCGGATAATGAGCAAGCCATACAGAATGATTAAAGATTTGAATAAGTCTAGAAAGATTATCGAGGAGTACAAGTTAATGCATCATGATAAATGAGGTTAGGTGGCTAGTTGGCCATTATTTCATCATCTTAATCGGTTGGCACAATTGTATGGTGAATACGTATTGTTGTTACCCATTTTTTCAAAAAAGTTTTGTAAATTCCCTAATCAATCAACGGGAAACCGATACTGGACAGGGAAATTGACAGAAATTGGGCAATACTTAGGCTGCAGTATCCTACAGTATCCTACAACAAAAATTTCATCAGAAATGATGACTGCGGATTCCGAAGATGCTTTATAAAGTGTTACTGGCGCCCCAAAATGGCAGGAAATTGACGGTGTTATTTGTCCAGAAATTGACGGAATTGTTGTCAATTAAGGGGGAAGCCAGTTTGCGCTTTATTGTGGCTTCCCCTATGAGTTTAATACTTAAATTTAAATCATTGTCATTTCACGAAAGTTCCCCTTCAATCACACGTTTTACCATATGATCGTCAATGATTCGATGCCTGTTTTGTGCTCCGTAAAGTAGACAGTGGGTACAAATCTTGTTGATGATCCTTGCGGCTCCC
>NZ_KB894046.1 GCF_000374345.1 Heyndrickxia acidiproducens DSM 23148
AATAATTGATGCAAAAGTTGTTCATCTAGAGTAATCTGTAATTGAGCCATCCCTGAATCTCTCCTTTAGAAGTTGTTTTGGTTAACTCTATTCTAACTGAGATGACGGGCTCTGGCTCATTTTCTATGAAAAAATGATAGAGACGGCGAGAGAAATGAAATCCCGCTGTTTTTCTGGAGGGGGCTGGCCAGCCCCCTCCAGAAAAACAGCCCCTATACTCCATATTCCCTCATATTCAGATAACCCTTTTTACACAATTATACGGACTTAACTTTCTCGGTTCATCAAGAAAAATGTTTTCTTTTTGAAAAGAAAAAGTTGACAAAACAGAATAAAGGGCTTACATTAAAAACGTAATCGGTTACGTACATAAAAAGGAGTCGTTTTTAATGGTGACAATCCGTGATGTGGCCAAAGCTGCAGGTGTTTCAACCGCGACTGTTTCCCGGATTATTAATAACAAAGGGGAAGCCGGACCGGAAACCATAGAGCGCGTACAAAAAATTATAAAAGAGTTAAACTATAAACCCAATACATTAGCAAAAAGCTTATCCAAACGAAATTCAGATTTAATTGCATTGCTCATTCCATCGCTTGAAAATCCCTTTTTTCCAGAATTGGTGCATGCAATAGAAGAAACGGCGAATGAGTACGGCTACCATGTTTATTTATGCAACAGTGATGACAAACGTTCAAAAGTAAAATACTACTTGGATTCGATTTTAAGCCACTATGCGAGCGGTGCCATCATCAACTCGTTATACGTGGAATCAGAAGATCTTGAGAAACTGGAGAATAGCGGCATTTATACCGTTACGATTGACAGGTCGCAATTTGACCACCCTTTTTCAGCTGTTACGGTCAATCATAAAGCAGGTGCAAAGCTTGCTGTGGAACATTTGATAAAAGATGGGGGCTGCCGCCATATCGTGCATATTTCCGGTCCGCGTGGTGAAAAAAGTTCAGAGGATCGTTTATCCGGCTATTTGGAAACGCTCGCCACGTTCAACAGCGGGCTGTCTTCAAAAGTTGTATACGGGAATTTTGATATGGAAAGCGGGTACAAAGCTGTTCAAAAATTGATTCAAAGCGGTACGGGATTTGATGGCATTTTCAGTTCAAATGATGCAATGGCTTTAGGGGCAATGCGGGCTTGTGCGGAAGCAGGGCTTGATGTGCCTTCGAAAGTGAAAGTTGTTGGCTATGATAATATCTATTTTTCCCGTTATGCCACTCCACGTTTATCAACGGTGGACCAGCGTAAAAAGGATATTGGAAGAATTGCGGTAGAAGAATTATTACGCTTGATTCAGGATAAAAATGAAAAACCAAAAAAATATGAAATTAAACCGGAACTCTTAATCAGAGAATCTTCGGTAGATCAATAGGAGTGAAAAAAGATGAATAAAATTGGACCTTCATTAATGTGTGCTGACTTAGGTCATTTGGCTGAGAACATCCGGGAAATGGATAAAGCGGGTGTCGACTTTTACCATCTTGATGTAATGGACGGCTTGTTTGTACCGAACTTTACACTCGGGCCCGATTTCATTAAAACTGTCCGTAAGTTAACCGATAAACCGCTCGATACCCACTTGATGATTAGAAACCCGGAAAGATACATTGACTTGTTTGCAGGCTGCGGCTCCGATATGATTTCCGTCCATGCTGAAGCAACAGATAATCTTCAGGGCGCCCTTGTCAAAATTAAGAACGCGGGATTAAAAGCCGGTGTCGCCATCAATCCCGCAACACCGCTTGACGTGCTGGATTATGTCTATGACGTAACCGATTACGTTGTAGTCATGACGGTGAATCCTGGTTTTGCCGGCCAGAAATTTATCCCTGCAGTGTATGAAAAAATCGCCAGACTGCACGAAAAGATCGAGCAAAACCATTTTGATATCGAAATTGAAGTAGATGGAAACATTGGTGCCGGGACGATTCCCGCTTGCAAGCAGAACGGCGCTACCATGTATGTATGCGGAACGAGCGCTGTTTTCAAAAAAGAGGGAACACTCGGGGAAAATGTTGCCCGCACAAGACAGCTGTTAGAAACGGAAATGACCGAACTAAGCCATTAAAGAAAACGCTTTTTAAAGTGGAATCAATTCCTTTTTGGAGGGGAAAATCATGAAATTTGATATCGTAGTAGTAGGAAGTATTAATATGGACGTTGTTGCAAGTTGTGAAAAATATCCTCAATATGGGGATACTGAATTTTGCCATTCAATCCGCATGCTCCCTGGAGGAAAGGGAGCTAACCAGGCTGCCAGCGCCGCACACCTTGGCAAAAGGGTCGCCATGGTCGGGTCGGTAGGCAAAGACAGCGCCGGAAACCAAATGCTTGAGAATCTGCGCAGTAAAGGGGTCGATGTCAGCGGTGTCATCGAAACCGATAAAGCAGGTACCGGTACATTCATCGCATTGGTGGATGAATCAGGGGAAAACACCATGGTCGGGACAAAAGGTGCAAATGATGCTTTAACCGAACAAGATATTGAAACCGCTTTTTCCGGTTTGGAAGCAAAAATTTTATTGATTCAAATGGAAACAAGCAAAGAATCCATCCTGGCAGCGATGAAACTGGCAAAACAACGCGGTATGTTTGTGATTTTAGATCCGGCCCCTGCCGGCGGAATCACTCCTGAGGCATTTCAATATGCTGATCTTGTCTTACCGAACAGCCAGGAAACAGAAGCCATCACCGGAATTCAAGTAACCGATGAAGAAAGCGCATTAATGGCTGCTGAAAAGATTCGTGCACTTGGAATTCCAAATGTCATCGTGAAACTCGGAGGCAAAGGAAGCCTTGTCTATCAAGGAGGAAAAGCAACTTTCGTCCGATCAATCGAAGTTAAGGCTGTTGATACCGTAGGCGCAGGCGACTGCTATGCCGGTGCAATTGCAGATGCACTGATCGACACAAACGATCTCGCCGAAGCGGCCCGATTCGCCTCTATCGCAGCAGGCATCAAAGTATCCCGCACCGGCGGGCAAGATGCTATTCCAACACTGAAAGAAGTCCAAAACTACAGCAGACCGGTGATTGGGTGATGATAAGTGCCATCTATTAATTATCGTTTATAAAAGCTGACAGGTTATGCATCCTCCACTTTTTCGATAATCGCCTTAACCTAGACTTGAGGCGGTATGGCCGCTTTGCTAAAAATGATACGATTTTTTCTTTTCACCCGACCGTGACTTCTTATTAGAATTGTAGATAGGAAATACTTTTTCTCAAATTTGGTGATATTTCAAGCCAAAGCATGTTAAGAAAAACTAACCTTATAGTTGGACCATTACTTTGGATATAACTGAATAATGCTTTCAAAAGAAGGAGATTGATTCCTCAAATCTAATCCAGTGATTTGAAGGGTCAATCTTTTTTCGTTAGGCGGACATTATTACTTATCAAATCACGGCTTTCTCTCATATTCGGAATGCTTGTTAAAAATAAATAAACATTTGTCAAAGGGAGGTTCGACAAAATCACATTTAAGGTTGATTGAATGCGCTGTCAGCCCCACCTATAATAAAAATAAAGGAACCCCCCTTTAAAAGAATTTATGTAAACGTAAACAAACAGCGCGCTGAATGTTGAATCTCTAAATCTTTTAATGGGATTTATAGCTGAGGTTTTTGACAAGTATGTAATTCTAGGAGGCATTAAAATGAGCGAAGGCAAAGGGATTAAAGTGGCTGTCCAGAAGCTGGGAAACTCCCTTAGTACAATGGTTTTGCCGAATATTGGAGCATTTATCGCCTGGGGACTTATCACAGCAGTATTTCTATATCCATCCGGATGGTTTCCAAATAAAACATTAAATGAACTGATAAGTCCGACTGTAACCTATCTTCTCCCAATATTAATCGGTTATTCAGGTGGGAAGCTTGTCCATGATCATCGTGGTGGAGTAGTTGGTGCGATTGCAACAATGGGTGTAATTATTGGAACGGATGTACCGATGTTTTTAGGTGCCATGATCATGGGGCCGCTTGGCGGCTGGGTAATCAAAAAGTTTGATAAAACAATTGAAGGTAAAGTAAAAGCTGGATTTGAAATGCTGATTGACAATTTCTCAGCAGGTATTCTCGGCGGTTTGCTTGCGATTCTTGCTTTCCTGGGAGTAGGTCCGGTTGTTGACGCTGTATCAAGAGCATTAGCAGGAGGGGTTGAGTGGCTGATCCATACTAATATTCTGCCACTTGTCAGCATCATCATTGAACCTGCTAAAATCCTTTTCTTGAATAACGCAATCAACCACGGTGTATTAACACCGATTGGAGTTGAACAAGTGAAGGAAGCGGGAAAATCAGTACTCTTCTTACTTGAAGCAAACCCTGGCCCGGGGATGGGTGTTCTGTTAGCTTACTGCTTGTTCGGGAAAGGAACAGCAAAACGATCAGCACCGGGGGCCGCAATTATTCACTTCTTTGGCGGGATTCACGAAATTTATTTTCCTTACATCTTGATGAAACCATTATTATTTTTGTCGGTTATTCTAGGTGGTGCAAGCGGTGTCCTGACCTTAGTTGCATTACATGGCGGATTGTTGGCTCCTGCATCTCCGGGTTCCATTATTTCAATTTTGGCTGTAACACCGCATTCATTGGGAAATTATATTGCCAATATTGTTGATGTCCTTGTTGCCACGGCTGTTTCTTTTGTAGTTTCTTTCGTTATCCTAAAAACAGACAAGAGTACGGAAAATGACCTTGAAGAAGCAACAGAAAAAATGGAAAGCATGAAAGGCAAGAAGAGCCGTGCAGCTTCCCTGTTATCGGAGAACAATGTACAACTGAACCCCGGTGAAGTGAAGAAAATTGTATTTGCATGTGATGCAGGCATGGGTTCAAGCGCAATGGGAGCTTCTCTGTTAAGAAAAATGGTCAAAAAAGAAGGGCTTCCGATTACAGTTACCAATACGGCAATCCGTAATCTGCCAAAGGATATGCAAATTGTAATCACTCAAAGAGAATTAACAAGCCGTGCGAAACAGCAGGCGCCAAATGCTTACCATGTTTCTGTGGACAATTTCCTGGACAATTCACAATATGAGCGCCTGATTGAACAACTGAAAAGCAACAGCGGCAATGCCGCGCAGCAGGATCAAACCCAAGTGCCGGAAGCTGAGGCAAATTCAAATAATGAAATTTTGCCTCCAAAAAATGTATTTTTAAATCAATCATTTAAAAACAAAGAAGAAGCAATCCGTTTTGCCGGGCGTGTCTTAGTAGACAATGGTTATGTAACGGAATCGTATATTGATGAGATGATCAAACGCGAACAACTCACATCTACTTATATTGGTAATGAGATTGCCATTCCGCATGGGACAGATGAAGCAAAAGAAGCAATCTTGAAATCAGGTATTACAGTTGTCCAAGTTCCGGACGGAGTTGATTTTAACGGGAACATAGTCCGCATGGTGATTGGCATTGCCGGAAAGAATGGCGAGCATTTGGGCATCCTGTCGAAAATAGCGGAAACATGCTCGGATATGGATACGGTTAAAAAAATGGCCGAAGCCAAAACGGTAGAGGAATTGCTAAGCTATTTTGGCAGTATTACGGGCCAAAATGAAGCACAACCGGTTAATCCGTAATCATGGGTAAAATAGCAGTTTGACGGAAAAAGAAATGGGCTGATCAGATGTTTATTCGGAACAGGGAAAAAAGCATATTAGAACTGCTCCTGAAAATGAGCGGGACCCACACAGTTTCCTCACTTGCAAATGAACTTCATGTAAGTGAACGGACTGTGAACAGGGATATGAGAAATGTAGAGAAGATTTTATCAAAATACAAATTGAAAGTTTCAAAGAACCAGGACCATTTCTTATACATTGACGGGAAAAATGAGGACATTTTCAAACTTTCCCAAAGCCTGTCAAGCATGCGCCCGTTGGATCTGTCGGTTGAACAACGGAAACTAATCGTCCTAATAAAACTACTGCAAGAGAAAGAGCCGGTTAAACAGCAGGCGCTGATTTCAGATCTGGATATTTCTGCAGCGACAATTGCCTCATATCTGGATGATTTGCAGGCTTTAGTAAAAGGTTTCGGCCTTGTGCTGATTCGGAAACGCAATTTCGGTATACAGCTTTCGGGCAACGAAGCTTCGAAAAGAAGAGTTCTTGGGAAGTTTTTTATCCAGCATTTTAACGAAGAGCTGATAGAAGCCTTGTTCCAGCTTGATCATCACAAATTTCGGAATACGGACAGCCTGTTTCTCCATTTTTTTAAACCGGAGTATTTAAATGTCGTTCAAAAAGCTGTCAATACAGAGCTTGAAGAAAAGGAAATTGATCTGGCAGATAGTGATTATATGGCATTTGTTTTACAAGTTTATATCACTTACCAAAGATACATTAAGGGTTCCAGATTGCAGGAAGTGGACCATCATAGTGATCTTGAGGAAAGTGATATTGCGTTTGTCTATTCAGTTTGCCGCAGAATTGAGAGCGAACTAAAAACCGGGATTTCGGAAATTGAAAAACAGTATTTGGCGGAGTACTTTAAGGGTTCAAAAATGCAAAGCGCCGAATCTGTGTATGACGACAATGTGATCACGAGCAGAAATATTAAACAGCTGATAGAACTGGCTTCACAGAAAATTAACGTTGACCTGACTTCTGACTTTTCGCTTTTTCAAGGGTTGCTGGCCCATTTAAAACCATCCATTTTCAGAATCAGAAAAAATCTTGGATCCTACAACCCATTAACAGAGCAAATTAAACAGCAGTATCCAAAATTATTCAGAGTCATTACGGACGTTACACAAAGGGTTTTTAAAGATTTGTCCTTTCCGGAGGATGAAATTGCCTATATTGTTCTGCATTTTGGATCATCCTTGGAGCAAAGACTTTCAAATATTAATCTGCGTGCATTAGTCGTCTGCCCGACTGGAATCGGTGCCTCCAAAATGCTTAAAACACGGCTGCAGAAAGAAGTGCCCTGCATCACGGATATTGAAATATCATCCATTAAGGAAATGAAGACAAAGGACTTGAATCAATATGATTTGGTATTTTCTACCGTAAGGCTCCCTTGGGCAAATTATCCGTATCTTTATGTCAATCCGTTGTTAAGTAAAGAAGATGTGAAAAATATTGAGGGATACATTAACAGCTTTATTCAGTCAAACCGGATAGATGTTAGAGAACAAGCAGATATGAAACCGGCCGAAGCTGATTTTACAGCTGGTTCCAAAACATTGGATAGTCTAATGGATGATATGAAAGAGATGTATTCCGGCATATCAGTCCTTTTACGGAATCTAAAAGTCTATACCGGACTAACCGGAGAAGATTATCAAGATATCATTCGTTCGATGGTGGAATGTTGCTTTCAACAAGGTATCGCAAAAGATGTTGATTCGATATATAAGCGGCTGCTGGAACGCGAAAAAATTGCCGGCCTTGGAATACCGGGAACAAACATGGCTCTTTTCCACTGCCAGGATCAGGGAGTGAAGGAGCTGGCCTTCCAGCTTGCGCATTTAGAAACGCCCTCCACTTTGAGGGGAATGGATGAAAAACCAATGGATGTCCGCAATATCCTTCTCCTTTTAGCGCCAAAAGAATTGACACCGATCCAAAGGGAAATTACGAGCTTTGTCAGCTCAACAATCATTGAAGACAATAAAAGCATCTTGATTTTTTCGTCTGCTAATGAACATTTAATTCGCGAAAAACTGGAAAAATCTTTTTACCAGTTTATAAAAAATAAAATGCTAGAGGAATGATAAACATGAAACAAGCAGTCCATTTTGGAGCAGGAAATATTGGAAGAGGTTTTATCGGTGCACTATTTTCGCAATCAGGATATCATGTTACGTTTGTAGATGTGGCTGACCAGATTATCCGGGAATTGAACAGTAAGAAGTCGTATGATGTTTATATGGCTGCTGAGCATCAAGAGGTTCAGCATATTACAAACGTATCTGGCATCAATAGTAAAACCGATCCTGATGCTGCGGCAGAAGCAATTGAAAAAGCAACATACGTGACCACTGCAGTCGGCGTCAGCATTCTGCCGGGAATTGCTCCTTTAATTGCAAAAGGGATTACAAGAAGATTAGGGAATACAAATGAAAAATTGTATGTCATTGCCTGTGAAAACCAAATCTCGGCAACTGACATATTGAAAGAGCATGTAATAAAACTGTTAGATCCGGATACGCGTAATAAAATGGAAAATCGGGTCATTTTCATGAATTGTGCGGTTGATCGCATTGTTCCTGCTCAGCATAATGAACAACTGTTGGATGTTTTGGTTGAACCTTACTTTGAATGGGTGGTTGAAACCAAGGATAGTATTCCTGAAGTTACGGGCATGAAGATTGTTTCTGATATTCAGCCTTATATTGAAAGGAAATTATTTACAGTCAATACCGGGCATGCTGTCACTGCTTATATCGGCTATGCAGAAGGAAAAGAAACAATCGATCAAGCGTTGGATGATCCGGAAATCTATCAGAAAGTGAAAGCAACAGTTGAGGAAACCGGCAATTATTTGGTTAAACGGTATGGGTTAAATCTGTCGGAACACCAGCAGTATATTGAAAAGATTCTGGGACGTTTCCAAAATAAGTTTTTTAAAGATGATGTGAGAAGGGTCGGGCGCTCCCCAATCCGCAAACTGGGCCCTGAAGACCGTTTGGTAAGGCCGGCAAGAGAAGCACAAAAATTAGGACTTCCGTTTACGCATCTTGCCCAGGCCATTGCCTACTGCTTAAAATTTGACGTCGATACTGATCCGGAAGCGGTCGAACTGCAAAAACAGCTGAAAGAAAAAGGGTTGCAGGCAGTCCTTCAGGATATTTGTAAATTGGATCATGACAATCCAATTGCGGAAGAAGTTACCCGCTTTTATAAAAAATGAGCCGGCACCTGCTGTTTCATGTTGGTATCTGGAAAACGGGGCATCAGGCTATCTAATGGAAAGCAGGAGTGTAACCAATTCATTTTTAGTTTCAAATCAATCGTCAACTTAAACTTTGGCTGGATCCAATTCGGGTCCAGCTTTTCTTAGTTCATTAATTTATGGAATAAAAAAGCATGACTATTCGCCATGCTTTTTTATTCCTGCCTGGAAACCGACGAATTTTTACTTACGGTGGGTTTCCATACTTATT
Organism: Heyndrickxia acidiproducens DSM 23148; assembly: GCF_000374345.1. Classification (GTDB taxonomy): domain Bacteria; phylum Bacillota; class Bacilli; order Bacillales; family Bacillaceae_C; genus Weizmannia; species Weizmannia acidiproducens. Next base: position 9,143 of record NZ_KB894046.1, read on the forward strand.
CAACTGTTACGCTCTTGGCCAAGTTACGCGGTTTATCGACATCGCAGCCGCGGTGAATGGCTGCGTAGTAAGCAAAGAGTTGCAACGGAATTACAGAGATAAGGGGTGTTAACAATTCGTGTACTTTTGGAATGACGAAACGGTCGCCTTCCTCATTCATGCCTTTCATGGATATGATGCAAGTATTAGCACCGCGGGCAAGCACCTCTTTGACATTGCCGCGGATATTCCAGTTGACATCCTCTTGCGTTGCAAGTGCCACAACCGGGGTGCCTTCTTCAATCAACGCAATCGTACCATGTTTAAGTTCGCCGCCTGGAAAACCTTCTGCTTGAATATAGGAGATTTCTTTTAACTTTAATGCCCCTTCAAGGCATACATAATAGTCGAGCGCACGGCCGATGAAAAAGCAATTGCGGGTTAGTGTTAAATAGTCAAAC
>NZ_KB894047.1 GCF_000374345.1 Heyndrickxia acidiproducens DSM 23148
TTCGATACTCCTCCTCCTCGTCAACTAAATCCTTTTTCCGTTCCGGATTTAGTCCTGGCGCTTTAGATCCTTATTCTTTTCTACGCTCCTTTCCATTTTTTATAAGAGAAAACAACACCATTATCATAGCTTATTTCCTTCATTACCGTCAACATATTTTGCAGCTGACAACATAAAATATGCATAAGGGGTGTTTTTGGTTCCCCCTTATGCATCATGAACTGATAATTTCTATTCCAAACCCATTTCCTGCTTCACAACATCAGCAATGCGTGATACATATTTGTCGCAATCTTCCTCTTCAGGTGCCTCTGCCATCACGCGGACAAGCGGCTCTGTTCCGGAAGGCCGTACAAGAATCCTGCCGTTGCCTGCCATTTCCTGTTCGACTTCCTGGATCACTGCTTTAATTTTTTCGTTTTCTTCTACATGATATTTGTCCGTTACTTTAATGTTCACCAGCTTTTGCGGGTATTTTTTCATTTCCCCGGCCAGTTCCGACAATGGCTTGTTGGTGATCTTCATAATATTGACAAGCTGCAGGGCAGTTAAAAGCCCGTCCCCCGTGGTATTGTAATCAAGGAAAATGATATGGCCCGATTGTTCGCCGCCAAGATTATAGCCGCCAGCCTTCATTTCTTCCACAACATAACGGTCACCGACAGCCGTTTGAACACTGTTAATGCCAAGCGCCTCAAGCCCTTTATGGAATCCGAGATTGCTCATGACTGTTGAAACGACTGTATTTTTCTTTAAAAATCCGTCCTTTTTCAAATGTTTGGCGCAGATAAACATAATTTGGTCGCCATCTACGATCTGCCCTTTCTCATCGACAGCAATCAGGCGGTCTCCGTCCCCGTCGAACGCAAGCCCGACTTGGGCGCCTTTTTCCTGTACAAAAGCAGCCAAAGCCTCAGGATGGGTAGAGCCCACCCCGTCATTAATATTTAGACCGTTGGGAGAAGCCCCCATCGTAGAAACATCGGTATCCAAGTCTGCAAACAGATATGTCGCGAGTGAGGAAGTAGATCCGTTTGCGCAGTCAAGCGCAACATGAATGCCGGTAAAATCTTCATCCACTGTCTGTTTTAAAAATTGCAAGTATTTCTGGCTTCCCTCAAAATAGTCGCTCACAATCCCTAAATCTTTTCCAATTGGCCGCGGCAGATCATCTACTTCTTTATTCAGCAGTTCTTCAATTTCCGCTTCCTGGTCATCTGACAGCTTAAAACCATCAGGGCCAAAAAATTTAATGCCGTTATCACTGACCGGATTGTGTGATGCAGAAATCATTACCCCTGCCTGCGCACCGAGCACTTTTGTCAAATAGGCAACGCCCGGAGTAGTAATGACGCCAAGTCGCATTGTTTCAGCACCGATTGATAAAAGACCGGCAACGAGCGCGCCTTCGAGCATTTGCCCGGAAATGCGGGTATCGCGGCCAATAATTACCTTTGGGCGTTCATTTGCATGTTTTGTTAACACATATCCGCCAAAGCGGCCCAGTTTAAAAGCAAGCTCCGGAGTAAGTTCTGAATTCGCAATGCCTCTGACTCCATCTGTTCCAAAATATTTACCCATTAGGTTTCGCTCCTTCTTTTTCCACATCTTGTACTTGATCTATTCTTGTGCGTCTTTTTCACTTATTCGTATTTTTGCCTTTTCACTGGAGAGTTTCCAGGTAATGTTTTTCGGTCCCGATACAATATAACTGACATCATGATCTCCGTCCGACAAGCCGGCCAGATTGACATAAACATCAAAGTCGCCAGCAGAGATGTTGTCCAACTCTTCTTTTGTCCCATCCACTACAATATCAATGGTTCCGCTTTGTGGAGATAAGAACTTCATGTCGTATCTGTTGCCCAGGCCTTTTTCGTTAATTTTGATGCCTGTCAGTTTTTTTTCATCCATTTTATTTTCAACAGTTATCGTCGCTCTAACCATTTCGGGGCTTACCTTGTTCACCCCGTCAGGCAATGAAACCGGCACATCTATGGTCGTATTTTTTGTAATATCACTGATATCCACATTCACCGGCAGGGTATCGATGCCGTTGAGACGCTCGTTGGTGCCGTAAATTGTCACTTTTTTCGGTTCTGTCGTAATGCTTTTGATTGTGACGTTGTTATTTTCACTGCCAATCGGGTTCACAGATACCGGAACCGTCTTGCTTGGATTGGCCACTGGCACTGTGACATCGACATTACTTGGATTGACAGTGACATCCAGCTTGTTCAGATTTCTGTCCAGAACATTAATGGCAGCCTGCTTTGTAAACGTCTCGGTAATCGGTTTAGTGGTTTCCACAGTTGCTTTCACATAGCTGATTTTTTGAATTTCATTTTTTGCTCCGGTTACCTTTACAGTCCTTGGGCTGACAACCGGCGTAGAAGCTTCATAACCGGACGCAAGCAAATCTTTATCGTATTCCGCTTCTACATTGTACGTTTTCGTTACTTTCTCCTGCACGGTCACATACGCATATGTACGGCTCAATTTATACTTTAATTTATCGGAAAGGTTTTTCATTTTTAATTTCACTCTCTGCCTGCCGATTTGTGTATCACTTAAATCCATATAGACAGTGAAATCTCTTGATGCTTTCACCTGCTGGACAATCACTTTCGGGCCTGAAATGGTAACATCCACCGTTTTCGGGGCCCCCAGTACGACAAGATTTTTGTTGTCGTAAACGAGCTGGACAGGAACATCTTCAATCACGCTGCTGCCCTTTGCTGTTGTTGTGCCGATAATTTTTTTGCCTCCATCATTTTCGATTGCAACTGATATGTAGAGCAGCAGCGCTAAAATTAAAGCCAGTATTCTCATAAACCAACGATTATCCATTAGTTTATCCATGTTTTTTTACCCTCCAGTTCCATTTCGATAAGGAAGGTTCTTTTAATTTCGGAGCATAGCTCAATTCGACTTCCAATACTTCTTTCAGCTGATCCAAGGTCAAATCACGGTGTAATTCACCATTTTTTGTGATTGTAATGCCTCCTGTTTCTTCGGACACTACAACCGTCAGGCTATCGGTTACTTCGCTGATCCCGACGGCCGCCCGGTGCCTTGTGCCCAATTCTTTCGAGATAAACGGGCTTTCAGAAAGCGGCAAATAACAGGCAGCCGCTGCCACTTTTCTTTTCTGGATAATAACAGCGCCGTCATGAAGCGGGGTATTCGGTATGAAAATGTTAATTAAGAGCTCCGCAGAAACGACGGAATCAAGCGGTATACCGGTTTCAATATAATCGCTCAGCCCCGTTCCCCTCTCAATAGAAATCAGGGCGCCGATTCTCCGTTTTGCCATATAGCTGGTTGATTTCACGATGGCTTCAACCAGATGGGCCTGTTCGTCTTCTTCCTGGCTGTTGGCTCTTGAAAAGAATTTGCCTCTGCCCAGTTGTTCCAATGCGCGGCGCAATTCCGGCTGGAAAATAATAATAATGGCCAAAAAGCCGTATGTTATCGCCTGATCCATCATCCACGCCAGTGCCTGCAGGCCGAGGAGGCTGCTGAGGCTTCTGACAATGATAATGACGAAAATGCCCTTTAAAAGCTGCACTGCTTTTGTTCCGCGGATTACCATCAATAATTTATATATAACATACCAAACCACCAAAACATCAACAATGTTGGAGAGATAGTTCAAGATGGGGAAATCAGCAATATGCATGACCCTGCCTCCATTAATCACAAACTAAAATCATGTATTTCAACTGTTCCATTATATCATTTATTGAAAAAGAAAAGGAGTATTGAACATCATGGAAAAGGAAAAGGGAACCGATTCAGGGTCCCATGACATTATATTATATTCACTTATGAACAGCTAATGCATCCTGTCCCGTTTCTTTGATATTATACCAAACCCAGTCAAACACTTCATTGATTTCTTTCACATCGCCCGTTACATCACCGGCTGATGCCATGTATTCTTTGCCGTGGATAACGGTAACATTTCCTTTTACCTTTCCTTCAATCCGCACATTGCCATTTTTCACAGTAATATCCTCCCCTACCACTTTCCCTTTTGGCACGATTACCGTATGGCCTTTGACAACCAGATTTTTATTTTTTGTTACCGAGAATTCGCCCGCGTCATTCCATTTTAAGAATACCGCGCCCGCCATCAGAACCAGGAATAAGAAGGCAGAAACAGCAAAAGAATGCCCCCCCAGCCAGCGGCGCATGCCAACCCGCCTTTTTTCTTTTGGGAGTTTGTCCATTACGCGGTTTACAAACCCGGCAGGCGCTGTAACACCCGACAGGCTCCGGACGTAAAAAATGCTTTTTTTTAATTCGTAAAAATGCCGCTTGCAATGCAGGCAGCTTCCTAAATGCTGCTCAAGAATCTGTTTATGGTCTTCCGGTATATCATCATCCAGGTACTCATGCATATAGTGAATGATCTGCTCGGGGCATGCATCCATTTTGCTTCCTTCCTCTCTACACTACAATTTTCCAAGTTGTTTTCTCAGCGCTTCCCGTCCGCGGTGAATTCTTGTTTTTACTGTACCTAGAGGGATACCCAGCATATCGCTAATTTCCAATAATGAAAGTTCGTCGATATACTTCAACACAATCATGACCCTGTATTTTTCCGGCAGGTTAAGAATCTCCCTTTGGATCATTTCTTGCAATTCCAGGGTTTCCACCTGCAGATCCGGCCGCTTCTCCCCGGCTGCAATGGTCGAATATAAGGTGAGCCCATCCGTTCCGGAAATTTCAGCATCCAAATAGTAATCGGGTTTTTTCTTTCTGATCCGGTCGATGCACAAATTCGTCGCAATCCTGTAAAGCCATGAGGAAAATTTTCGTTCCTGCCTAAAACTGCCGATATTGACATATGCGCGCAAAAATGTTTCCTGGGCCAGATCTTCTGCTTCATGCTGGCAGCCGATCATCCGGAAACAGATTTGGTACACTTTATCTTTATAGAAATCAACAATGTCATTGAAGGCGTTTTGGTCTCCCTTCATGACCTGTTTAATTTGTTTACTTACAATCGTTTCCATTTTCCCCCTCCGCCCTATGCGGTACGCTATTTTACGTGATCGGCAAAAAAAAGTTTCAAAAAGGTAAAAAATTGTTCACATCTATTGTAGCAAAAATCTGGAAAAAGTGTTTAAATATTTAGTAAAATGGTTATGAAAAAATGTACGAATCCTGAATGAACGGGGAGTTTATATGAATCAAAAAAGCCAAACTTTAATGATGCAAATTGAAGAAAAGCGCCGCGAAATGATTCAGCTTGCTTCCACCACTGTCTATTGGGATGATCGTGTGGTTCAGGCAAGCAGAAACCTGGACCAATTGATTAACCAATTCAACCTGTTAAAAAAGCGGTAGCCTTTGCGCTGCCGCTTTTTCCAATTACTTTTTAGAACGGTGGCAGCGAAAGAAAATTCCACCTCTGCCATTATAAAAGGCCGGAGAGAATCCCAAGAAAAATGCGTAAAAATGGCGCCTTATCCGTTTAAGAAAAAAACGCAGACGCCTTAAAAGTAGCGGAAGACGAGACTCGAACCCGCAGCCCGCACCTTGGGATGGTAAATAAGAGATTTAAAACTCAATGGAAATGAAACGAACACCATTGGTATAAGTGAATTTCAAAAATTAGTGGTATGATTTTATGGGAGACAAAATGTTAAAGAGAACTTAATGATTGATCAATAATCTAAGTCACGTGAAATTTCCGCTAATGAAGGAGAAGTGTGGAAAATGATAAAAAAGCCTTTTAAACAAAATTAGGGAGAATGTTTTATTTGCTCTTTTGTAATGGTTTCGTTTTTGTTTTTATCAGTTTCTGGATGTGAAAAAAATATACTGAAGAATATACAAGATGGAGAAAAAAACAAACAGTAATGCAACTGAATTACTGGAAAAAAATAAGATACCTTATAAAATCAAATATGGAGCAATATATATTCCAAAAGATGTCTTTGATAAGGCAATCAATTGCTGTTCATAATGTCACGAAAGTTATTCTTCAATAATTTTGGGCAAGCAATTTTAAAAATCATTTTCCTGTTGTTACGTTTGTTGCAACTAACTTCCCGCTTACAACTCTGGAAAGTGATTTCATACGCCATTCCATTGTTATGCCCCCTTATTTTATTTGCGGAGGTGCCGTACTAACTATCCTTAAAAAAGAGAAGAGGAGGGCTGTGCATTGAAAAGGAAATTAAAAATACTGATATTATTAGTAACCTTTTTATCTCTGGTTGGTGGAGGATATTATATTTACAGACATGTTTATATCAAACATCAATCCGAGATAAGATTTGAAAAATATTTAAAAAAACATAGTGATGCTAAGCCCATTGCACATAAAGATTTATTCTACGATACGATTAGAGGAAACTATGGAATGATCGTCACTTATAGAGATGAGCCAGCCCGGTGTGTCATATGAATACTGAATTACTGCAGATAATACAATTACTATACTCATTATGAAAGATGGCGTAGAAATAGATAAAGGCAAACATTACCCCAAATAAAATGCCAATGAGAGAAAGATCTTTTAAAAGCGTTAAAAGAAATAGAAGGTGGGACTTGGCATAAAGTTTATAAAGATGGTTATGACAAAAATCACAAGAAAATTTCAATTCATTATCTCCAAAGCAAATCTGGATTAGTATATAATGTTAAAACTAAGAAAGGATGGAGTGTTAATAAAAATACTGAAGAAAAAGATATATGTTGAATGTTTTAGGTGTAATCGAAGCTTTATATAATAAAAAAATTTCGATAGAGGAAGCTGAGAAAAGATATTTTAATTATCGTATTATTGATTCTTTGAAAGAAAAAAATTACTCAGATGAAATAATAGAGATTTTGGAGCTGGGTACAGAAATTGATGATATACATGATTTACTACCTGACAAGTTAGATGAAAATATAATTGATTTAAAAAATAGAATTCTTCTTTTGCTGGATAGAGAAATAAAGGATTAAATTACTTATTTTCAATATGTACTTTCAAAAACCGTTACGGCATGCGCTCCGAACTGCAGACAAAACTGCCGCTAGAAAATTGGACACTATTATTAAGCAAAAAGGTCAAAAAAATTTAAACCGTCAACAATCCGTCAACAACTCATAAACTGTGTTAAAATCAGGCACAACTTTCCTGTAAATAAAAAACGCTCAATCCTTTTTGTATCAAGGGATTTGAGCGTTTCTGTTTTAAGCGGAAGACGGGACTCGAACCCGCGACCCACACCTTGGGAAGGTGTTGTTCTACCACTAAACTACTTCCGCATATGCAATTAAAAAAACCTTGATCATACAGATGACAATCAAGAATAGTGAGCCATGCAGGATTCGAACCTGCGACCCTCTGATTAAAAGTCAGATGCTCTACCAACTGAGCTAATGGCTCATAAACAGGCCTCAAAAATACTTTATATCAAACGGCTAAACGCCAATATAAAAACAAAAATGGCTGGGCCAGCTGGATTCGAACCAACGCATGACGGAGTCAAAGTCCGTTGCCTTACCGCTTGGCTATGGCCCAATATCAATAGTATATATCATTCCTATTAAAAAAGGCACCAAGAGCATGTCCAAAACAAATTTATGTTGAAGTGGAGGGGGACGGATTCGAACCGCCGAACCCTGAGGGAGCGGATTTACAGTCCGCCGCGTTTAGCCACTTCGCTACCCCTCCAAAAGAGATGGTGCCGGCCAGAGGACTTGAACCCCCAACCTACTGATTACAAATCAGTTGCTCTACCAATTGAGCTAGGCCGGCATAAGAATGGAGGATGACGGGTTCGAACCGCCGACCCTCTGCTTGTAAGGCAGACGCTCTCCCAGCTGAGCTAATCCTCCGAAAATATGTAAAAATTGGTGACCCGTACGGGATTCGAACCCGTGTTACCGCCGTGAAAGGGCGGTGTCTTAACCGCTTGACCAACGGGCCAACACATAAAAAAATATGGAGCTCCCAATCGGGCTCGAACCGATGACCTCTTCCTTACCATGGAAGTGCTCTACCTGCTGAGCTATGGAAGCATAGTGGCTCCGCAGGTAGGATTCGAACCTACGACCGATCGGTTAACAGCCGATAGCTCTACCACTGAGCTACTGCGGAATAACTGCCCGGCAACGTCCTACTCTCGCAGGGGGAAACCCCCAACTACCATCGGCGCTGAGAAGCTTAACTTCCGAGTTCGGGATGTGTTCGGGTGTGACCTTCTCGCCATTATTGCCGGACCTCAATGACAAAAATTATTTTATCAAAATTGGTTATTTTTTTCAATAGGAAATTTTAATTTATTCCCTCAAAACTGGATAGGAGAAAAACAAGTAAAACCAAGAATTGCACTTCTAAACTGTCCAGCTCCAGGCGCTATCGGCTAGTGAACTTCCTGTCCTCTTCCCTACGATAAGTCAACATCGGTTCGTACCTCACCGTGTTTCCTTTATCTCAGTCAGAGGCCCTGAAGTTCATACGCCGATGAACAAGCACCCTACGCTTTTCGTTTTGTCCAGCTTCAGCGCCTATCGGCTGGTGTATTTCTCCGTCTTCTCCCTCCGATAAGTCAACATCAGCTCGTAAAAACCACTCGCTGTGTTTCCTTTATCTCAGTCGAAGCCTGCGAAATCCGTACGCCGATGAACAGGCGCTTCCGCTTTTCGTTTTTGGTTAAGTCTTCGATCGATTAGTATTCGTCAGCTGCACGCGTTGCCGCGCTTCCACCTCGAACCTATCAACCTGATCATCTTTCAGGGATCTTACTAGTTAAACTAGGGGAAATCTCATCTTGAGGGGGGCTTCATGCTTAGATGCTTTCAGCACTTATCCCTTCCGCACATAGCTACCCAGCGATGCCTTT
>NZ_KB894048.1 GCF_000374345.1 Heyndrickxia acidiproducens DSM 23148
CTGAGAACGACAAACGGCATGGAACGACTCAATGAAGAATTTCGCCGTCGGGAACAGGTTATCCGTATTTTTCCTAACCGGGATTCCGTAATCCGGCTAATGGGTTCTGTTCTCATGGAAAAGGATGAAAAATGGGCAGAAGGACGCCGCTATTTGAAGATGGAAGACTATTTTGAATGGAAAGCCAAACAACCGAAATCATCTGACCAATCCAACAAAGCGACAGACATTTATTCGGGTTAATTACTCTATCCCGACTGAGAGGAATTTACACACAAAAAAAGACTTGACCAACCGAGAATCTTCTATATAGGGACTTTTTTAAATAAAATAGTTTTTGAAAACGGTTGAAAAATAGTTTTTCAAGTGCTATATTATAGACAATCCTTTTTGCTTTGTTACGTAACCGGTTACGAAGCTAAAGGAGGGAAAATCATGTTTGTATTAGATAAATTGGACGAAGGCTTTCGCTTTTTTATTCATTTAGGCGCTCCAGCCATGATGTTCTTTATCATTACGATTTTGTCATTGTGCGTCGGCGTATCAATTTCCAAATCAATTGAAGGCGGCATTCGGATGGCAATCGCGCTCACCGGGATGAGTGCGATCATTTCCTTGTTAACAAGCGCATTCGGCCCTGCCCTGCAAAGTTTTGTTCATGCTACCGGCGTTTCACTCGGCATCACAGACCTGGGCTGGGCACCGCTCGCTGTTATTACTTGGGGATCAATGTATACGCTTTATTTTGCGTTTATTTGTTTGGTTTGCAATTTTATTCTTTTAATTACATCCGTTACCAGTACACTCAATGTAGATTTGTTTAACGTTTGGAATATTTCTATTATTGGGCTGCTCATTCTGCATTATTCAGGCAACAATATTATTTTAACCACCCTGTTTGTTGCATTTATTTACGCACTGATGCTTATCAATGCAGATATTATGAAACCAACGATTAATGATTTGCTCGGTTATGATAAAGAAAATATTACAACAACGGCACACCCTGAGCTCCTTGTCGCCCCGATTGCCATGATTTTCAATAAAATAATCGACAAATGCCTGCCATTTATTGACAAGTTTGATTTTAACGCCGAAACGCTCAATAACAAAATTGGATTTTGGGGAAGTAAATTTGCGATCGGCGCATATCTTGGTGTTTTCATCGGGCTGTTGGGACAACAATCCCTGAAAGAAACATTTACACTTGCCTTTATCGCCGGGGTTTCACTTGAATTATTCGCATTCGTCGGCGGCTGGTTTGCACCTGCAATCGATCCGCTGTCACAAGGTATAACCAAAATGATGAGCAAACGGCTGCGCGGCAGAAAATTATTCATTGCGATTGACTGGCCGATTTTGGCACCAAGAGCGGAAGTCTGGGCAGTAGCAAATATTCTTGCTCCCATTCTTCTGATTGAAGCGATGTTTTTACCAGGTAACCACGTGCTCCCGCTTGGCGGTATTTTATTGACCGTTTTAACCCCTGCATTGTTGATTGTCACACGGGGGAGAGTTATCCGGATGACACTGATTGGCACAGTGATGATCCCGCTATTCCTGTGGGCAGCAACTTTGATTGCTAAATTCCTGACTTCTGCATCTATTGCCATGAACAGTTTTCCTGCAGGCCTTGCAAAAGGAGCACTTTTCTCGTCCGTTGACTCGAATCCGATTGAAAAAATGCTTGCCGTTCTTATCGGAAGGGCTGCAGACACCCTGGATATCAAACTAATCGGATTATCACTTTTGGCACTGGCTGGATACGTTTTAGTATTTGTATGGTACTGCAAGCAAATGGGCAAACGTAATGCCGCCCTCACAACCAAACAACAAGAGGATACTGAGAGCGGCAAAAAAAATCGTGCCATCAAAAAAGTTCTAAAAGCAGAATAACGGATTTCCGTTAGATTTTTGGTACTTCCTGGCACTGCTCACTGGTATATCGGTAAAATCAGCTTTCTGAATGAGCTCGCCCTCCAGATATCAAGAGTTTCGAGGGGGCGGGCGGCTTTTGTATCAAAATCATGCAGCTGCTCAAGCATTTTGTTTGCTTTTTTCTAGCTTTCTGAATATAGAATAGCTTTTCCTCCATATCCAGATGTCCAAACATTTAAAAGCGGACAGGTGATCATTCAACCTTTAGAGTTTAATGCCCACCTTCCATAAAACGGCAATAATTATTTGAGTTTTTTATAAAAATAATGAAGACATAAGGGATGCCACCTTTCTCAGTGGCACCCCATTTTTTCACGATTGGTGTTGCGTGCTTTCAGCTTCCTGTATTTGTTTGTTTATCTTTATATATAATTGATCGACTTTCGTGAAGTCCATTGCCTCCCGATAATAGAGTTCAAGTTGGTCGTTTAGCATTTTTGCCTGTTGCAGCCAGGCAATTCCTTCTTTCATTTTGTCTTTGTACCGCTTGTGGGCCGCTTGGATTTCGTTTGCGTATTTTTCATCCGTACCAGGTTCCACCACTGCGGCATAAGTATCTATCACTTCATCCCCTCTTCGTTCAGAGAAATATTCATGCGGATCGGTGCTGTCAAAAATACAAAAATCGAGTTCCCTGACGATGACCATATCCAGACTGTTAGGATCAAAACCGCAATGATAAACCTCTGTTGAAAAACCTTTTTCAAGGGCATGGGCGGCGATTTTTTTCAATATCGTTGATTTCCCGGTACCTGCCCTTCCTTTTACAAAAAAGCGTTTCGTCAGCCCTTCTGTAAGGTTTGGAATAAAATCAACCGCCCCATTTGGTGTGGCAGCACCGAGAAAACGGTGGTGCTCCGTTGCGCTTCCTTTCCCAACTGTCTCGCCAAATAACCGGACGATCAGGTGCTGCGTCAGCCGATCCGCTTTTTCAAAATCCATTTCTTTCAAATAGATGGCCTCCAAATCGTCATGGTGGCGCAAACTTTCCTGGAATGCTTGAAAGGCAGATTGGTATGCATCCCCTGCGCGGTGATACAACTCCAAAATTTCCTTTTTATGTTTTCCCAGTACCGAAGCATCCAAAGCTTCCCCAAGATTTTCAACCGATTCAATCACACCTGGTACTTTCGGTTCCACTACATGTGGCGCACTCCCGTCCACAACCCCTGTTTTTAGTGCTGGAATGATAAAACCATCAAGCGAATCAGGATCAGACGGACAATGAATCAGTTCTAGATCATAGCCTTTCCGTTGCCATTCTTCCGCCAGCCTTTTCATGATAAAAGACTTTCCCGTCCCCGGGCCGCCTTTAAAAATAAATACACAATCCAATCCTTGCAAATTCGATTCAAAAAAATGATAAAACCCTTTACCGGTATTGCCACCCGCAAAATAATGCAAAATTTCCCCAGACATGTCCCGCCACTCCTCTGCTTGGCTTAGATTAACGGTACTCCACATTAGCCTATGCGCCCAACAAAAAATTTGTGATTAATCCGACTGATGCCAGCTTTGTCTTTAAAAACCGGATATATTTTTATATGGTAATAAAATCTTATTATTCAAAGGAGTGGCTCTTCTATTCTACAAAAATTGACATATTTCAGGTTGTGCCAGGCACCCGGTATCTAGCTTTCAATGACATCAATTACTTGACTTAAATCCGAAACAATTTTATAGGCATGCTTTTTTATTTCTTCATTTGGTTCAATTAAATCAGGAACAATAATGCAATTAATGCTCGCCCCAGTTGCTGCCCTTAAGCCATTTAGGGAATCCTCTAAAACAAGTGAGGAGCCCGGCACTTCATTTGCCCGCTGACATGCGCCCAGAAAAATATCGGGATACGGCTTTCCCCGTTTTACTTCACTGCCGCTCATATAAAAGTCAAAACGGTCTGTTAATCCTGCCATAGATAAATTATTTTGAATCGTCTCGCGGCTGCTGGAAGAGGCGATACATTTTTTTATTCCCTTATTGTCCAGAAAATCCAATATGTCTTTTGCGCCTTTCTTAACTTGCAGTCCTTCTTCACGAAGTATTTGTGAAAACAATTGATAATAGTCTTCCAGAATGAGTTCCATTGAGAAATCCTTGCCGTATAAACTTTTCATAACATCATCACACTCACGGTCATCCACACCGATAAACCGCTTATAATTTTCTAACGGGAAATCGCAACCCCATTTTTTCTCCATTACCTGCTTCATTGCCGAATAGTAAAGCCGCTCCGTATCAAACAGCAGCCCATCCATATCAAAGATTACAAGTTTTACATCTTTCAATTATCATTGTCCCCTTTCTTGTCCTCTTATCCTAACAGTATATGTAAAAAACAAACATTTATTCAAACAAATGCTTTTAAGGCAGCCGGTTGTTTGTTTTTTTCAACAAAGCCGAATTAACATTAACGTTTTGTATCTGTCATCAGACTCCATTTTTTCCTGAAAAACTGGTTAATTCCACTTTTATCATCTAAGGTTCCGGTTTTGCTTATTTATTCTTACTCACATTAAAATTGCTTACATATAAGAAATTATTTTAATATGTAATCAATAATTTACATCTCCTTGAAATCGTTGTCAACATTGTTATATCCCTTTTTTAAATTAATATAGCTTGCTTGATTGAATTTATAGTAGTATAGATTTATATTATATGTAATAACATATGGGAGGAAATGCCATGACAACCTATTCATTGGATGATTTATGCAGGCTGGTAGACCATACGAATCTTAAGCCTTATGCAACGAGGGAAGATATGCAAAAACTATGCGAGGAAGCAAAAGCTTATCATTTTAAAATGGTTGCAATTAACCAGACGCAGACCAAATTATGCGCCGGGATCCTAAAAGGCACGGATATTCACGTCGGAGCGGCGATTAGTTTTCCGCTTGGGCAAACTTCAATCGCATCAAAGGTATTTGAAACAAAAGACGCGATTGCAAATGGTGCGGATGAGATTGATTACGTGATCAACATTACCGACTTAAAAGCGAAAAACTATGATTATATTAAAGAGGAAATGGAACAAATTATATCAATTTGCCGCGAAAACGGTGTGTTATCCAAAGTCATTTTCGAGAATTGTTATTTAACGAAAAAAGAAATTGCGAAACTGGCAGAGATTGCAAAAGAAGTGAAACCTGATTTTATTAAGACTTCAACAGGTTTTGGTTCAGGAGGGGCAACCGCAGAAGATGTAAAATTAATGAAAAGTATTGTCGGCTCTGAAGTGAAAGTAAAAGCAGCCGGCGGAATTCGGGATGCCGGCACCTTCATCAGCATGATCGAAAACGGCGCAGAACGTATTGGATGCAGTGCAGGGGTTAAAATCATCGAATCCATAAAAAACCGGCTTGAACAGGAAGGAAAAGACAGTATTGAAATTTAACCAGTAAGCCGCCTGCAAATAAAATTGCAGGCGGCTTTGGTTCTTGGTGCAGAAGTTTAGAAGCCTGTATTTACATTTTTTACATTGTTCACTTCAAATATAAAGGAATTCAAGTCTCCCCGGTACTTTGAAATGGAATATTCAATCGGAATGTGATCCCCGGTGTAACCAATTGTATGAAAATAAAAGACGGGGTCATTGATGACAATATCCAACAAATCGCTTGTTGTTTCGTCCGCTTTAATCACATCCAATTTTCTTTTGACTGCGTTCACCTGCAGCCCTCTTTCCGCCAGCACGCCGTACAAACGCTGTTTTGTAAAATCATGTTCCAGAAAGTCGGGCAAACAATGCTGGGGCAGGTAAGTTGTAACGAGGACAATAGGGTCTTCCCCCGCATATCTTAACCGCACAAGTTTATATACTTTATCCCCTGCTTGAATATCAAGATTTCCGGCAATTTCTTCCGTTGCTGTGTCTATTTTGAAAGTCAGTACACGGGTTTTTGGCAGCAGCCCTTTTCGGCTCATTTCCGAATCATAACTTTCGATAATATGGGTAAATTCCTGGCTGATTTTTCTTTTTCTGACAATCGTACCTTTTCTTTTTTTCCTTTCGAGATATCCTTCATTCACCAGGCTTTGGATGGCCTGGCGCACTGTTGGCCTGCTGACTTGGTACACTTCTGCTAAATCGACTTCTTTCGGAATTAACTCATTTTCCTTATAGAAGCCGGAATTGATTTTTTCCAATAAATCTTCTTCAATTTGTTTATGCATCGGTTTGTGCCCATTCATGGCATGTCACCGCCTTTCCATCCATATATATGTAAATACATTTTTGCTATGTTCTATACATAATATAATAGACTTCGGCGGTGTTTTCAATTTTTTGCTTTAATTTTTACTGATATTTGCAGATGCATGGGCTTTTATAACCTCGATGAACCTCCAAGGCGACCATACTGAGTATTTTGCAGGGCTTTGCATATTTAGGATGATGACAGGCAACCCCAATTATTTCAATGCATCTTCTATTATTTTCTTTTCATGTTCTTCTACATCATTTACTATAATTCCACAAATCGTTTCATTGGTATCTATAGCAAATCCCACATTATCGTTTTGTACAATTGACACAATTTCGTTTTCCGAAAACGATATAAATATTTTATCAATCCCTATAAAAACGTTTAGTTGACCCTTTTCATCTAAATACGTTTCATTATTTAATTCGTCTACCTTAAAAATCGGTATCCCTTTATTCAAAGTTATACTTTTCATATTAAAATTAAAGTTCCCTGTTTTGTATACATTCTCACACAAAGTTAGTGTAATAGAACGAATATTACCTGTATATTTTCCTATTCCAATTTCAATTAAAGATTTCTTAAAATCACCAGTTCTCCAATATATTGTTGGTTCTTTTGATATATTCCATGTACCAAATTCAATATTAATTGGTGTATAAACATCATACTCAATATTTGTAGACTGTCCTTCCTTATATCCTATTACTTTTAACATAAACATGTCTCCTTCTAAGGTCTATATACAGCGTGCTTTATGACTGGTAGTAATCCTTCTCCGCGTGTTTTACTAAATATTAGTTCCCAATTACCTGTATTCATAATTTCATCATACTTAACGCCTTCTTTAACTGCATCTTTAACAGAGCTTTGGAAACTGGATAATAAAGTTTGACTATTTATTGGCATACCATGTGTTGTTGCTTCCCTTGTTATATACTCGACCATGTGTTTTGTTCCATTTGGGTGTACCCAGAACTTTTCACCATCTACTACTAATTCGAATGATTTTGGTATTTTTGTACCTTCATAAAGCGGTTGGGTGATTCTTATGTTTTCCCATACTGTGCCATCACCTATGTCTTTACCAGCATCCTTGTTCCCCGTCCATCTTTCTTCTGCCGCCTTCTGAATCCTAACACCCAGGTTATCCATCACATTATACGGAATCTTCGTTGGACCAGCGCCGGCAGCTTCAAGTGCAGGCGTAACCCCGGTATTGACCCTCAGCTTCCCGGCTTTTTCAGCCAGTCTCCCGGCATTCATCGCTTTTCCGGCAGTGCTAATTTTACTTATGCCTTTGTCCCCAAGAGCAGAGAGTCCGATAAAAACGAAAGCATAGGTGAAGAATGCTGTCCGGCTTTTGGCATCTCCGTTGATGACGTCCCGTTCAAAAGCATTTTTGACTGCCATCCCCATATACTTTGCCATATCAATCGTTCGGGATGCCGTGCTTTTCAAAGTTTCTTCCGGGGAAGAGATGAGCTGATTCGCGTATTTTGCGCCATTATAACCCATTGAGATATAGGTTCTTGGATCGAGGAGTGTTTCCAGGCCTTCGATCGTGTCACCGACTGCTTTTCCGGAGCCTTCATAAATGCCGTTCCAAATATCCTTATAAAGCGGATCATCCTGATTTTCTGAACCCGGTATGGCCTCTTTTGGGATTTCGTTCACCCGTTCATAATAAAGTTGCTTGCTGCCGGGCTTCCAGTATTCCATCACAATGGCTCCGTCTTTATACATATGGAACTTGACGGACAAATATCTGCCAAAGTCCTTGCCGTTCACTGTTTGGACCGGTTTTACACCGGCTTTCTGAATGAGCTCGCCCTCCAGACTCCGGTAGGCTCCCGTTGTGACAAACTGTTTCGGGTTGTAGGTCGAAATGTCAAGTGAGCCGTCACCAGCCATCAATTCCATCTGCCGGACAAACCGCTCCATGGTGTCCATGTCTTTTTCAAGGGAATCTAGTGTACTGGCAGCCTTTGAGTCAAAGTCATGCAAATGCTCAAGTGTTTTGTTCGCCTTTTTTCTAGCCTTCTGAATATAGTATAGCTTTTCCTCCACATCCAGTTTTGGAAGAGAGATGAGCTCTGAAACTCTTCGCATTGCGGCATTGGCATCTTCCAGCAAGTATCCAACGGTATTCTCCAGTTTTTTCAGCGCGGAAATGACACCGTCCTGGATAAAGTGAAACTTCTATCAGTGGGGGTTTTCTTTCATCCCCCGCTGATGGTTAGTTGAACCAATCGGAACTTTACGGGCAGTTGATCTCCCACCTATCTTTTTCGTACCTTGAATCTTGAGGTGGGAGTCTTACTGCCCGTTAAGTTGGGACAAAAGCTTCCTGAATATAACCGTTCGGGTCCGGTTCAAAGGATGACAAATCTTTGAGAATTTTGTTCAGCTGCTCGTTGTATTCGGATAAAAACGACTGCAAGTACAAAAGAAACGGTTGGTGGAAATCCCGGAAATACCCACGCATGGCATTGCCGGCCTTGCCTTTTAAACGCATCTTCCATGTTCACAAACGCATCAATTGCCTGCTGGAGGTCCGCGATTTGATCAGATTTCTCCTTTAAAGCACTTTGCGTATCCGTGACAAC
>NZ_KB894049.1 GCF_000374345.1 Heyndrickxia acidiproducens DSM 23148
AATGACCCGAAAAATGTGCTTGATGAAATGCTGCAAGGCTTTGTGTATGCAAATGAAGACAAGGTCGGACGGATTGAAGGAACCGGCGTCATCTACCGCAAGTTTACAGACGAAGGCAAGGTCGGGCTGGTAAGTGGCGGAGGCAGCGGGCATGAACCGAGCCATGCCGGTTTTGTAGGAAAAGGGATGCTGAGTGCGGCTGTCTGCGGGGAAGTATTTACTTCGCCAACGCCGGACCAGATTTTTGAAGCGATAAAAAAAGCGGACCAGGGTGCCGGCGTATTTTTAATTGTGAAGAATTACACGGGTGATGTGATGAATTTTGAAATGGCCGAGGAACTGGCTGAAATGGAGGATATCAAAGTCGAAAAAGTAATTGTTGATGATGATATCGCCGTGGAAGACAGCACCTATACAGCTGGAAAACGCGGAGTTGCAGGAACTGTGCTTGTCCATAAAATGCTCGGGGCCGCGGCTGCATCCGGCTATTCTCTGGAAGACATCAAAACATTGGCAGACCGCTTAGTGCCGGCTATCAAAACGATTGGTGTCGCGATTTCCCCGGCAACCGTTCCGGAAGTCGGCAAACCGGGTTTCGAATTGGGGGCGGATGAAATGGAATACGGCGTCGGGATCCACGGCGAACCGGGTTACCGGCGCGAAAAAATCAAGCCGTCAAAAGAAATTGCGAATGAACTGGTTACCCAGCTGAAAAAGGCATTTAATTGGCAAAAAGGCGACCACTATGCTTGCCTTGTCAACGGGCTGGGTGCAACACCGCTGATGGAACAATATATTTTTATCCATGATGTGCAGGCCTTACTGGAAAAAGAGGGGCTGGTTGTCGATTTTAAAAAAGCCGGCAATTTGATGACATCCATTGATATGGCGGGCCTCTCACTGACCCTTTTAAAATTGGAAGACGAGTCTTGGGCGGACTATTTAAAACAGCCTGTAGAAACGCCGGCATGGGTGTAAAAAGGAGAAGTGATCGAGATGTTAACAGTAGATACAGCTGTTGATTGGCTGAAAACATTTGCGGCCCAAGTGGAAGAACAGAAAGCGTATTTGAGCGATTTGGATTCCGCAATCGGGGACGGCGACCATGGGAGTAATATGGCGCGCGGCACGAAAGCGATGGCGGACAAACTGGAGGAGGGCGGTTTTAAAACCGTCCAGGATGTGTTTAAAACCGCTGCGATGGCGCTGTTGAGCAAAATCGGCGGCGCATCCGGACCGCTTTACGGGTCGGCGTTGATCGCAATGGCCAAACAAGCCGGTGAAACGGAAACAGATGTAGCGGGGATCGTAAAAGCAGGCCTTGCCGGCATCCAAAAACGCGGGAAAGCAGCGCAGGGCGAAAAAACAATGGTCGATGTCTGGATCCCGGTCTGCGAAGCGCTCGAAGCAGGGACTTTAACAAAAGAAGTCATTCAAAGCGCCGTGGCCGCAACAAAGGACATGAAAGCGACCAAGGGCCGGGCCTCTTATCTCGGCGAACGCTCTGTCGGCCACCTGGATCCGGGCGCTGTATCGAGCGGTTATTTATTTGAAGCACTACTGGAAGGCGGGGTTCTTCATGCATAAAAAGACTTATGGCATTGTCATCGTTTCCCATATTCCGGAATTGGCAGCAGGGGTTGCCCGTTTACTGGGCGAAGCAGCCAAGGATGTTTCGATTACGTATGCGGGCGGAACGGATGAGGGTGAAGTTGGCACCAGCTTTGATAAAATCTCGGCAGCGATTGCGGAAAACGAAGCCGATGATCTATTCGGCTTTTACGACCTCGGCAGCGCGAAAATGAACTTGGAAATGGCCATGGAAACATCGGACAAAAACTGCCGGCTCATGGATGCTGCCCTTGTGGAAGGCGCCTATACCGCCGCCGCACTGATTCAGGCTGATGCAGATGTGGAGGCTGTTCTTGCGCAGCTGGAGCCATTAAAGGTGAAATAGTGAAGGGACAGGGCAGCCATTTTGCACACTCCTTTTTTGAGAGACATGAATAAACCAAACTGGAGGTTATGACATGTACGACTTTTTTATGCCGAATGTAAACTATTTTGGCCGCGGTGCCGTAAAAGTAACCGGGGAACGTTGTAAAATTCTTGGCGCCAAAAAAGCTTTAATTGTAACGGATCGATTTTTAAGCAAATTAGATGGCGGTCCGGTAGAAAAAGTCATCGCAACATTAAAGGAAACGATGATTGATTATGTGATTTATGACGGAGTTGAACCCAATCCAAAAGATACGAATGTAGTAGATGGACTAAAGGTGTATCAAGAAAATCATTGTAACCTCATTTTAACCGTTGGGGGCGGCAGTGCACATGACTGCGGGAAGGGAATTGGTATTGCTGCCACCCATGAAGGAGATTTATACGAGAACTATGCCGGAATTGAAAAATTAACACATCCTCTGCCTCCTATTGTTGCTGTAAATACAACCGCAGGAACAGCAAGTGAAGTGACACGCCACTGTGTGCTAACGAATACGAAGAAAAAGATCAAATTTGTTATTGTTAGCTGGAGGAACACACCGTTAGTATCTATTAATGATCCGGAATTAATGGTAGGAAAACCAGCAGGCTTAACTGCAGCAACGGGAATGGATGCCTTAACTCATGCGGTTGAAGCCTATGTATCACTTGGTGCAAATCCAGTAACAGATGCCCAGGCCGTTCAAGCGATTCAATTGATATCAGAAAATTTGCGCCAGGCAGTAGCTTACGGTAAAAATATTGAAGCGCGTGAAAATATGGCAAGTGCTTCTTTATTGGCTGGAATGGCATTTAATAACGCTGGTTTAGGTTACGTTCACGCAATGGCCCATCAATTAGGCGGTTTATATGACATTCCGCATGGAGTTGCAAACGCCGTATTGTTACCGCATGTTGAAAAGTTTAATCTTATCTCGAATCCCCGTAAATTTGCTGATATTGCTAAATTTATGGGTGAAAATATCGCAGGGCTTTCCATTCGTGACGCAGCTGATAAAGCCATTGATGCGATTAGAAAGCTATCTGAAGACATCCATATTCCTTCTAATCTGCGAGAATTAGCTGTGAAGGAGAAAGACTTCGAATTAATGGCGAAATTGGCCCTTGAAGATGGGAATGCGTTTAGCAACCCGATTCAAGGAAATACGCAAGATATAATTGAGCTCTTTAAAGCGGCTTACTAAAAAACGATTTTGATCGTGAAAGAAATTCAAATATTTTCTTTTTTGATGGCAAAAAAATCGCGGTAAGACGTGAATTGTGGTCATGCCTTACCGTTTTTTTCTCTAACTGAAGTTTCCCATACTATTAGAGCATTTTCCTACATTACCCTAAAAACTACTCGGCTTCATGGGATCAAAAACGCTGGTCAAACACAAGTAGGGATTCATTTTCTTGAAACGTGAGCTTAATGGATAATTGCATGTTGAATCTCCCTCAAAAAAGCCTGTATGCAGATGAATCATCCCTTTGATTTAAAAAGGCTGCCACTTTAATTTCACTGCTTCTTTGAAACGATTTTCCACCTCTTGCCAATTGACAACATGCCACCAATTTTCGACGTATTTCTTTCTTTCATTTTTGTATTGGAGGTAGTAGGCGTGTTCCCACACATCAAGAACAAGGAGCGGTACGACATCCCATTGGCTGAGATTTTGATGTTTTTCAGCCTGCAGAATTTCAAGCCGCCTTGCACGTGGAGACCAGACCAATATGGCCCATCCGACACCTTCCACCTGATTTGCTGCCTCTGAAAAATGTTTTTTAAAATGAGCAAAGCCACCGAACGTTTGCCGGATTTTTCTCTCTAAATCTCCCTTCGGCTCCCCTCCGCCATTGGGGCTCATTATATTCCAAAAAAGGGTGTGCAAATAATGGCCGGCACCATGGAAGGCAGCTTCTCTTTCCCAATGCTTAATGAGCCCAAAGTTATTGGTTGCCTGGGCTTTTTGCATTTCTTTTTCTGCTCTGTTTAAACCATCCACATAGCTTTGATGATGTTTATCATGATGGAGCCTCATTATTTCACGCGCGATATAGGGTTCCAATGCATCATAAGCGTATGGAAGCGGCGGAAGGGTATGCCCGCCGATTGGCACCACATCCTGCAGGGCTGCTGCACCGCCATTTCCATCCGGCTTGGCAGCACTGCTTTTTCCCAAAAAAGAATTGAATTGCATATACAATTTGTTCGCCCGGTTGTAAATATCCGCATCCTGCAATGGTTCTTCGGTTGAAAGAAATTTTTGAAATTCGCGGAGACTTTCCTGCCATTCATCCAACCTTTCTTTCCGGACGTTTTCCCGCAATACATCTTCAGATTTATGAAAAGCCTTTGCGATCTCTTCACTCCACTGTTTTAATGACGCTCGATATTCTGACAATGAAGGCCCTCCCTAATATTAGTCGTTCATAATATATGCCGGATATCGGAAAGGTTGAATGTCTTTCAATCATACCCAAGCAATCGCCACGGAGCTTATTGGCAAGAAAAGGTTGCTGATTGCGCATGGGCGGAACCGCTTGAGCTTTTCATATCGGGATCGTTTTGATAAATGGAGATTGTTTTTTCATCAAATTGTTAGAAAAGGAGCGTGTAAAGGAGCAGAATGGATATTGCTATTTTTTTATAAAAGAAATATCATTAGCCTTGGTATATGTTGGTAAGCGGGAAGTATTCATATAGAAAGAAGGTTCATCACATTTTGGACACGCATTATGTTCCATCAAGATTTAATGTATTATCCCGTACGGATGATCATGGCATGATTTTATACAATAGTTATACAGGAGCCATTGTCAGTTTTTCAGAAGACGAAAAGGCTGAAGTCATGGATTGCCTGAAAAGGGCCGGGATTACGGAATTGGATTCGGATGTTAAAAAGTCTTTATATGATCATGGTTTTATCGTTCCCGGCCATGTGGATCAAAAACGGAGGGCATTGTTCCTGCACGAATCCATGCACCGAACAGATATGATGCACCTGATTCTGTTGGTAACGGAAGCCTGCAATTTTCGCTGTACATACTGTTATGAAAAATTTGAGCGCGGGAAAATGAAACCTGAGGTTGTTAATGGCGTAAAAGCACTCGTAAAAGACAGGGCCGGCACATTGTCAAACCTGCATATCAGTTGGTTCGGCGGTGAACCGCTGTTGCAAATGCCTTTAATTGAGGAACTGTCCCATACGTTTTTATCCATTGCCCAGGAAAACCAGATTCAGTACTCTGCCGATGTTGTCACAAATGGCTATTTTTTAACAAAAGAAACATTTGAAAAATTGCTTTCCTGGAATGTCCGGCAGTTCATGGTGACCATTGACGGTGTCGGTAAAATGCATGACCGGACCCGGCATCTGGCTGGCGGCGGCGGTACTTTTGATCAAATTATCGAAAACCTGAGGGCGGTAAAAGAATGTAGTGCGGATTTTGATTTCACGATCCGCGTGAATTTCGACCAGGAAAATATAAAGGAAGTCAGCAATCTGATTGCCTGCTTAAAAGACCACTTTGCACATGATAAACGCTTTGGCCTCTTTTTCCATCCGGTGGGCAGATGGGGAGGGGAACATGATGATGAACTCCCGATTTGCAACCATATTATTTCCAATCAAAAAATTTGGGAATTTACCGAAGAAGCTGTCGATGAAGGGCTTGGCATGAGTTCTCTCATATCAGGATCCATGATGCCGACTGCTTCCGTCTGCTATGCAGCCAAACCAAATTCATTTGTGATCGGTGCTGACGGACAATTGTATAAATGTACGACCTGCCTTGATGAAGAGATCAATAAAGTGGGCAAACTCCATGAAGATGGCAGCTTAGCGATTGATTTTGACAAACTGGCCACATGGGTAACATCAGGGGAAGAAACCGACTCCGGCTGCCAGTCATGTTTTTTCCGGCCGGCATGCCAGGGAAACCACTGCCCGTACTACCGGATGTTAACCGGAGAAAAACCTTGTCCATACGAAAAGAAAAATATTAGAAAAGTATTATCTCTGATTTGGAAAGACAGTTTACAAGAGACATAATACCGTGTTCCGGCAAGATCCGTCTGATTCATCTGAAGCGGTGAAAGGGGGTGAGAAAGAATGAAAGTGATTCGTCCTGCAAAATCTCCTGTTGAAAAAGCTGCATCCGGCAGAATTATGAAATCCATACCGGGGAACTTAAAATAAGTTGGTTCCCGGTCTCAATGGATGCATTTTTCGTATAGTTTATGCGGTAAATGTTCAAATGCAAAAAAGAAACCTGTTACAGCAGAATCTATGTCTGGCAGGTTTCTTTTTTATAATTTTGTAGTTCAAACAGGATTTTAAACACATAAGAATGGATAGTGGGATTTCGAGGGGGGGTTATGCATGAAAGCCTACAGTGCAAAAGACTTAAAAAATTTTTGTATAGATGTTCTGAAAGCGGTTGGTATGGGTGAGGGCGATGCATCAATTGTCTCAGATTCTTTAATAAAGGCCAACCTGGATGGTGTAGACAGCCATGGCATCAGCAGGCTGCCAATCTATGTAAAACGTTTTTGCGATCACAGAATCAATATACATCCCCACCTGAAAACAGAAGAAAAAACTCCGTCTGTTCTTTTAGTGGACGGGGATAATGGGCTCGGCCATATCGTTTGCTATCATGCGATTAAAAAAGCGGTTAAGATGGCAAAAGCAAGCGGAATTACAGCAATCGCCATCAAAAACAGTAACCATTTTGGAACGGTCTCTTATTTTTGTGAACTGGCATGTGACCATCATCTTGCGTGTATCGGCTTTACAAATTCACCCCCGGGGATTGCACCTTGGGGAGGAAAAGAAGCTTTCTTTGGAACAAATCCGGTAGCGTTCGGGTTCCCCACAGGAAATGATCAGCCTGTAATCATCGATTTATCGACCAGTATTACAGCGAGGGGAAAAATTATTGCAGCAGCCAAGCAAGGAAGCAAAATCCCGGACGGCTGGGCCATGGATGAAGATGGAAACCCGACAAATGACCCGAATGCAGCTTTAAAAGGGGCGGTTTTACCAATGGGCGGTGCAAAGGGAGCCGCGTTGGCACTCGCTGTGGAAATTTTATCCGGAGTCCTGACAGGCGCAGCATTTGGCCCACATGTCAAAAGCATTTACGATGAACATGAATCCGGATATGCGAATGTCGGCCATTTTTTCATTTTAATGGATATAGAAAAGTTCATGAGTTTGAAGCAATTTTTGACGATGATGCAGCGCCTTTTAGAAGAAATGAAAGCTGTCCCGAAATCCACCGCGAGCCAAGAAATCCGATACCCGGGAGAAAGAAAATTCAAAGAAAGAAAGCACAGATTAGCAGCAGGTATTCCATTACCGGCTAACGTTGAGGAAGAACTCATTGCTGTGGCAAGACAGTTTCAAGTTCATTTTCCGCAGCCAATTGATCAGGGGGCGGAATAAAGATTTTGCTCTTCTCAAATCATGATTGGCCTGGTTAGATATAGGAAGTGGGCAAGTGAGGAATGATGAACAAATATAGCGGCTAACTCAGGATTTCATGGCCAAAGCCGGGAATGAACGCCAATTCGGGGTTGAAAAGTGGGAGAGATAGCTTTCTTTAAGGGGGATGAACGCTATTTTAAGATGGAAAATGGAGCGAGATAGCGTTCATAAGGGGGATGAACGTTATCACGGGATTGGAAATTGAACGAGATGGCGTTCATAAAGGGGATGAACGTTGTCACAGGATGGAAAATTGAGCGAGATGGCGTTCATAGGGGGAATGAACGCTATCATAGGATGGAAAATTGAACGAGATGGCGTTCATAGGGGGGATGAACGCCATCACAGGGTGGAAAATTGAGCGAGATAGCGTTTATAGGGGGAATGAACGCTTTTAGTCAGGCCGAACGCGCTAACTCTTTCGCCTTTTGCCTGTGGAACTCAATATTTTGTTTTTGTGCTTCCGACCCCATTGCAGTAGGGTCAAGTTGTTTAAGCCGGTGTGAACGCTTGTCTTTTAGTGCAAATAGAAAAATCCATTCCCATCCCCATACTGGCTTTTATCTGCTGGTCACTTATCTGTCGTAGAAATAAACAGTGACTTTATAGGTGAAGCCTTTAGTTTTAATTGACCGAATTCTGAAATGGAATTTCGTACAAAGCTTCAAAACGGATTAGGGTATAAATCAGAGTCAATTTTCTAGAGTTTGTAAATAGTCCTCAGATCAGAATAATTTTAAATATCCTCCGGTAAAGTATTTTAATGGCTTAAAATTCACACTTCCCGATTCAAAAAGTATCTGCAATTTTTTATTTTAGCCCCAACTATGTTTTTTGAATCCCCCTCAATGAATATTACGTAAAATTAGATCATCACAATTGTAAATCATCAGTTTGAATACATTGTGATGAAGTATTACAAGTAATGACCTAAAATATAATCTGTAAGGAGCATTCCTGTTAGAAGGATTTTCGGGGACTTGAATAAAAAGAGCCCTCTTGGTATGATGCGGGGTGTCAAATCTGCAAGAATTGACCCCTAATTTGTAACCAAGGAGGACTCCATAATGGATTTTAAACAAAATCAGAAAATTAATCAAGTCACCGAACAAACACTTGTGGTGGGAATCGATATTGCCAAGCGGACACACTACGCTTGCTTTGTAGATGACCGCGGACGAGTGCTCCATAATTCATTTTCTGTGTCCCAAGCAAGAAATGGATTTGAACTGTTCTATCAACGC
>NZ_KB894050.1 GCF_000374345.1 Heyndrickxia acidiproducens DSM 23148
ACCTCAATGATCAAGTGATTTTGTTTGGAAAAGTAGGTTTTATTACAGGTTTCACAGGCACAAGTATGGCTTATGTCAAAACAATTGATGATGAATACATCACAAGGCCAAATAAGTCTTATAAACAGGTGAGTCTGAAGGAATTGACACACATAAGACACAATAACAATTGGCAATACATCGAAACAATTTAGGCTAACACCTAACCGAAATTCATCTCCCACCTACTCATTGGGCTACACCCTACACATTCCTTGAGGATGGGAGACTTCTTTCGGAAATCCGTTAAATGATCACCCTTTAAAAAACTTCATGAGATCACCTGGTTTTTGGGATTGATTAAAATGAAAAAATATCCATATTGTACTATACTAGAAATTACACCAAATCTGGAAGAAAAAATATAGGAGCTTGATTTATGATAAGGCATACTGTTTTACCCTATTTAACAAAAGGCGCAATTCTTTTTTTTATGCTCATCTTTATTGCCGGATGCGCAGCTAAAGATGCACAGCATTCATCGGCTTCTTCATCATTAGTTAAGAAAGAACAGATGAAGAAGGAACAAATGAAAAAAGAACAAAGGAAGCAAAAAGAGCAGCTGTTAACAAATGCTGAAGTCTCAGCCCGACAATATGATTATCAAAAGGCTATCAATCTATTAGGCCAGTCAGATTTTTCCAAAGATAAAGATGTTCAAAGTACTATTCACGAATATAAAAACCAGGAGAAAAAACTTGCGGTATGGCCGGACAATTACAAAATCCCGCATTTATTTTTCCATTCATTAATTGTTAATCCATCCAGAGCATTCGATGGGGATAATAAGACCCAAGGCTATGAAGATTATATGGTAACGATCAACGAATTTAAAAAAATGATCAATCAGTTATACGAGAGAGGATTTGTCCTAGTGAATCTTCAGGACATTGCAAAACCCGATAAAAAGGGAAAGATGGTTTACCAGGACATTAAATTGCCAGCGGGCAAAAAACCATTGGTGTTGTCTCAGGATGATGTAAGCTATTATGAATATATGAAAAATGATGGATTTGCCAAAAACTTAACACTTGATGCAAATGGAAATGTCACAAACACCTATGTGAATGAAAAGGGAGAATCCGTACAAGGAGCTTATGATCTGGTTCCTATTGTAGATAACTTTGTTAAAAACCACCCGGACTTTTCTTACAAAGGACACAAGGGAATGATTGCATTAACCGGATATAATGGCGTCTTAGGATATAGAACATCAGAGAGTGATTATGGCCCCAACAGTGAAAATCCCAATCCAAATATCAAAAAGGACCAGCAGCAAGCAAAAAAAGTCGCCGATGCAATGAAAAGGGAAGGATGGAAGTTTGCTTCTCACACTTGGGGGCATCTGGATGCAAAGAAAGTTACTTTGTGTCATTTAGAAAAAGATACAACTAAATGGAAAAAAGAAGTGGAACCAATTGTTGGACCAACGGATACAATTATTTTTGCCTTTGGCAGTGATATTCAAGACTGGAAGCCGTATTCCAATGATAAATATCAATATTTGAAAAGCCAGGGCTTTCACTATTATGCCAATGTAGATGCAACAAAAACTTACTGGTCTCAATCTGGGCCGGATTACTATCGGCAAGCCCGAATTAATGTGGATGGTTTGCGGATGAGTGAAGCATTAACCGGAAGAAACAATGTGTTAAAACAATTTTTCAATGTTAACCAGATTTTTGATCCCTTAAGGCCGGCAGCTAAAAAAC
Organism: Heyndrickxia acidiproducens DSM 23148; assembly: GCF_000374345.1. Lineage (GTDB taxonomy): Bacteria > Bacillota > Bacilli > Bacillales > Bacillaceae_C > Weizmannia > Weizmannia acidiproducens. Next base: position 1,752 of record NZ_KB894050.1, read on the forward strand.
TTATTCATTAAACCAGCTCTACACAAAAATATGATTACAGTGCTTTTAGCAAAAATGTACAGCTTTACTTTGTGTTCCAGTTTCTCACGAGTTTCGTTCAATAGCAGGTCTATAGGAGCGTATTTTTCCAAATCCTTACACTTTATATTCGACCATTAGTGGGGGTTTTCCTTCATCCCCCACTAATGGTTAGTAGAACCAATCGGACCTTCTCCCGCCTATCTTCTTCGTATCCTGAATCTTAAGGTGGAAGTCTTACTGCCTGTTATGTTGGGTTAATTTTCCATCAAGTATTTTGCCCATATTCACCAACCTGCCCTTTAACCGTTTTTTCACCAAGCTTTAATCTTACACGATACAAACGCATCGCTTCGAGACTGCCTTTCGCCTCAAACACCCCAGCTTCAATCAGTTTTCTGATCCGGTATTCAATAAACGAATCCCCTACATATTGCTCCAAATATCCCAGCACTTCACCAATAATTCTGGGCGCTATGATAAATTCCTTTTTTCTTCGTATACTATGCAGCTTTTTTGCCTTGTTTATAATAAACTCATCGTAATAGTCTTCCGGAACGCTCAGTATCTTTCCATTCTGCCAAATTCTTAAATTCTCATGCTTGTCCATAAGGGAGAGCCAGCATTTATCCGGATAATCTAAGCGTTCCATTGACTGGTTGGTTTTTCCAATATATTATAAAATATGGAGAGGGGATTTATTATGAAACAAGTCAACTTGATCTTAGCTGCTGTACTCATGTTTTTGATAACTGGATGCAGTTCTTCACAAACACCAGCTTCACCATCTAAAAAAAGCGAAAACGCTGGCACTGAACACGCAACAAACCCGGGTGAAAAAGGTAAATCCGGCAACTCAAGTTCACCCAATTCAGCTGCCTCACTAAACGAATCAAACCAAAACACAGAAGATGACAACAGTTCACCGTCATCATCTGCTCAATCCGAAATAAAAGAAAAAACAACCAAAAACGGCAGTGAAGAAACATCAGAAGATCACTCAGATTCTTCATCCAGTAACAGCAATAAAATTAAAATTTCTTCCGGAGATGCTGCCATCAAATATTTAAAGGGAAAAATAGAAGAAGAAAGTAATCGTGACATTCTTTTTGATGATATGGGAGGAACCTTATCCACGGACGAAAAAGGTTCTTATTACACGGTTACATTATACTCAAAATCTTTAAGACAAGCTGGCGGATCAGGCACCGTGGGCATTTATAAGGTTTATCAAAATGGAACATACAAAGGAAATAACCGGAATAATCATATTCAGACAAATACAGATGAAAACGACCAAAAGAAGGCTGTTTCTTTAGTGAAAGATTATTTACGTAGTAGAAACGAATTAATCGAAGATAAAAATCACTTTGTCCAATATGATGGTGTAATCAATCATTATATCATTGTAAGATATTCTACCTTAGTATCCGGACATTCTTCTACAAATGGAAGGTATGCAGTCGATATTCATAACGGAAAAATTGAAGATATTACCAATAACCCGAATTTTAATGGATAAATCCACAACATACCTTTAACGAATTTCTGAAACTATCCACAAGGAATGTGCAAAACATAGCCCAATGTACCACATTCCTGTAAATGTTACTTTGAACTTCCCCATTCCATTAAAAACTCCTTCTCGGAAGTTTGTTCGTCCAATAATTCTTCTTTGATTACAAAGCCATTTCGTAAATAAAAGTTAACTGCCTTGTTATTCTTCTTGTACACTTTTAATTGTATTTTTTCCCTCCGTTCTTTTATATAGTTTAATAATTCTTTTCCATATCCTTCTCCCTGGTGTTTCGCATCGATAAACAGGGCAGCCAGATAATTATCTAACATTGAAATGAAACCCACAATTTCTGCTTTATTGCTTATAATGTAATTTTCAGACATTGGGAGATATTTTTCTTTCATTTCTCCTCTCTGTGATTTCCAATAATCCTTATCAATGAAATCATGTGCCTTTAATGAACTTTGATACCATATATCTACTAAAGTATCAATTTCTGATTTTCTATTTTCCCTGATACGCATATATGATCCGTCCCCACTCTTAATTTGCAGCGTGAATACTTTACAAGCCAATTAAAAATTATATTCCTTTCATCTTTTTCCATTTTCTAATTTTAGTTCTAAACGTTTTAAAGGGTGCTACTGTATTTATATGAATCCACTTCCAAATTGGCCATTTGGAAGGTGTTGAATTCGCCCACTGTCTACCGCCTTGTTCAAATAATTCTTTGTCACTATAGCTTTCCACCAATTGAATTATTTTATGAACATCATGATTAAACATCTCAATTAATGTTTCAAGCGAATAACTTGCATACTTATCATAAAAACTCTGATAAAGCCCCCCCAGGTTATTCCATTTATAATCTGGCGCAGGTGTTATTACATTTTTTCCATCTTTGTTATCTTGTTCCCATGATAATATTAAATTTAGCCATCCCAGTTGGTAAGCAATCATCTGTGATGGCGTTCTATCCACTTCATTTACAAAGACATCTTTATCAAGATTATTAATAGAACGAAATTCATCAATAAATAACTTTGCACTCTTAGTCACCTCATCAATCAAGGCTTCTTTATTCGCATATTTTTGCAATCGTAACCATCCTTTCCAATAAAATCAGATCGATATTCTAATTCATTATCAACCGAGCCATTTCCGTAAGAGAAGACGTCAATTCTTATTTAGGAATTTTCGTCATTGATCACAAAATTAAAAAGTTGGGGAATAAAATAACCAGCTGAATTGCTCTAATCTTATCAGTAAATTTTGGAATAAACCACAAAAGAAATAAAGACGGTGAGAATGATTAAAGCGGTTAAAATATTAATCAGCCCGCTTGCAGTCAATTCAAACAAGCCAAACTGTATTCCAATATTAAAGATAATCAGGTATATGATTGTAGCGAAAAAAGAAGCAAATATCCCTTTTTGTCTAATGAGTCTCGTTCGCTCATCGTTTTGTTTAAACTGAGGGTACAGATAGGCTACACAAAAACTCATTACAGCCATGGCCAGCGTCATATAGGCAATAGGTGCAGGTGCAGACTTCGCCATTATTCCCACAAACATTGTAAATGCAGACATTACAGTAAATAAAAATCCTAAAACAATAAGAGCTAACCTTGAGTTACCCATGTTACATCCTCCTCTAGCAATATGTATCTATTAATCTCCCTCAAACTTTTATTTATCGTCCTTTTCCTCCATGAAAAATACATCTTCCACGTTTGTTTCAAAAATATTGGCAATCATCATTGCTAAAGGAAGAGAAGGATTATATTTTCCTTTTTCAATCGAAATAATGGTTTGTCTCGAAACCCCCAATTTTTCTGCTATTTTTTCTTGGGAAAAACCATATTTTTTTCTGAATTCCGGAACTTTGTTTTTCAATCTGTTCACCACCAATTACATCATATTGTAAAGTTAACTTTACGTAAAGTTTACTTTACTATCGGGAAGGGAAAATTCAGAGGAAGGATCATAATTAAATTACAATGTACCTAAATGGGGAAGCCTCATGTTGAATATTGAATCCAGCATTTTTGATTTCCCAAAATAGCCGAAAGTTGATGGTATTGCCAGTCTGAAATCTGACGAGTAACTGGAACAGAACAGAAAAAAGACATGAAAAAATGACGGAGAAGAAGGAAAAAGAATGTGAAAATTTTTTGGACTTTTAAACTAAGCATATAGGGCATAATCATTGAGGGATGATTGACCTTGATGGACAAGGGATTGGGGGCGGGCAAAAGAAAAACTGGATCCGCTTTGATTCAGCCTGAGTTTATATTGCCCATAAATCAGGGGCTAAAAGCGATCCAGACACAACCGGGTTCTCTTGCTGAATTGGCATGATCCCCTGCCGGTCAGGTGCCAACTTTTTTTGCAGAAGGATGGACTTTTAGCAAGGAACCCGAGAAAGTGACAGAGAGATCCTTAATCAATCGTTTGATTAAAAAACCGGCTGTCTTGGCTTTTATAGCTTTAAAATAAAATTCGATCAGAAGCACGCCTCAAACTCACATTTGTGTTAAATTAAAGAATCGTTTTTGAAAAAAATTAATTTATTTCTAGATTGTGGATTTGTTAACACATTTTTTCAGTTTCTGGTAAAATGTCTTCACTACCATAGTGGATTGAACGCCCTCCACTATAAAAAATGTTTTTTCCAAACTTGGAAAAATCCAAACGAAAAACCACCCGAAAACGCTCCGCAAAAAGCAAGGGTGGTTCTTCTAAACGATAATTTCACTTTATAAGCAACCCTTTGCTCGGGGCGATTGTTGCCCGGCGGGTGTTCCCTCATACGTAAATTATTTCAGAATTGGAGTATATAAACAATAGAGTTTGACATATTTCCATTCAAGAGAAACTGAATACGTTTAGTTTAGAGAACACAATTAATATAGAAAGCCGAATTCGGCTTTTACACGCTAGTACGAAGTCTAAAATGATCTACTCTTCAAACTCTTTTTTTTAGGAAAATGATGGATGCCACATTCACAATTACAATGGAAAAAAACCAAATGTCGATCATATTTTTGTATTGGGAGAGGGTTAAATGGGCAAAAACGTTTAAAGTTTTAAAAATAAAAAATCCAAGGAAAACCACTACCATCACAACGGCGTTTGCTTTACCCGATATTAGTATGCCTCGCTCATCTCTCCCCTCTGTCCAGATAAAGGAAATCCAATAACCCACAGCAACAGCCGCAACAACCATTAAAACGGATAATATAAAAATCATTTTTCTTCCCCCTCTATCAATTCATATGTAAAAACCTCTTCTAAATTTTCCCCGAAAACACGGGCGATTTCAAACGCCAACATTAAAGACGGATTGTACTTATTCGCCTCAAGGGAAGCAATTGTCTGCCGTGAAACCCCTACACGATCTGCCAGTTCCTGCTGGGACCATCTCTTTTCCGCCCTAAAAACATTTATTCGATTGCTTAGCAGCCCTTTATTTTTCATTCACCCACCTCCAAATTTTATGTCCTTATTGTAATTCATTTTTGACATAATGTAAAATATTCACGTCATTATGTAAACGATTTTTGTCAACCAATACAAGAAATACGAATTAAACACAAGGTTTTCATTGAAAAAAAGGTGGTTTAAAAAAAACCGAATCTCAAAATTCGATTCAGCTTAGTACGAACTTCTATTAAAACTATGAGAGAAATGCAAGCTGGCCCCTTTCGAGAACTGAACATGGTTCAGAAAATGAAATTGAACCTTGAAAGGATACGCTGTTTAGCATAAGCATCTGATACCCTAAAAAAAAGGGAATTGAAAATTGTGGTGGGTCAAAAAACTCAGCAGTAATAAATCCAGACAAAAAAACCCGGGAATTAAATTCTCAGGCGTTAGTTTCCTTTCATCAACCTTGTGAGTACGTTCCATCTTGATAGACTTTATAGCTGCCAACGGTTCCTGAACCACCATTTTTTCTTAATTCTTTTGAGTAAAGAGTAATTGTGTAATAGGAACCTTTACTATCTTTAGATAGGGTTCCACCCATATCATCAAAAATAATATCGTTATCCTTACCTTCTTTTATTTGACTCTTTAGGTATTCAATGGCCTTATTTCCAGAACTAATTTTGGTAGCGGTTGTCTTATTTCCGCTTTTGCTACTGGAAGCGGTTGAGTCTGACTTGGAACTTTGTTGGCTGCTACTTTGATTGCTATTACCTTGAGTTTGATTGCTACTTCCTCGGGTTTGATTGCTGTACTTTTGACTTGATGTTGCCGTTTTATTAGAGGGTGATTTCTTTTGCTCCGATTGGTTATCCGCTACTTGGTTATCGCTTACTTGCCCGTCAGTTTGCTTTTCTTGTTGACCATCTACAGACTTTGAATCCTCTTGTTTGTTTGATTTTTCATCTTTTTTAGAATCCGGTTTTTCTTGATTCGAGCTAGCCTTTTCACTTTTATCAGAACTAGAACTTGTAGAATCAGACGAACAACCACCAATACCTAAGAATAGAATAGCTACCATAAATAATGTGAAATACTTCAATTGTAAAACTCCTTTTCTATTTTATAATAAGTTCCCATATATATTCTGTCAATTCTTTCCGGTGATTCGGATTCAGTAATTGAAATAATAGACTTTTTTAGAAGAAAGAATTGATTTTATTTAGATGTTTCTTTCATAGAGAGTTAAGTCCGTATAATTGTGTAAAAAGGGTTATCTGAATATGAGGGAATATGGAGTATAGGGGCTGTTTTTCTGGAGGGGGCTGGCCAGCCCCCTCCAGAAAAACAGCGGGATTTCATTTCCCTCTTGTATCTATCATTTTTTTCATAAGAAATGAGCCAGAGCCCATCATCTCAGTTAGAATAGAGTTAACCAAAAAACTAAATTTCTAAAGGAGAGATTCAGGGATGGCTCAATTACAGATTACTCTAGATGAACAACTTTTGCATCAATTATTTCT
>NZ_KB894051.1 GCF_000374345.1 Heyndrickxia acidiproducens DSM 23148
CATTTACGCCTCCACATCCGGATAGCTTTTGGGCTTTGACTTGTTTGGCAGTCTTACCCTGTAAGAGTACGCCTGATGGTATTCGTGTTCCTCGGGTCAGAATTTTGCCTCCAGCTTCCTTCAGATTCCACTTCACAATGGACACCCTTGCTCTTGGCTAATGGTTGGTCGCTATCTACCCCCATAGCGGACTTTCGCCGCCTAGCGAATCGTCATGCGCGGCGCACCAAAAAAACCCGCATCCTTTTCAGGACACGAGTTTTATGAAAAATGATTTATATTTTTGTGTACTAAAGCAATTCATATTGATTCCAACCTTCCAAACAATTGTTCGTTACATTAAATTATAGCGTAAAGATTGGTGCATGAAAAGGCCTTATTCATGTTTAATAGACTGTAAAAACATATATAATGTGGAACCTAACATTATAAGAAATTCATTGACTATAATCACTGTTAAGAAGCAAGAAATAGGCTACTTTATACTAAAGTGGCCTACCCATACGTTAGAAAACTGACCCTTAAAGGGGAAAATGAAAAACCCTTTTAATACATCTCTCCCTACTTCTATTCCGTGTTCTTTCGTACTGTATAGAAAACGATATGGAAAACACCTGAACACGCTATGGACAAGGGATTGAAGGGATATTGGACATAAAGAAACGGGACGAAGTCCTACTGGACCCGCCCCGATATAATATTGATTTTTGATTGAAAAAACCGATTGAGTAACGATTAATTACATAATTGACTGTCCGCTGCTCTTCCCGCTTCCTTTGCCGTTTGGAAACCAACTATTTAACAGTAGGTAGTAACTTTTTAGCAGAGGGAAGAGGAAAGTAACAGCTACATCTCTAAGATCATAATGACCCCTTTACATCCCTACCCATTTTTTACATTAGCTTTTTAATACTAACTTTTGATCCTCTATGACATAAACACAATCAGCCACTCTATCAACAAAGGTTCGATCATGCGATACAAATAGTACAGTTCCTTCATATCCTTTTAAAAACCGTTCCAACGCTTCAATACAAAAAACATCCAAAAAGTTCGTGGGCTCATCCAAAATGAGTATATTGTATCTTCCTAAGAATAACTGACACAATATTAGACGAATAGACTCTCCACCGCTTAAATTCCGGACATTCTTTTTTAAATCATTTCCTGTAATATTCATAGAGTGTAGAACAGAACGAATTTTGCTCTCATCGAAATCACTTCTATCTTTCATAAATTCCAGTACAGATTCATCCTTTGTAAACTGATAGTCCATTTGTTCATAAATGCCGATAACCGCTTTTGGCGAAATCGTAATCCCTTCACCACGCTGTAAAATATGCCGAAGCAACGTTGTTTTACCTGAACCGTTTTTACCTGTAATAGCAATGGTCTTGCCTAACGGGAATTGAAAACCCGATTTATCAAGAAGTGTCTTCTCCCCCGCCTTTAGCCTTAACTGATCTGCCATTATCGGAAATTTATTGTGTAATTGCAAAGCACTAGACTGGTGAAATCGAATGATTTGCTCTTCTTTCGGTGCTTCCACCGCTTCAAGTTGTTCTACTCTTTGCTCTATTGCTTTTGCTGCTCTTTGGACTGCCTTTTGACTTGTATCCTTGGATTTCGTCATAAACATTTTATTCGCCTTTGCTTTTGTTTCTTTTTTGGACATATGTCCATTGGCCTGTGTAATTTTTTCAGCCTTCTTCATCTTTTCTTCTGCGGCTTTGATAAGACGTGATTTTTCTTTTAAATACTTGTCATGTTGTTCCTGCTGTTGCCTTTTCTGAAGTTCTTTTTGTACGACGTAATCCGAATAGTTCCCTGTATATTCCGTTACAATTCCATCTTGGACTTCCCAAATCTTCGTCACAAGTTTATCTAATACATACCGGTCATGACTCACGAGTACGAGTGCACCATAATAGTAAGCCAATTCACCGATAAAAAGTTCTACACCCTCTGCATCAAGATGCGTGGTTGGCTCGTCAATTAATAAACCTTCATGATAGTTTGAAAAAAATTGAGCTAGTTTCAGCCTTGTTTGTTCCCCACCGCTGAAATTATTGATGTCTGTTTCAGGGATAGACAGCTTTCCTTTTAGGTCATAATCCACCTCTGCTGGCCCTGGTACAGTTAATTGATCAAAATAAGCAAAGTCTACATGACTTTTCACTTTTCCGTTTGACGGTTGAACTATACCCGCTAGTAACTTTAATAACGTACTTTTTCCTGCTCCATTTTCCCCGACAACACCGATGCGATCAAACTGATGAACAGCTAAACGCTCAATCACTAATACAGTTTTATCTAAATAAGTTAGTTCAACATTTTCTAATTCAAAACATATTTCTTCCATTTTTGCTACCTCCCGAAAATTGGTGATTTCGTACCGATAGCTAGGACCGATACGAGCCTTTATTTCAAGTTAAAGCCCGTATCAAAAGAATAATAAAAATTGCATCGTTTACTCCCCCTATTTCGTAGGATTATTTATATTCCATTTATTGATAATCAAATTGTTATAGAAAATGGTACAGCTATGGGACACCCATTACACTTTTTCGAGTCTAATTTGGCCGTTCATTAGTATTATTTGACTTATTTATTCCTACCAAAATATCTAAGTCAATGGTAATCCTGGAAATTCCACGATTTATAATTTGTTCCATATCGTCCTTGCTCATATTCCAGGAAAGTGGCGACATTTGAGTTAAATTTGTTAAATCTTTTACATTTAGTCCCTTGGTATAACTAATTTCGAAAGTGTCCATAAGATGAAAATGCTGTTTAAAAAGAGATACCGTTTCATCATTTTTATAAGACGTTTTATCTTTCTCATCGAATCGTGCTTCTCGTAGTTCTTTTAAATAATTTGAACGAGGAACAACTTTAATAATGAGACCATTAGGTACTAAGATCCTTTGGAATTCCTTATAATTTGCAGGTGATAGGATATTCAAAATGATATGGCATGATTGATCCTGTAATGGTGAATTTGCTAAATCACCGACAAGCCAAATGGACTTTTTGTAATTGCGTGCCGCCATTCGTATGCCCTCTTTTGAAATATCTAAACCAATTCCTGCAATTGTTTCATTCTTACATTCATCTAAGATCCTTTGTAAATGTGATCCTTCTCCACACCCTGCATCAAAAATTATAATTTCACCCTTTAAAGCATCCATATTTTCAATGATAATTTCTGAAATTTCCTTGTGTAGGAGGGCAAAAAGGTTATTTTCCATAATGACTTTTTGTCGTGCTTTAAATAATTCCTTGGCATAATGGCTATTTGTAGAATGAGTCATCATGTTTACATAGCCTTGTTTCGCAAAATCAAACGTATGATTATTCAGGCAGACTAGGCTCTTTAAATGAGTGACCTTCATTGGACTTTTACAAAGCGGACAACTAAATACATGAACATATTTATTAACTAATTCAGCACTTTTTTCTTTATTAATCATGGTTTCTCTTCCTTTCAAATAAAAAAATCACAAGCATCTGCCTGTGATTTGAGAGTAAAGGGAAAGAGACCCATCCTTATTCTATTAGGGGGAGCTATTAAAAGCCGTCAGCAAATAAAACCTGCCCTTGATCTAAACAACGAAAGGTTAAATTAGACAAAAATAAAGAAAGGCAAATAAGTCGCCTTTCCTTACATTACATATTTTCCACACATAAACAGGCAATAAGGATCCACCCATAAGTTGATTGGGGGAAATAAATTGCTGGATGTGGTGAATAACTATGAAATGAAGATTATTAAAAAAGGACAGACTAATCCCGTTTACTCTGCATACACAAACAGAGCCTTTGAACGTATTCAATTACTGGTTCAAAGTTGGGAATCGTAGTCTCATAAAATGTGTCATTTTTTAATAATCCTCCTTAACGTTTAAAAGTATAGTGATTATTATAGGTTCTCTTTTACAAAAAGTCAAAGATAAATAGTGCTTTTACAATTAGAGACGGTTATTTACCTTCAACTTGATATTTATTTTAGTATCTTTTCCGTTTCCGACACAAGGTCATGCAACATTTTAACCGCTTCACTCGTATGATCTGAATCGGAAGAAATTAATGTAACAATCTGGTCGATGTTTTTCTTATAATTATTGGGTTTCTGATTAAAGCTCTCAATCATTCGGACAGCTTTTTTCTCATTGATACAGTATTCATCATTCAAAGCAAATAATACTTGATTTAAACATGAAATAGTTCGGAAGCAGTGCCCCGTAACATATGTAATATCATCCTTATCCACATTGTCCTTCGCAAACATCAAAGAAAAAGATGCTTCAAACATGAAATAGCCGATTATGGCATCCTTTAATGATTTTGGATAAGGGCTAGTCTTAGCTTTTAAATCTGAAATTTGATTGGTACACTCATACAATATTTTACAAATGGAGATTTCCCCCATATACATAACATTTAGATAGGCATGTGGATGTCCTGTATGATAATGAGTAGAAACCTTGCCCTGTAAACAATCATCAATTACTTGAGATACCCTTTTTATATCCCGAAAAATCAAATCTACATGGTACCCTTGAACGACAATCCAACCACCACCATTTATCCAGGCACCCCACTCACCTAAAGATGTAACTAGATTTTCTCTATGGTCATCATCCAATCTAGTAGCAGCTTCACTAACCCCTCTGACATCAAACCCTGCCGATGTATCATAATATATTCCAATATCTATATCGGAAGTTGGGTGATTCGTACCTCTTGATCTTGATCCTCCTAATACCACTCCAACAATGCCCGGGACATCTTTTAATTCATTGTTAATTTCTTGTAAAATGTTTTCTACGCTCAACAATTTTCAACTCCTATTTTTATCCTATGGTTAATAACATTCACTCAGTTATCATCGAAACAATCGGTTTTTCCCAAATAATCCCCATTGCCCAATTCATTCTACGAAAGGTACAATTAGGCAATAATTTTCCATATATCTCATAGTATTTCTGTTCTGAAAGGTACTTGTCAGATGCTAAATGTTCGAGCCACGACTTTGAAGTGTTATACTTGAATACTCTCACAGCATTTTTCACACCGAATTTGAAACAGTTAGGAAGAAATTCTTGGATTGCTCCTAATATGTAAACGTACGTTGGTGGGGTTTCAACCTTAGACACATTATCAAGAATAACAATTTTCCCACCTTCGTACAGCAATTCTTTCATTTGATTAATTACAATTGATATATCCCTCAAATGATGGAAAGTCGTCCTGCTTACGATATAAGCAAACTTATACCCCAAACTAAGATTTTCTGCATCCATCTTCAAGTATGAAATATTCGAACACTGACGCTTCTTGTTGGCAAACTCAAGCATCCCTTCCGATATATCAATACCAACTACCTCGCTAAAGTAATTGGATAATTCATAGACTAATATTCCCGTCCCACATCCAATATCTAATGCTCTCCCTTTTTCTATTGGCATATTAGCAATAAAAAAGGTATTGTCATTCAGAAGATTAGTTACAAAGTCATACTCTTCAGCCACTTTATCAAACTGTGATCCTGTAATACTCATATGTTCACCCCCTCCTATTCAACAATGGGATAGATTTACCTTACCATTTATTTATTTCATTCAACTCTTCCTGTAAATAGTTCATCGTTATAACTCTTTCTTGTTCCCCTTGTTTATCATATAAAAGTTGTTCCATAAATTCCCATATATCTTCCAATCGTCTCTTTCCCTTATAAAAGGTCATTGCTTCAGGATTAATTGAAAAGTTTTGATGAGTTTTCCGATAGATTCTTAAAAATTCATTAAAGTAGGGTTTATCATCTAAGAACATCAAGTCAGCTTCAGGCGGGGCTAGTTTCAATCCTTCCCAATCAATTAATATTAGCTCTTGTCCCGACTGCATTAAATTCCAATTGTGTAAATCTGTATGACATAAGGCCATTCTTAATTTTGAGTTTTTCAAGTTCTGTGAATGCTCCTCAAGTGTATAAATCAGATCATTTAATTGTAGAATGTAGGAATGGATCAATTCCCATACCTCAGACGGAAAATCATTTCTCCCTTTTTGCAATGTTTGTCTCAACATCGGTAAAAATGGAACCTCAAAATCTTCTATAAAAGCATCAGTCCCAATTGGAATGTTATCACTATATGAATGAAGCTCTGTTATGATCTTTGAAAGCTGATAAACCTGATTCTCTGTTAAATCTCGATCCCCAATCGTTTCCCCCTCAATATATTCATAAAGCAAATAAATCCCATACTCATCTTCACATTTATATTTTCTTTCACTTGTCATCATAGGAACGGAGATTTTCCCTTTTAAATTGCTATTCTTTATAAGCCATACCAAGATTGGAACATATTGATCAATCAGAGCAGTCAACTTCGGTGTGGAAGCTCTGCTTTTTTCATATACCTTCAAAAAATAGCTTTGATTTTTATTTGACACTTTATATGCGAGGGATGCCCAACCACCCTGCTGAGGCGACACAACATTAATCTCTATGTCATAAAAGTCTTTTAATATACTTTTTACTTGATTCATCCTAGCCCCTCCAGTAAAAACTTACAACACGGAAAAAGTATAACACAATTCGAGGTTGCCCTTTAATTATTGTAAAAAGCCATACATATGCGTATTAGAATGGTTGAATATGAATTTCAAATGATTTAGTATCTTATTTAAAGCATTATTTATGAGGTGAGGGTATTGGTGAAAGCAGACAAGTTAGCCTCCTAAAAATCAAAAACACATTTTTAGGAGGCTAATCAAATGAAATTTAATCTAATTGAAAAAGAAAAATGGGATAGATTGCCGTATTTCGAGCATTACTTAAATCAGAAGTGCACATTTAGTATTACAGCAAATATAGATATTACAACGTTATTGGAACAGCTCAGGAACAAAGGGATAAAGCTATATCCATCCTTTATTTACATGGTCACTAGAATAGTAAATTCTCATAAAGAATTTAGAACTTGCTTAAAAGATGATGGTACTCTGGGTTATTGGGAAAGTTTGTTGCCTAGCTATACAATCTTCCATAATGATAACAAATCATTCTCAAGCATATGGACCGAATTCTCTGATGAATTTCCTGTCTTCTATAAAAACTTTCAAGACGATATGAAACAATATTCAGAGGTTAAAGGATTTTTCATAAAAGAAAATGTACCAGAGAATTCCTTTCCTATATCTAGTATTCCATGGGTTAGTTTTACTGGCTAGTTAAGTCCGTATAATTGTGTAAAAAGGGTTATCTGAATATGAGGGAATATGGAGTATAGGGGCTGTTTTTCTGGAGGGGGCTGGCCAGCCCCCTCCAGAAAAACAGCGGGATTTCATTTCTCTCGCCGTCTCTATCATTTTTTCATAGAAAATGAGCCAGAGCCCGTCATCTCAGTTAGAATAGAGTTAACCAAAACAACTTCTAAAGGAGAGATTCAGGGATGGCTCAATTACAGATTACTCTAGATGAACAACTTTTGCATCAATTATTTCTTGGCGATTCAAAAGAATC
>NZ_KB894052.1 GCF_000374345.1 Heyndrickxia acidiproducens DSM 23148
CAGAATGATAGGGTAAGCCCCTTCTCAACTTTGGATAGAGTTCCATTCTGTAGGCAGTCTGTCAAGGAGAGCACTTGACAGACTGCCTACAGAATGAAGAGCTGTCAGTTAAGTTGAGAAGGAGCTACCCTTGCTTACGGTCCCACCTGAATAATGAGCTTGTTCACCGTGGCATAGATCATGGAGATAAAGTTTTTGGTTGTCCTGTAACCTCTGGCCTTGCGTTTTGCTGCTTGAACTAAACTGTTGATCCCTTCAAGAAGCCCATTTGTCATCTTTGAAACGAACCATCTTAAAATGCCTTTTTCATGTTTCTTAAGTGTTTGGGCTGCCTTTTTCATTGGCTCTAATTGTGAGCGAACTGCCCAATGATACCATTCCTGAAAATAGATTGGGGCAAGGCTTCTTGATTTTTTCCATAAGTCTTGAATAGAAAGCTTCAGCCGGTAAGCCCTGGCTGTCTTTAAATGGGTATCTTTCAGCTTTAGGATGTGTTCTTGCTGGTCTTTTTTTAGATTTTCCTGGTTCTTCAGCCATAAATAACGTGTTCTCTTTAAAGTTGGCTCATCTCGCTGTTCCGAACGGCGGACCTGATCGAGTGCTTCATTGACAAGTTTCATCACATGAAATTTGTCAAATGTAATATGAGCTTTAGGAAACTCCCTTTCCACGCCTTTTTTAAAGGCGGGAGACATATCGCTGCAGACTTCTTCAATGTTTTCAGGATTGATCCCTCTGTCTTCAAGAAAGCTCTTGAATTCTTTGACGACACTGGCATCTTTTCCTTCTGTGGTAAACAAAACACGCTTTGAGTCAGTGTCTACAAACGTTGTCACATATTCGTGGCCACGGCGGCTGGAGGTTTCATCAATGGCAATGCGTTTGACATGGGTCATGTCCAACTGTTTCATCGCTTTGTCTACGTAATAGTGAAAAATACGCCACAGTCTCGTGTCGTGTTCACCAACTTTACGGGCCACGGCGGCAACCGGCATTTCTTTCATAAGCTGCATCACTTCAGCTTCAAACATCCAAGTGAATCCAGCCTTTGGGCGTGACCAATCCACATGAACAGTACGAATTTTATCGCATATATCACAATGAACCCGGGGCATTCTCGCATGAAGATAGGTCTTAAACTGCCAGAAGTCCAAATGTCTCCATGAACGGTCGTCGTTTACAATATCATGGACACTTGCATTGGGTTGGCCGCAATGTGGGCAGACAAATTTAGCGCCACGTTTAAAGTCCAAGTAAATATTTAAGATTTGTTCTTTTTGAAGCAGTTCATAATCTATAACGTACCAAGGATCATCAATATTTAAAGCTTTTTGAAAAACATCATATTTATGTTCAAAGTCCTGCATGTTATCCACCTCGGATCGATTTTAATGAAACTATCATCCAGTATGGACAGGACTAGGAAACTTTAAACAAATAACTTTTAGCGAGGAAGCATTTTTACTTGACCATTCTCCACCAATAATTATTGATTAGAATCTTTTAAGGAATTCTTATCATGAGAGATTGATATAATTGTCAATCCTTCTAAAGAATATATATATAAGAAAGTATTCTCTGTTTACTTTCTTCATCTATATTGCTTGTCGCTTCATCTAAAAGTAACAATCTTGGCTTTTTTATAAGTGCTCTAGCCACCCCTATTTTTTGTCTTTGTCCACCAGATAAATTTCCTCCATTTTCATCTAAAGCCATACTCAAATCATTCATATTAATTGAGTCAATTTGGAAAAGACCGCATACATCTGCTATTTCATTAATAAGAAGCTCATCAAACGCTTTCAGGAAAAGTCCGTAATTATAAACAACCGCGAACGCATTAAAGGCTTTTTTTTGTAATGGGAATCCTGTTATTTTCATAAGATAAATAATAGATTTCAAAACAATCATCACTTATTTTAATCAGATTGATTTTTCCTGCCTCTTCTTTGAATAAAGAAATATGGTTTTCCTATTTGTTCTTTTAGAATTTCACGAACCTCTGTGACTCACCGGCATTCCGTAGCTGTTTTCTAACAGAATCAATCCTCGGTTTCACTTGGTAAAAATAGCTGCTAACCACAACATGCAATGCAATTGGTCAAATTCAAAATCTGTATATTGCCCGATCAAAAATTCTTTATCTCTTTGGACTTGATAGATGCTTATGGTTTTGCCGCTTTGGTTGAGCTTACACCTGATGGACATATCAAGATTTACACGATATATTGTCATTTCTTTTATGGATTGGTTATCTTTTTTAACAACAAATAGCTTTTTATCTTTTTTTATTTGATAATAAAGTAAACATTTTCTTTAATTGCTTTGTTAAATTATTGCTTGATGTTTTCAATTTGCTTGTATTTTCCTATGTATAAATGCCTTGATAAAAGCTTTCTCAGTCTAAAATGCGTTTCACTGTAAGCCCGAAATATAAAAAATAAGCGCACCTTTTCGGTACGCATCACGAATAGCCGCTTATCATTGATTTTTTTCGCAGATAAACGGCTATTTTCCACATGTTGCCTGGATCAGTTTTGACCAAGGCATATATTGGTTTAAAATTTCCGGATTTCTATGTATCTCTAAATTTGGCAGATCAAATAGGAGCTTTTTAAGATATCGATAGAAATCTATTCCATTTGCTTTCGCCGTTTCTGCAATACTTAAACAGACGGCGTTAGCTTTCGCACCGGCTTCGCTTACTGAAAAAAGCCAATTTTTTCGGCCGATGACATTCGGGCGGATGGCGTTTTCAGCTGGGTTATTATCTATTTCAATCCGTCCATCATTCAAAAAAGCTTTTAGCCCATTTACTCTGTTCAGCGTGTATTCTGCTGCCTTTGCGAGTGCGTTTTTTCCGTAAAATGGTGATTTTTCCACCCACTCCAGAAATTTTTCGACAATCGGTCTTGAATATTTTTGACGATTTTTTCTTCGTTTGCTTGGAGACAAATGCTTGAATTGCCTTTCGAGCCGAAATAAGTCATCGCAGTATTTAACACCAATGTGTCCATTTTTGCTGTCTGCTTTTAACCAATATCGGCGGACGTGCGCCCAGCAGTTTGCGAAGCTGACGCCTTCTATTTTGTCGTATGCCGAATATCCATCACAGACTACTGTTCCAGAATAACCTTTAAGGAAGCTTTCAAGAACAGAGCGGGCACGTGTCAATGCACTTTGAAAGAGGACAATGATTGGGCCCTGGCTGGGCACACTTCGAAAGACCCAATTGTAGGCATTGGACTGGCCGGACTTTCCATCAGATCGGTTAATAATTTTTCCGTATGTCTCATCGACATGTAAAACTGATTTCGCCATCATCACAGTCTTCATCTGCTCGTAAAGAGGCAGGAGCCAGTCATGCGATGCACGGATGACCCAATTGGAAAGGTTCTTATCATTCGTATTCAGGCCGTGGCGTTCCCATTCCTTTACCTGACGGTAAAGGGGCAAGTATTGCGTAAATTTATCGTATATTACTTTGGCAATCACGCTGGGTCCTGCAATGCTGTGCTGAATAGCCGGCTGTGGTGCTTTTCCACGTTTGATTTGCGCCTTCTGGGTTAAATGGCCCTTACATTCTTGGCATTCATACGCATGTTCAATGTGTTGGATTTTCTTCATTTTTGCAGGTACATATTCTGCTTCTTCACGCACGATGGTGCTGCCAATTTCGGTCATTTTTCCCTGGCAACAGTTACAAGTTGTATTTTCCGGATGATGATGAACGACCTCTACTTCTATATCATCACGCAAAGAGTCGTTTCTTTTTTTATTCTGGGCTTTCCGTACAACAGTATAAGAGATTGTCTGTTGGCTTTGTTCTTCTGTGTGCTCAGGATCAGTAAAAGACAGGTCATCTTCAGGGTCTTCTTCAAATAATGAAGCCTGCCCATCGGGCGCATTGTATTTTGACTTCTCTGTTTTAGGTCCAAACAGAAGCTTATTTAACTGGCGAACTTGTTCGGTTAATGCTTTAATCTGTTTATTCGATTGATCCAGTTTTTTCGACAAATCTCTATTTTGCTGATTTGAATAAGCCAGTTGTTCCTCAAGAAATCGAATCAATTTTTCATTATTGGAAGAAGCATCAACCATCACAATTCACCACTTTTCGTTCATATATGAATTAACGTTAGTATACCATGTCGAACGAGGAAGTGGGTTGAAAATTTATGAATTTAGAACACACCTTTTGTTGACGGCTGAATCGCTCTTGGTTGCTGGATTGATAAGCCTTCAAGCAGCCACCGAAGCTCTTGTTGCGTGAGATTGCGTACTTCCTTTTCGTCACGAGGCCATTGGAGTTTACCGTTGTCGAGACGTTTATAAAGCATGGCGAAACCATCGCCGTCGAAATACAAACATTTATAACGGTCTTTTTTCCATCCGGCAAATAAGAAAATGGAGTCACCGTATGGATCCAACTCGAAAGAATCCTGAATCAGTGTTGCCAGACCATCAATGCCTTTTCTCATGTCGGTTTTCCCGCAAATAATGTAAATGTTTTTCACACTGGTATAATCCTGTCTCATAGATTTTTCAACTCCCTTATGACCGTTTGGATGATGTGCTCATCTACACCGTTGAAGAAGGAAATCTCTGCGGTTGCCGTTTTAATCGTGCAAGCAGGATCTGAGGCAAGCCTCTGCGAGGTTATTAAAGAAGAATTTTCATTTTCAGGTTGGAGTGTTACGGGGACAATGGTTAACTTTTGATTCGGCATAAAAAAGCACCTCCTTTAATTGATACGTCCATCGTACCAGGAGATGCTTTCATTTTATATGCGTTGTTTGAGTACGGGCTTACGTTTCACTTGTACTTTCGTAGATGCTTTACCTTGTGTTGTTTGTTAACCTTCATTATTTTAATGCTTCTGCCAACCTAAAGAGTGACCATTTCCTATGTAGCTGTTTAAGCTCAAACAACCGTTTTTCTACTTCTGCATGCATGACCGTTATGTATTTTTAGTTCCTTTTCATCTTCTTGTTTCGTTTAACCAAATGTTACCCTTCCAACAGCATACCCACCTTCCATCGCTTTTTTCCTTTTGCTAGCTTCAGCGCTATCAAGCCGTTGATATGGTCTAATAATATCGATACTCCATGACGGTACTACCTTCATGAGCTATGAATTCCAGTCAATCATTTTATGTTCTCCATTCTAACAAAAAATCACTTATTGCACTAATTGCCTAATTGACAATAAAGTGCCTTTACAAATTAAAAGCCATATTTAAAATCTATATCATATAAATCAACCCATTCTTTAAATCTTGGTATTGATTTAGTTGTGATAAACTCATTTATTACGCGATATGCCATTTTACGATCCAGATATGCACAAGTAGGTATCTTCATTATACTCCGCCTACTAAATGCTCAACTGTTTCTATTTCAACATTTTTATTAAGAGCCTTTGCCAAAATGCTATATCCCCTGAAGCTGTAAGCAGTCAGACAATTAAAGATCGTTGATTTATTCCACTAAAGAAAAAAGAAATTTGTAGGAACATTATGACAAATGTAAAAAGAAATTGTGGGTTTTTGATTTTAATGGGGTAAATTTATTTATTATAAATGTCTAAATTTTTCCACTTCAGTCGGTTTTGGGTGAGTTTCAATAGATTAGGCTACCCATCTCAGTGGTAAATATTGTAAAACGGAAAAGAGTGATTATTTTTGAAAAAAAAGAGCCATGAAAGCCACTCCTTTGCTAAGATATAAGTACGACCAAATATCCAGGGAGTGATTTCATGACTATTTCTATTCTAACACAAACCAGAGACTTTTCAATACAACAAAATTTGATTCCCCACAATTGGCAAGACTATGCCGATATACCATTTGTCATTCCAGCCATGTGTTTCCCATGGGAGATTTTTAAGCCGATTGAACGAGAATACTACACCCTTTTATATTTGCACCTAAAAAATGAAAGAGCACATGATCATTCTAATGAAATACAACCGGCACTATTTTCAATAACGGAGGAAGAAGACAAGTCTGCGTCTTCATTATTTCATCTCCCTTCCACTGGGAGAAAACCGCATCCTTTCATGCCCTTTTTTCGTGCTTTTGAACTGGCCTCTTTACAGTATATTGAAGTGATGGTGGAGAGTGTCTATTTGCAAGTGAAATCAAACCCGCTATTTGCCACCATGTGTGGATTTACGGAGAAAATTCCGAGCTACCGTTCCTTTGCTCGTTTTGATCAAATCATGACAACAAATGGTATGTGTCAAGTTTTTCTCGATAGTGTTTAAATATCGGGTATTTCAAGACACTCTTTTTGTACACTTTCGACTACCGCGCTTCGCTTGCTCTCCTGGATAAATGACATTAATTTTCAAATCAATGTCATTTATCCAGGTTGAAATTAAATTCTCAAGATTTTGCTTAAATTTCCAACTGCCGATGATGTGCTTGTAAACAAGCTGACCGACCCCCGTTTTACCCCAATTGACGGGCGCACGGACTGTTTAAGCAACTGGGACATCCTGATCGCTTGCTTCAATTCCCGATGTTTCCTCGCGCTTCTTGTACGGCGTTTCAGATAGGCTTCTTTCAATGTTCGGTTAAGAATCCCTTGTTTGATCTTAACCATGGCTTCTGCACCTTCTTTGCTCCAATGCATGCCACGTTTCTTCATCCGGAATGAAACATGTCTTTGGTTGGATTCCATTGCTCCCAGGCCTCTTGCACCTTCTGGCACATTTTCAAGCTTGTCTCTCCAATCAAAAATGCGTTCCCAGTTTTTTAAGATATACGAGCGGAAGTCTTTGATTTTCTTGAGGTTCTTTTTGTCCGTTAATGTGCTTTCGTACGTGTCCAAATACAGTGTGAATTGATCTAAATCGTGCGTTTTTATCGCCTTTCTAATCTGCTCCTTTATTTCACTCTTTCCGCCCCCAAATGTTCTGACGATGGCCTGTGCAACGTGGTATGCATCCAGTTGATTGAGCACCGGAAATTCCGATTGTGAGAACGCCGTTTGAAACCGTTCAGATGTGTATCCCGGCCCTCCGTCACTGTTAGTAATGATACGGGCTTTTTCAAGTGAATAGGTGCTGGCGGCGACAGCTTGGACTTCATCCCAGAATGTCTGGGTGGGTTCGGTTGTCATGATAACTTTTGGCTGGCGTAGAAAAACCCTTTTTCCATTGGTTCCCCACCCCTCATAAAGAATGGCATGGTGGACTTCCATATTCTGTTTCTTTTTTAACCCCCGGACGAATACGCCGTCAGCTTCGGCAAACAGGTAGTCTACCTTCTTCCCATTAGGCAGTGAGGTAGCCAATTCAAGCTCTTCTACAAGGGCCTGGTCAGATTCCACTTGGGTTTTCCCTACGCGTTTCACCATTTCCCCTACAGTTGTGTGACTGAGACTCACTGCCGTCCACTCTTTTAAAATATCAGCCGCCTCCCGATAGGTGTTCT
>NZ_KB894053.1 GCF_000374345.1 Heyndrickxia acidiproducens DSM 23148
TAGCCTCTGCCTTATGACTAGACCGAACGAAGGAATGTAGGCACACAGATGCCCAGAGACATGGGAGGGTACGTCATCATAAGTTACGCAGAGATCCATTGTGCATCGTATAATTTCCTATCACTACTTTCCACCATTATCCAGTAGTGACCGCGTAGCGTACCCATATGTTGGAATAGTTTCACATAATATAAAAATTTTGTTAGGAAACGTGTTGAAAAATATTTTTTTGACACCCCACCAACGGCCTAAACCGTTGATAAATCAATATTTATAGAGGGAGGAGAAGAATATGTCTAATTCCGAAGAACAAATGTCCACAAAAGATTTTCTTACAGGCGCCATTGTCGGCGGTGTTGTAGGTGCTGCAGTCGCCCTTATGCTGGCGCCGAAGTCGGGTAAGGAACTGCGCGATGATTTAAACGGGCAAGTGGAAAACATTAAGGGGAAAACAGGCGGATGGCGCGAACTCGCAACTGAAAAGAGCAACCAGCTGGCTTCGCAGGCAGCTGAAAAAACGAAACAAGTCCGTGATTTTGCCGTGCAAAAAGGTAGCCAGTTCAAAGACAATGTAAAACAGACGACCAATCAAGTGAAAAATGAGGCTTCCGAAATGAAAAAAGAAGTGCCGGATCATCCGGAGGCCCCAACTTCATTAGAAGAATAACAGGCAGGAAAAAAGGGCCGGCCAATGTTGGTATTCGACATTGGCCGGCCCTTTTTTTTGCCCGCGAATTCAGATGCATATTTGTTGAAAATCTGCCTGCGATCAGAGAAATGGGTGCACCTTTTCATGTGAAAGATAATAAGAAGAATAAAAAAGCTCTGAAACATGTTCACCTGTACTTTAGCACATAAAAGCGTCTATCCGGTAAAGAAGTTTTTCGTGACTTTTTAAATGGAATGGATTATAATAAGTTCTAATAAATTGTTAGTTTTTATGACAGTAGTTCGCGAATTGTAAAAATCTATTGAGGTCAACAGAGAGGATGAGAGGTTAGTGGCAAACGAGGAGCTTGAGAAACTGCGTTTAGAAGTGGAAGAAGTGAATTTAAAACTGCTGGAATTGATTAACAAGAGGGGCGAAATTGTCCAGCAAATCGGGAAACTGAAAGAAAGCCAGGGTGTTAACCGCTATGATCCGGTACGCGAGCGGGAAATGTTAAATCTAATTAAGGAACAGCATGACGGCCCTTTTGAAACATCCACAATTGAGCATCTGTTTAAAGAAATTTTTAAAGCCGGGCTTGAACTGCAGGAAGACGATCACCGCAAAGCATTGCTCGTTTCGCGGAAAAAGAAACCCGAAAATACGATCGTCAATATCAAAGGCGAAAATGTCGGGGATGGCAGCCAGTATTTTGTATTCGGGCCGTGTTCGGTTGAATCGTACGATCAGGTTGCACAAGTTGCGGAGTCTGTAAAAGCAAAGGGATTGAAACTGCTCCGCGGCGGCGCTTACAAACCACGCACCTCTCCATATGATTTTCAGGGATTAGGCCTTGAAGGCTTGAAAATATTAAAACAAATTGCCGATGAATTTGATCTTGCGGTAATCAGTGAAATCGTCACACCAGCCGATTTGGAACAAGCGGTGGACTATCTGGATGTCATCCAAATCGGGGCGCGTAATATGCAAAACTTCGAACTCTTAAAAGCGGCAGGCTCGATCCGGAAACCGGTCTTATTAAAACGCGGTCTGGCTGCCACTATTGAGGAATTCATCAATGCGGCGGAATATATTATGTCAAGGGGCAACGGGCAGATTATCCTTTGCGAACGCGGCATTCGAACGTATGAAAGAGCAACGAGAAATACTTTGGATATTACGGCTGTGCCGATCTTAAAGCAGGAAACACATTTGCCGGTATTTGTTGATGTAACGCACTCGACAGGAAGAAGAGACTTGCTGCTTCCGGCTGCGAAGGCGGCTTTGGCGATCGGTGCGGACGGTGTCATGGCGGAAGTCCACCCGGATCCGGCTGTTGCACTGTCCGATGCGGCCCAGCAAATGAATTTGAAACAATTTGATGAATTCTATAAAGAAATCCAGGCTGCTTTGCCTGCCCGTATTTAATTGCAACGGCTTCATGCCTTCTGCTTTGGCAGAGGGCTTTTTCTTTTGAAAGGCCTGTTTCTTTTCGCAAAATAATCACTTGGCATGTGAAAAAATGTGTCAATTTTGTGTCAAAGATTGCAGGAAGTTTTTCCCTATCGTATGATTATGATATAATTAGGAGTCTAATGGGTAATAAGAGTGTCGAATACAGGGATGTCTTGTCGTTATTTGTTTCAATAAAAGAATGGACGATTAGAAAGTGCTGAAGGCTTAAGCCCCGTACTTTTCTATGTTTAATATGGGCTCGATTGTGAAAACTAGAAACAGGACTGTAAAAATTGGAGTGTGATCAGGAAAATGAATATCACAATTTATGATGTTGCACGTGAAGCCAATGTTTCAATGGCAACCGTCTCAAGGGTTGTGAATGGAAACCCGAATGTTAAGCCAACGACGAGAAAAAAAGTATTGGAAGTGATCGATCGTTTAGGTTACCGTCCGAATGCTGTCGCACGGGGGCTTGCCAGCAAAAAAACGACAACGGTCGGCGTCATTATTCCGGACGTTTCCAATATGCTTTACGCAGAATTGGCGCGCGGGATTGAAGACGTCGCCACGATGTATAAGTACAATATCATTTTAAGCAACTCTGACCAAAATAAGGAAAAAGAATTGCATCTGCTGAACACGATGCTCGGCAAACAAGTAGACGGCATCGTGTTCATGAGCGGCAATATTACAGAAGAGCATATCTCCGAATTTGAACGCTCCTCTGTGCCGATTGTGCTTGCCGGGTCTATTGAACCGTTTGATAAAATTCCTTCTGTTAATATTGACTATAAAAAGGCCACAAATGATGTGGTGGCTGAGTTTGCACAAAAAGGCCACAAAAAAATTGCCCTCGTCATTGGGCCGCTGCATGATGCCATCAACCGCGAACTGCGCCTCGAAGGCTACAAAGAAGCGCTTTCCGAAGCGGGAATTGAATTCAATGAAGATTATGTGGTGGAAGGGGATTATACATACGATTCAGGCATTGAAGCCTGGCAGCGGCTGCAGGAATTGGGTGAAGTGCCGACTGCCGTATTTGTCGGCAACGATGAAATGGCCCTCGGGATTATCCACGGCGCCCAGGATACCGGCATAAGCATTCCGGAGCAGCTGGAAGTGATTTCTTCCGATAATACGCGTCTGGCAGAAATGGTCCGCCCGCAGCTAACTTCTGTCGTTCAGCCGTTGTATGATATCGGGGCTGTCTCGATGCGGTTACTGACCAAATATATGAACAAAGAAACTGTACCGGAAAACAAAATCGTGCTACCGCATCGCATCGAACACCGCCAATCAACGAAATAAAAAGGACCGGCCCATATCCAGGGGGCCGGCCTTTTCAATTTAACTGTTCAATAAATTGCAGCATCCGATTCAGCACATTTCGATTTTTTTCGGTAATTTCCTGTTTTCTCGGAATTGGCCGGTACAATTTTTCGGGATCATCCCATACAGCAGGCAGCGGGTAGGATGATTTTTTCTGCCATTTTTCAAGCCAGGCAGCGGGAATTTCTTTGGTTACAGATTTTTTCTGTGCCATCTCAAGCCAGATCAGCGACCATGCGCGCGGAACGACCCGCCAAATATCATATCCGCCGCCGCCGACTGCGATCCAGCGCCCGCCGCAATAGGCGTGTGCAATCTGATGGGCGAGCTTTGGAATTTCTTTGTAAATACGGATGCTGGCCGACAGATGGGTAAGCGGGTCGTAATAATGGGCATCTGCACCGTTTTGCGTCACAATTACATCCGGCTGAAAATATTCGGCGATACGGACCAGCGCTTCCGTGTAGCATTCCAGCCAGGACTCATCTTCTGTAAACGCATCGACGGGCAGGTTAAAAGAATAGCCGTACCCTTTCCCCATCCCCCATTCATTGACATTGCCGGTACCGGGGAATAAATACCGGCCTGTTTCGTGGATGGAAAACGTGCAGACATTTTCATCATCATAAAAAGCCCACTGGACGCCATCGCCATGGTGGGCATCCGTATCCACATACAGCACCCGCGCATGATAGTTTTCCCGTATCGATTGAATCGCAATTGAAGTATCATTGTAAATGCAGAAACCGGACGCTTTTCCGCGGAAGCCGTGATGCAGCCCGCCGCCCAAATGAAGCGCATGAGCTGCCCTGCCTGACATCACTTCTTCCACTGCTGTAAGGGTGCCGCCGACAAGCATTGAACTGGCTTCATGCATATTGGCAAAAATCGGTGTATCTTCTGTCCCGAGCCCGTATCCTTCCGCTTTTGCCGGATCCAGCCGGCCCTGGCCGGCCAGTTTGACCGCTTCCAGATAAGCCGCGTCATGGATGAGAAGCAGTTCCTCATCTGTGGCCCGGCGCGGTTTGGCGATATCTTCGGGCTTGAGGGCGCCAGCTTCTTCTAATAATTCTTTTGCCAACTGCACGCGCATTTGATTAAACGGGTGGTCGTCACGGAAACGGTAGGAAAGCAGGTCGCTGGAATAAACAAAGACAGCATCCTTCATTGCGGCATCCCCGGCATATTCGGCCACAGCACATCATAGCCGGCCCCTTTTAAGCGGGAAATTAACGCCACCGGATTCATGGTGCTGACACGGAAGACAAGAATACGGCTGCCGGCATCACGGCGGTCGGGATAGATCAGGACGCTTAAAATATTTAAATGTTGCCCGGCAATGATTTCAGTGATGTCGCGGAGAACGCCGGAACGGTTCGAGACGCGGATTTCAATTTGCGAACTTGGCTGGCCGGCCCCGGTCAGATCTACAAAGGTCTGCAGCAGGTCGGTACCGGTGACAATTCCTACAAGCCTGCCGTCTTCTAAAATCGGGAGGCAGCCGATCCGGTTATCATTCATCAGCACTGCAATATCTTCAATAAAATCGAGCGGGTGGCCGGTTAAAAGATTGGTCTTCATAATTTTTTTCAAAGGCAGTGCCAGTTTTTCCTTCTGTTCTTTCGGAAAAAAAGGATTGGGCGCCACCTCCTTGATGTCACGCTCGGTCACAACGCCAACAAGTTCGCTCCGGTTGTTGACAAGCGGAATATGGCGGATGCCGGCCTGCTGCATAAGCTGAAGCGCAGATTGGACAGTATCTTCCGGTGATAGCGTTTTCACATTTTTCTGCATCATTTCTTCTACGATCATGTTCCCACCCCTGTTCGTGTTTAGTACATATAACGGTTTTTGAAACGAATGCGGTCAAATTGTTCAATCGAGTCCTGACCGATGCGCTTCCCGATTCTGACCATCAGGCAATTGGCCGGATGCGAGCAAATTTCGGGATCGTCCGTCGCAAACCATTTGAGCCCCCCGGCACTCATCATTTTTTCCATCACTTTGCGGTATTCCCAAACGTTCAGCCCTGTTCCTTTCATATCCCAGTGCCAGTAGTATTCTGTCGTAATAATAATATAATCTTCCATGGCATCATCCATCATTGCCACTTTTAATAAATGCTTGCCGACCGCATTGCCCCGGTACTTCGGGATGACTTCGATGGCACCAAGTTCCAAAAGATTGTCCATATGGCCTTCTGACCACCGTTCCAGCGGGTCGGGATACAAAAAAGTCACATAGCCGACAACGGTATTGCCGTCCCGCGCGACAATGATCCTGCCCTCCGGAAGATCGGCAATCTCATTCAGGGCCGCATGCTGTTTCGGAGCGGGCCGGAATGCTTTTAAATCGTCATGAAAGTCCATTTGTGCCAGCCTTTCACCCGGAATTGGGCCCTCAATAAGAAGCGGCCCGGACTTTGTCTTTAAGTTTTGTGAATAGTAAGTTTTTCTATGCTCCATTTTTCCACATCCTTTAAACAAATCGGAAGGAATTAGATTTCAAGATTTTATGAATGACAGTTCAGTATAGTTTCATCATCTCATGATTTGGGGGAAAATACAATAACGAAAAAAGACAAATTGTTAGGTCCAAATACGAGAATTTTGTGACTGTAAATTTACAAACACAAAGACTTTAATAACAATTCTTATTCCTTTTTGGTAACACCAGCTTTTATATTTAATTGGCATACAAGTGAACATGAGGCTGTATAATCAGCAGCTCTTTCGTCTCGTTTTGTTTCCAATTTATAAAATATACCTGAATCCGTGATGAAATTTTCATTCAATCTCGAAAAATCTGCATGGGATCTAGTATAATATGGATAGAATTCCATTTTAACCAATTCCACAATCAGGTGATTTCATGAAAGAGTTTATTATAGAAGCTACGAGTGAACGAATTACTGCCCAGGCCGGATTAGCTATTGTAGGAAACCTACTAAATCAAACGAATTTAGATTCGAAGTTAAACGCCTATAAATTACCAAATATTTCCCGTAACCCTGAATATTCGAATGGTGATGTTGCCAAATCTTATATCGGCCTGCTTTGCCAGGGCAAAAGTGATTTTGACAGTATTGAAACCTTCCGTGATGATGCCTTTTTTCAATTTGCTCTGGATATAAAAGGGGTCCCTTCCAGCCCAACTTTAAGGCAACGCCTTGATCAGGCGGCTTTGACAAAAAAGTGGAAAGAGGTTCTGCTTGAAGAATCGCTGGATTTGATCCGCCGAACCAATGCTAAAATTAGCCCCATTTACGCCAAAGAAAAAGCTTATATTCCGGTTGACATGGATGTTTCACCATTTGACAATTCCAAAACGAAAAAAGAAGGTGTCGAAAGAACCTATAAAGGCTGTAACGGCTATGCCCCCATGTTCGCCTATATCGGGCAGGAAGGTTACTGCCTGAATGTTGAAATGCGAAATGGAAACGTGCATTGCCAAAAAGGGACACCGAATTTTATTAGAGAAACCCTTCCGTTTGCCAAAAAACTGACAGACAAGCCTTTGCTTTTCAGGCTTGATTCCGGAAACGACAGCCGGGATAACCTCATCATCTTTCTGGAAAACGAGACAGACTTTATTATCAAACGCAATCCCCGCAAAGAAAAAGCGGAGGACTGGCTTGAAATCGCTCAAAAATACGGCATGTGCTGCGAAGAACGAGAAGGAAAGAAAGTCTACCTTGGATCCATCCCCGTAACCTTTCAGGTGAAAGGGGAAGAGCGAACCATCCGGAAAGTGTTCAAAGTGATCGAAAGATCGATCTCGAGAGACGGTCAAATTTTTTTGATACCGGAATATGAATTTGAAACCTATTGGACGACCTT
>NZ_KB894054.1 GCF_000374345.1 Heyndrickxia acidiproducens DSM 23148
ATTGTGGAATTGGTTAAAATGGAACTCTGTCCATATTATACTAGATTTCATGCGGGTTTTTCGAGATTGAATGAAAATTTCGTCACGGATTCAGGGTTAATTTAACGGTTTTTGGATTTTTTATGGTTGACGTGTTGTTTCAAGCTTTATATAATTAATTGTGTGGTTGTGCAATTGCGCAAATATAAAATAAAAATGGGGTGGTGAATTTTATGATTGACTTACGAAGTGATACGCTAACAATACCTTCTGAAGAAATGAGGGAAGTAATGAGATTTGCTGAAGTAGGTGACGATTGTTACAGTGAAGATGGAAGTGTTAATCGCCTTGAAGCTTATTGCAAAGAGCTGTTTGGAGCAGAGGATGCACTCTTCGTTTCTAGTGGAACTATGGCTAATCAATTAGCTGTAAAGACACAAGTTGAAGAAGCAAATGAAGTTATTACTGAAGCAAATTACCATATTTCATTTTACGAAAGCGGGCAAACTGCTAGTTTAAGTAGAGTTGTTTTAAATACTGTTCGAACTGTTGATGGAGTATTAAGAGTAGACGATATTGAGAAGGCAATAAAATCAAAGCCAAGAGGGTTTATGTATGCTCAACCTCAATTGGTGACAATTGAGAACACAATAAATTATTATCAAGGAAAAATTTTCCCTTTAGAGGAAATCAAAAAGATACGAAGCTTTACATCAACTAGAAATATTTCATTACACTTAGACGGTGCACGTCTATTTAATGCTCACATTGCGACCGGGATACCATTAAAAGCTTATGCAAAAGAGGTGGATACATTAAGTGTTTGTTTTGCAAAAGGGTTAGGCGCGCCTTTTGGTTCTATGCTAATGGGAAAACGAAGTATCATAACCTCAGCACTCAAGTACAGAAAGCATTTTGGAGGCGGGCTACACCAAGTAGGCATTTATGCAGCTGCAGCCTTGTATGCTTTAAACAATAATTTAGGAGGAATTCACGAAGATCATCGACTTACAAAAAAACTGGCTGCTCTCTTATCTGAAATCTCGGAATTTGGAATATGTCCAAAAAGAATTGAAACAAATATGATTTTTTTTGATGTTGGTAATATTGGGGTTTCATCCTACGAGTTTATTGAATCGTGTAAGAAAAAAGGGCTTCTCTTATTTCCCTGGTTACCCGGTATCGTGCGGGTTGTGATGCACCGAAACATATCAGAGGAGCAAGTTGAACAAGCAGCCCGCATCATAAAAGATGTTTACGCAAGTTTTAAGAGGAGCTGCCTGTATGTTTAGAAAAGTGAACGAAGGATGGATGTCCTTTTTAGTAAGATTTTTCAATTCCCTGGGGTTTTATATCTTTACCCCGCTTCTGGCACTATGGCTAACCGAAACCAAGTCTTTGGATTTGTCCAAAGCCAGTATCATTGTTGCCAGTCTGACTTTGTTTTCAAAAGCCGGGGGTGCATTCGTTGGCGGGTTGATTGACCGGCTGGGGGTGCGTTTAAGCCTCATCCTTGGATTATGGTCCAGCGGCGGTATACTGATGCTTATTCCAGTCGTTCCGTTTTTTCCGTTATTCATTGCCCTGTCCGCATTGCTCGGTACTGCCATCTCTTTATACAATGTCGCCTTGAAAACGCAAATATCGTTTATGAATGAGCATAAGCGCCTGCGCGCATTTGCGTTATTAAATATAGCCGTAAACCTTGGCGCTTCGATTGGGCCTTTGGCAGGCGGCTGGATTTTGGATTTAAAATCATTTTGGCTGATGTTTTTTGCCGCCGGCAGCTACTTTATAGCGGGGGGAGTGGCCTGTCTGTTGCCTCAGCCGCCCTTGGAAAAAGAAGAGAATCGTTTAAATCTATTTAAATACCTGTATTCAGAAAGATATTATTTGCTGAAAAGTCCGTTTTTCCGTTTTTTATTCGGATCAGGCTTACTCTGGTTCTTTTATATCCAAATGTTTTCCACTATGCCTGTATATATATCGGGTGAAATCACCGGCAAGACAACGGGGCTGGTATTCACACTGAATGCTGTAACAGTTATTGCCTTTCAAGGAATCTTTCCTTCCGTTCAGCCAAAGCTGAAAAAGGAACAATGGTATGCGTTGTCTTTTTTGTTGTTTGGTAGTTCCTTCTTTCTTCTTTGGATTGACCAAACAGTGGTTTCTGTCTTTTTGTCCATGTTTTTGTTCAGCCTGAGTGAAGTCATTTGGACACCATTGATAGATACAGAGATTTTGCAAAAGCGCGGAAATTTGAGCTCTTCGTGGGCCTTTGGCATTGCCGGCGTAGTATGGGGGCTATGGGAGTCCTTTGGAAGTTATGCAGGGTTAAGTTTGTTGAGATCCTTTCCAGAGAAGCTGAACTTGCTGCTGGCTGTCTTGAGTGTGCTGATCGGTTTAAGTTTGATTTTTCTATCACTGTCAATGAGAAAAGGTAAAAAAATGTTCAGGAGTGAAAGATAAATGGACCACTTTCTTTTTATTGAAACCAATACAACAGGTACAGGGACCAAAGCGATGAAAATGGCTAAATCAAAAGGATACCAGATTCATTTTTGGACAAATGATCCCGGCCAGTATAAACAGATGGCAGCAGATTATCCTCTTCAATTGGCAGACCATGTGAAAATTGTCGATACCTATGATGTTCGCGCGATGATAGATTTAGTTCAAACAGCATCCTGCCGCTTTGCAGGTATTCTCGCATTCGACGACTATCATTTAATCCCTGTCAGCCGAATGGCTCATTTCCTTGGGCTTCCCGGCCATCCATTAGAAGCTTTAACCATTGCACGTTATAAAGAAAAAACCCGGCACTTTTTACAAAAAAATGATACCGGTTTCCGGCAACCTGCTTTCCATACCATTGAGGACCCTTCTGAATTAAGCAAAGATATCCCCTATCCATGTGTCCTTAAACCAGTTGATGACAGTGGAAGCTGCGGGGTAACTATTTGCCAAAATCAAGGCGAACTCATGCAGGCTCTCTCAAAAGCAATGAAGCGGATGAGGAATAAAAGAGGTTACAAATTAATAAGAAAATGGTTGGTTGAAGAATTTATCAATGGTGAAGAATATTCCGCTGAAATGTTGTACACTGCAAATGGCTGGGAACTTATCACTGCTACCAAAAAGAAAACGATAGGCTTGCATTCGGTCGAAGCAGGCCATGTTACGGGAAAAGGGATTGAACCTGTCCCCCTTTTTGAAGAAAAATGTAAAAAGTTATTGGATTTGATAGGATTAAGTTTTGGAGCAGCCCATATTGAATTTATTGTTCGGGAAAACATACCTTACCTGGTGGAAATCAATCCAAGATTAGCGGGGGATTGTATTCGCGATTTGGTTGAGTTGTCTACAGGCATTGACATGGTTGAACATGTAATTGACCAGGCAGCAGGTAAAAGAAAATCAGTAACAAATTCGCCGCGTCTTTCGGCTGCCATTCAGTTTGCCATCCCCAAATTAAAAGGGACCTATGTAAAGGTGAGCGGCATTGATGAAGCAAGAAAATCGGACGGAGTAATAAGCGTATCGGTTGCTGCTTTGCCGATGCGTACCGACCATGTATCGAGCAGCTATGACCGTTTGGGTTATGTGATTGCAGCGGGAGATACCCCGGATGAAGCTTCCGGGCGGGCAGAACAAGCCATTCAAAAATTGCGATGGGAGGTTGGAAACATTGAAGCGGCTCATCTTATTGGGTGCGAGTGAGGAGGGGATTTCAGCTGCTCACGAATGCGGGTATCATGTTATAGTAATTGAGAGTCCAAAGAAAAGCATTTCTGAAAAAGTAACCGCATTAGCGGAGGCCATCTTTTTTGCTGATATTGGGGATGCAGATGCCGCAAATCAAGTTGCCGGAAAAATTTTCTCCCAGTATGAGGATATTAAACTCATCCTTAGTTTTACGGAATTGGGACTTGAAACAGCAGCTTACCTGAGTGAGCAATACAATTTAAAAACCAATCCGTTTGAAACAGTAAGGCGGACAAGAAACAAAAATCTGATGAGAAATGCTTTTGCATCTCATGATGATCTGAAACTGCAAACTTTTTCCGGAAAGGCAGACAGGCTCCCGAAAGAGATTTCCGGTCTGTTGCCGATGATCGTCAAGCCCAATGACGGATTTGGCAGTCAAAATGTTTCTTATATAAAAAACCAACCGGATTGGAAAAAATGGCTGCGGACCCGTGCCCAAAGTAAACTTGAGTGGATTTTGGAACCTTTTATTGAAGGTCCCGAGTTTAGCGTAGAAACGGTTTCATCTGAGGGGGCGCATGCGGTACTTGGCATTACGGAAAAGGAAACGAGCGGTATGCCGAATTTTATCGAAACCGGGCATATTGTGCCTGCGGTCCTGGAAACAGAGCAAAAACAGCAAATAGAAAGGATCGTAAAAAAAGCCTTGACTGTTCTGGGCGTCCAATACGGTCCCGGCCATGTTGAAGTAAAATGGGATATTGCAAACAAACGTCCGGTCGTGATTGAAGCCCATACGAGACCAGGCGGGGACTTTATTCCGTTTCTGCACTATCTGTCCAGCGGTCTTAATCAATACAAACTTGGAATATTAAGCTTTGAAGGGGAACACAATCTTGATATGCAGCCGCAGCATACAAAATTTTCACAAGTGAAGTTTTTTATGTTTGAAGAAGGGCGATTGAGTGCTTTGGAGATGAGGTCCTCTGTGCCGGCGCCTATTGTGGAATGGAAAATTGCTTATCAAGTAGGGGAGCACATCCCCGGAAGCCGGGACTCGTTTACAAGAGGCGGGCACATCATTGCTTCATCCGATTCCAAAACACTTGCCGCTAAAGCAATCGATGATTTTTATCATCGCATTGTATGGAAAATAGATAAAATATAAGAAAGATGTGGTCATATGGCAGTATTAACCCCTGATTCAAATGAATTTCAAATTAAATTGGAGTTTTTAACCTCTCCCGTCTTCGAAATGATGGCATCTTTAAGAAAATGCTATCTCATGCAAGGGCGGGTCGAATGGGAAGATATAAACCTGCAAAATTTTTATACGGAAAATCAAGTATTGCTCAAAAGGTACTATGGCGGTTTTGAGATGGGTGCCCAGCTTGCTGAGCTTGCGGTTGGACTAAACCAACCCCATTCTATTCAGGATTTTATCCATTGGGTTCAACAGATGGACCGTCCCCGTTTTCTTTATTACTTATTGGGCCGGTATCTGGAGGTGGAGGAAATTGAAACCATTTTTGAAAACTCGCGCGAACCGTCAAATGAAATAAAGCAAAGAATTGAAAAAAAGGACGGATTCGTGCACGAGGAACAGTTGGCTTTTGCGGAAAATTGGCCTGTTTGGCACCGGCAGTTGGCCGATTTATGGTCTGCATACTATGAGGAATATTTTTTTAAAATAGCGAGGCATGTGGCGCCTTTTTGGGAGCAAGCGAATGACAAACTGGCCAGGGACCTGAATACGAAAGGGTTAAATGAGGTTTTGAGAAGGCTGCTGAAGGGAAAAACGATTCCTGAACAATTTCCTGAAAATAAGCAAACAGAAGTGGTTCGCTTTTTCCCTTCTTACTTTGTTTCACCAAAGTTTATCCTAATTTGGGGATGGGGCGAATTAAATCTCGTTTATGATCTTACATCCTATTTGGGCCGGCCATTGACCACGTCTTCCCCATCCGAAAACAATGGCACGCCGGCCACCTTGGATGAAATCTCCTTTTTTGGCAAAGCGTTATCAGAGCCGATGCGTATCCGTATTTTATCTTTGATTGCAAGAAAGGAAGGGATCAAAGCCCAGGAGATGGCCGAAAAATTAGACCTGAACCCTGCCACGATTTCCAGGCACTTGAACATTTTGAAAAATTGCAAGCTCATCACGGAAACCAAGCAAAAAAGCCATAATATTTACTTTATCAATCATAGCGAGTTCAGGCGCTGGGCAAAACAACTGGAAGGGGAGCAATTTCTAAAGGTCTCCGATTGATACATGATTTGGCCGGTTTGTTTTGGAAAGCAGCCTAAATGCCCTTGAAGTAAATGCGTTTCAAGCGGAGTGGTTTGTTGACCTACACCGGCCGCACGGGCAAGCCTCTCTCCTGTACTTGGTGCAGCCGTGCATGTAGACTAAAAAGAGACAAAGGAGAAAGCAGGTGTTGTTTTGGTATCCTATATCGTACCTGAATCCGTGACAAAAACCTAATTTGCGGCAATAATAGGTAGATTCCATTGTACAGCCTTCCGGTAAGTGACTGATTTTTTGTTAAACAGTAGTTTTTCTTGTTTTTGATCTTTCAAAAAGCTGTTCAGGTGATTTTCCAGGCACGACAAATAAACTTGCCATTTCCATTTTTTTGCAAGTTTTACGGCAATGTATTGGTACTGGTTCATGCCTGATTAGAAAAAGGCATAGTAGAGGCGCCCAAAAGCTGGAAGCCTTTTGTTGGTTGAACTTATTTTTAGCTTCCACTGTCTTCCTTGGTGAACAAGTTTTGAAGCCAGGGTAATCATGTTCTGTATGACAGTTCGGATTCTTCTTCTTTTCACTTTCTTTTTAAGAGGTGTATCCTGTTCTTTCAAGCTTTCCTGTCCGATCATACGAAGTAAATTGTAAGCAAAAATACCAAAATGAAGAATGAGTTCGTTCGTTTCATATTTTCCGGATGGTAGGCGTTCCAAATCCAGCTCTGATTTAATTTCACTATGGAACTGTTCGCATGTACCATGGTCGTGATAGAGTGAGACTACCACATGAGCCGGAACATCCAAGGTCGTCCAGTAGGTTTCAAATTCATATTCCGGTATCAAAAAAATTTGACCGTCCCTTGAGATCGATCTTTCGATCACTTTAAACACTTTCCGGATGGTACGCTCTTCGCCATTCATTTCAATAGTTGCGGGGATGGATCCAAGGTAGACTTTCTTTCCTTCTCGTTCTTCGCAGCACATGCCGTATTTTTGAGCGATTTCAAGCCAGTCCTCCGCTTTTTCT
>NZ_KB894055.1 GCF_000374345.1 Heyndrickxia acidiproducens DSM 23148
GGAACGACTCAATGAAGAATTTCGCCGTCGGGAACAGGTTATCCGTATTTTTCCTAACCGGGATTCCGTAATCCGGCTAATGGGTTCTGTTCTCATGGAAAAGGATGAAAAATGGGCAGAAGGACGCCGCTATTTGAAGATGGAGGACTATTTTGAATGGAAAGCCAAACAACCGAAATCGTCTGACCAATCCAACAAAGCGACAGACATTTATTCGGGTTAATTACTCTATCCCGACTGAGAGGAATTTACACACAAAAAAAGACTTGACCTTTGTATAACCAACTTCTTCAAGTGTGTCAATACAAGATTGAATAATCTGCTCTCTTCGTGCTTCCGCAATAAAAGATTCACCCATTTTTAAAAACATCTCCTTTAAATCATATTACTTATCCAAATAAAATATTGATTGTACAATCAAAATATTGATTATACGTTTTATTTTACTTGCATCTTTTATTATTGTCAAATATGCTTCCATAATTAATGGAGCAGGACTTCTGGGTTTTATTTATTAGGAATTTTAAACGAAAAGAAAAGCAGTTTAGATGATTGGATCCTTATTGGACAAAGGATTATATAATTATTGAACAACAGAAACAAAACTGGACCCGCTAATGGAATCTAGCCTGAATTTTGATTGATTTGTGATGAAAACAACTAATTGTTTAAGGATTGAATACATATGGGTTGCCCGCTGCTCCTTCCCGATACCTTTGCCGTTCGGATACCAACTATTTAGCATGGGGAAGTAGAAAGTAGCAACTATATAGTTGTGCTAGTACGCATTACATACAGTGTGATCCATCAAACAAATCTTCCTAAGTAATTTAGGAGGGGGTTTCTTTTTTCTCCGTCCATTTATTTCTTTAGTTAGTATCCCCATTATCAATTACTTTGAACATCAGGTACAAACAATCCCTATCTCCATTTACCTCATTTATGAAAATCCAAGTCCATCTACTATGTCCCCAATCGAATAATTAACCTTCCCACACCCCTCCTTCCTCACATCACCCTCAAGCCCTTCTCTCCCAAGGGCTCACGCCCCCTTCACATTACCTTCCATTTTCTGTTATAGAATAATTACGTTCCCGCCTTTTTCCCGATTTTCGCCCAAAATTGTACCGATTTCGCAATGATTTTTATAAAAAAATTTCGTTCCTTTTCGAATAAATACGGAGTAGATGGTGAGGGGCCATTTGATTTAAAACGTGTGAAAAAAACACTAGAAAGGATACCGATTCAATAGCGTGAGGAAACCAACTGAAAAAGAACTTGAGTTGGACTAAACCCTTGCTGAACAAAGGATTGGAGGAATATAGAATTAAAAAAACGATTGGATTCGGATTGAATTTTGATTGAAAATGGGATTGGACTACAATTGGAACCCCAACGAATTTTACACAAAAAAACCGAAGGTCTGCCGGGAAAAATACCGGAAAAACCTTCGGATAAGGAACAGGCTCCCCATACCAAGCAAATAATATCAAATTTACAGTCAAACTCTTTGAGCTAGAACCAGCTCGAACTTTTTTTAGTATTGATATAAATCTCAACACGATATGATGATAATGAATAAAAAATGAAAGGAATGATGTGAATATGACAACTTTATATCGAATCAATGTGTTCGAAGACGAATTCCATTCCAAAGTAGTAACAAGGGTTAAATACAATGAAATCCTTGATTATTGGGATGGTCACAATTGGACAAATGGTGGAGTAGGAAGGCATTTGGGTATCACTAAGCTAAAAGATGGCAGGTATGTACTCATTTACGGTACACAATGGCAAGGAGAAAAAGATTATGGGAGGGTTGTTTCGCCAGAGGAAGCCTTACATGAGATATTAAAGTCTCACAATACAGAGCTTTTGACTCTGAAAAAGTTTAAGGATTTGAAAACTTTAGCAGAAGAAAAATAGATTATCGGTGACATTGAATACGAAAGGAAATAAAAGACCTAAAGGAGAACATTCTCCTTTTTATTACTTGAATCTATAAAACTGAGTTAAGATTGAGTACGTAATGCTCTACTGCACTCTTTTCTCTATTTTCCATATTATAGATGAAATATTACAAACCAAACTAAATTCTTCTTTCC
Organism: Heyndrickxia acidiproducens DSM 23148; assembly: GCF_000374345.1. Taxonomy (GTDB): domain Bacteria; phylum Bacillota; class Bacilli; order Bacillales; family Bacillaceae_C; genus Weizmannia; species Weizmannia acidiproducens. The sequence continues at coordinate 2,106 of NZ_KB894055.1, forward strand.
TCCTATGTATACCCCAAATAAACCCTTCCGAAATCCCGCTCCTCAAATCCGCATTCTTCCGTTCGAGTTATAATAAAGATTTCCGACTGAACCCCTATTTTGGACCATTTTCGATTCAAATATGACCGTTTTTCCGCCTGTTTTTCCTCATTTTTTTCACCTTTTTTCGAGAGTTAAAATAAAGTCCTCCGATTTTGGAAGAAGGAGAAAAGGAGAAAAAGAATAAGGGAAATAAGAAAAAGCATTGAGAAAAGATTGAATGAGACCTTCGGTCTCTTATTGAATAAATACCTGAGTGAAATATTGAAAAAAGCCTGAATTGGTAAGGGTTCAAACAGGATTAAGTTAGGATAAAACTATTGAATTTTTATTGATTTCCTATTGAATTATAACAGAAAAAAGCCCGGGTTCCTAATGAGGAAAAACCGGGATGATATTGAGTCAGAGTCGAAAATCGGAAATGTTTATTTTCACTGTAATCGAGCCTGAATCGGAAATGTTTTTTTTGGTTCGGAAGAGTTTAATATTGGGTTACATTCATTTAAAATGAGTTGCGACACACACTCGACGTGCGTCGTATGCGGAAACATGTCAACAGGCTGTACATCCACCGTACTGTATCCTCCGTCTTCCAGGATCCGCAAGTCTCTTGCCAGTGTTGCCGGATTGCAGGAGACATAGACGACCTTTTTCGGCTTCATCTCAAGAATCGTGCGCAGCAGGGATTCGTCGCAGCCTTTGCGCGGCGGGTCGACCACTAAGACATCTGCCTTGTTGCCTGCCTCGTACCATTTTGGGATGACCGTTTCCGCTGCGCCCGCTTCAAACTGCACATTCGTGATGCCGTTGAGCGCCGCATTGCGTTTTGCATCTTCAATCGCTTCCGGAACGACTTCGACTCCGAACACTTTGCGGGCTTTTTGCGCCAAAAACAGTGAGATCGTGCCGATACCGCAGTAGGCGTCAATCACCGACTCGTTGCCATTCAAGCCCGCGTATTCAAGGGCTTTATCATAAAGCACTTTTGTCTGGACAGGATTGACCTGGTAAAAAGAAAGCGCGGAGATGGCGAATTTTACATCCCCGATTTTGTCGTAAATGATCTCATTTCCCCACAGTACTTTGGTTTTCTCCCCTAAAATCACGTTTGTACGCTTCGGATTGATATTGTGGACGATCGACTTGACTTGCGGCAGCCGCGACACAATCGCATCCACGAGTTTTTTCTGATGCGGCACTTCCGCTGTTCTCGTGATCAGCACGACCATCAGCTCGCCGGTCTGCTTTCCGTAACGGGCCATGATATGGCGGAGCACACCTTTGTGGCTTTCTTCGTTGTATGCCGGAATTTTCAGCTTGCTGCAAACTTCTTTGACCACATTTATGGCTTCATTGACTTCAGGAATCTGGATCAGGCTCTCGTCTGTATCTACGATTTCATGGGTGCGCGGTTTAAAAAAGCCGGCAATCAGCTTTCCGTCTTTTTCACCAACAGGAACCTGAGCCTTATTCCGGTAATGCCAGGGGTTTTCCATGCCGATAATCGGATGGATGCGCACGCCCTCCAACTTGCCGATTCGCGCGAGCACTTGGTGAACCTGGTTTTCCTTAAATTTCAGCTGGCCTTCATGGTTGATATGCGCAAGCTGGCAGCCGCCGTATTTATGGGCATCCTGCTTTGAAATTTCAACGCGGTACGGGCTTTTTTCATGCAGTTCAAGGAGGCGGCCGATACCATAACTTTTATTTGTTTTGATCACTTTAATTTTTGCTTTTTCACCGGGCAGGGCCCTCGGGACAAATAACGGATACCCGTCCACCTTGGCCACACCGGCTCCGTCATGGGTTAAATCTTCAAACACTGCTTCTATTTCATCGTTTTTCTTCACCGGTAATATTTTCTTCATGAATGTCTTCCTTTACATCAGAATCGCTAGAAAAAATTGTAACATAAAGCAGGATGCAATGCGAAATAGCCGGCCATGTAACATGGGCAAATTTTGAAAGTGCCGGTCGATTGCCGATTGCCGTTCTGTTTCACCTCGTTGAATAATATATATGTTATTGACATTTCTTTGAACTTTTATTTCATTAAAATTTTATGGAATTCATTACACCACCTTTTGAAAAAACAAATGCTTGTAAGAAAATCTATCATTCCTCTTTTTTTTAATCATTTTAAATGATAGACTATTCATAAAAATAGAGTTTAACAAGGGGGATTATGCATCGGTGAGTGATGAAACTTTAAAAATGATATCCATTGGGCTGTATATGGTGTTAATGCTGTGGATTGGCTGGATTGCCTACCGGCGGACGAGCAATTTAAATGATTATATGCTGGGCGGGCGCTCGCTCGGGCCTGCTGTTGCGGCTCTAAGCGCGGGGGCGGCCGATATGAGCGGATGGTTGTTAATGGGCCTGCCTGGCGGGATATACGCAACCGGGCTTGCTGACGCTTGGATTGCCATCGGGCTGACGATCGGGGCATATTTAAACTGGCTGCTGATTGCGCCGCGTTTGCGTTCATATACGCAAATCGCCGGGGATTCGATTACCATTCCTTCTTATCTTGAAAACCGTTTTAAAGACCCGACAAAACTGCTGCGGCTCGTGTCCGCGCTTGTGATTTTGATTTTCTTTACCTTTTATGTTTCTTCCGGGATCGTTTCCGGCGCCGTCTTTTTTGAAAGTTCTTTCCATATGTCTTATTACACAGGTCTCATTCTAGTCGCCGGCGTGGTTGTATTGTATACGCTTTTTGGAGGGTTTCTAGCCGTATCCTGGACTGATTTTATCCAGGGGCTGATTATGGTCATTGCGCTTGTCCTGGTGCCAATTATTGCTTTTACAAAAACGGGCGGGCCGGTTGAGACCTTTCAAACTGTAAATTCCATCAATCCTGAGCTGCTCGATTTTTTCAAAGGGACCACTGTGCTAGGCATCATTTCGGCGCTTGCCTGGGGGCTCGGCTATGTCGGCCAGCCGCATATTGTCGTGCGTTTTATGGCAATCAAGTCGGTAAAAGAAACGAAGAGTGCGCGCAGAATCGGGATTGGCTGGATGATCTTGTCGCTGCTTGGCACTTCGTTTACGGCTTTAATTGGAATTGCCTATTACCATCAGGCCGGGGAAAAGCTTGCGAATCCGGAAACTGTATTTATCCAGCTCGGGCAGATTCTCTTTCACCCGCTGATTGCCGGATTTGTGCTGGCGGCGGTATTGGCTGCGATCATGAGCACCATCTCTTCGCAGCTTTTGGTGACATCAAGTGCGCTGACAGAAGACTTGTATAAATTATTTTTTAGAAAAAATGCCTCCGATAAAGAATTGGTTTTCTTCGGCAGGCTGGCAGTTTTGATTGTTTCAGTTGTTGCCTCTTTGCTTGCATTGAACCGTGACTCTACAATTCTGCAACTGGTCAGCTATGCTTGGGCGGGATTTGGTGCATCATTCGGCCCGGTAATTTTCCTGAGTCTATTTTGGAGAAAAATGAATTACAAAGGTGCGCTATTCGGGATGATCGTTGGTGCCGTCACCGTCATTGTATGGACGGTGACGGGCCTGGATGCCAAATTGTATTCCATGGTGCCGGGTTTTGCGTTTAACCTGATTGTCAGCATAGTTGTCAGCCTGGCCACTTATCGTCCCCACACCGGGATTGAGGAAGATTTTGAAAACAGTTTAGCAGGGTTAAAGAACGAAGCGTAAAAATAGGGCGCCCCAAATGCCAGTACATGGCAATGGGGCGTTTTTTTATGTAATAAAAGAGCCTTATGCAAGTTTTAAATCAATTTTTTCAAATGAATTTTTCACTTTTTTGTTTGATGAACGGCCATTTGCCCGGGGTTTCCGCTTCCATGGTGCTTTAACAGGCTTATGAACTGCATTTGGCATGGATTTTTTTACCGAGATAGCGTTCATTCCGCTTATGAACCGCATCTGGCACGGATTTTTTTCCGAGATAGCGTTCAGTCTGCTTATGAACTGCATCTGGCATGGATTTTTTTCCGAGATAGCGTTCATTCCGCTTATGAACCGCATATGGCACGGATTTTTTTACCCAGATAGCGTTCATTCCGCTTATGAACTGCGTCTGGCATAGCTTTTTTTACCGAGATAGCGTTCATTCCGCTTATGAACTGCATTAGCCATGGACTTTTTTACCCAGATAGCGTTCATTCCGCTTATGAACTGCATTTGACATGGCTTTTTTTACCGAGATAACGTTCATTCCGCTTATGAACTGCATTTGCACGGATTTTTTTACCGAGATAACGTTCATTCCGCTTATGAACTGCATTT
>NZ_KB894056.1 GCF_000374345.1 Heyndrickxia acidiproducens DSM 23148
TCCAACGATAAAGTGTTGATTCATCTGCCGGAATATCATGATTGGAACGATTAGTCAAAACCGTTTCAATACATTCCGATTTATATCTTTTATAAGGCACCAGAAATTCTGGAAGTTCGTGATGAATCTTTCCGCATTGTTCACATTGTAAACGCCTGATATTATAAATATGCTTCTTTCCAGATCTATCAATGGCTTTTCGATCTCTTGTCCCAATAACCTTCATATGTTTACCACAACAAGGGGAAGGTACTTTTTCCGCACCCCTAACCAAAAACACCAAGTTGAGTATTTTCAATTAGCTTATAATCTGATACAATAACCATAATCGTTATTTTTGGTGGGACATTCTCCGTATAGCTGAGGGTACAGTTATACATCAGGGGGATGTCCTTTTCCTTTCTCCAGAATAAATACGTGGACATTATACTCGTCAAATTCCGGACAGGCAATACCGTCAACTTTCGGTTATTTTTGGATGTCAGAAACAATATCCGGATCATTCGCTCCTGAAAACAGGTCTTGGTTGAGCCAGTGAAACAGCTCTTTTAAAAACGGCGATCCTGTCCTTAACCTATTTCCTATCGTATAAACAATAAACAACAAAAAGAGCCTTCCTTTGAGAAGAAAGGCCCTTCATTTTAAGCTGATTTATTTTTCAAGCAGCGCTTTTGCCCGTGATACAACATTTTCAACGGTGAATCCGTATTCTGCCATGACCGAATCCCCGTTGCCGCTTGCACCAAATGTATCAATTGCTAATATGTCGCCTTCATCGCCGGTATATCTATCCCAACCGAACGGGGCAGCCATTTCAATTGCCAAACGTTTCTTGACTGTTTTCGGCAACACTGTGTCTTTATACGCACTGCTCTGCTGTTCAAAACGGTCCCAGGAAGGCATGCTGATCACGGCCGCATCAATATTTTCTTCAGCCAATTGTTTCTGGGCTTCAACAGCCAGATGCACTTCAGAGCCTGTTGCGAGAAGAAGCAGGTCAGCTGTATCATTCCGGCTTGGAGAGATCACATAAGCCCCTTTTGACACGCCTTCAGCCGCATGCTTGTCCGTCCCTTTAATGGTTGGAAGCCCCTGTCTTGTTAAAACGAGCGCAGTCGGTTTATCTTTTGAGGTAATACCAAGCCGCCATGCCGCAGCTGTTTCATTACCGTCAGCCGGCCGGATCACAGACAAATTCGGCATTGCCCGCAAGGAAGGAAGCTGTTCAACCGGTTCGTGCGTCGGACCGTCTTCCCCGACTGCTATGCTATCATGTGTAAACACATACGTTACAGGCAGACCCATTAATGCAGCTAAGCGGATAGCCGGCCGCAAATAATCGGAGAATACGAAGAAAGTTCCGCCGTAAACGTGCACACCACCATGCAGCGCCATCCCGTTTAAAGCAGCGCCCATTGCAAACTCCCGGACACCAAACCAGATATTACGCCCTTCATATGAATCCGGTGTATAATCCTTATCATCGTTTATGCGCGTTTTGTTGGAACCCGCCAGGTCAGCCGATCCGCCAAACAAAGACGGAAGATGTTTTGAAATTGCATTCACAGTCTCCCCGCTTGAAGCACGGCTTGCCAGTGACTTACCTTCTTTATATACAGGAATTTCCTGATCCCAGCCCTCAGGAAGTTCGCCACTGATGGCCAGCTTGAGTTCATTTGCCAATTGCGGGTATTCTTTTTCATAACCGGCAAAAAGCGCATCCCATTCTTTTTCTTTTTTCTCGCCATTGCCGATGATTTGTTCATGGAAGCGGCTATAAACTTCTTCCGGAACATAGAAGTCTTCGTCAAATGTCCATTTATAGAATTCCTTTGTCAGTTTCAGTTCGTCTTCACCAAGAGGAGCACCATGTACTGCAGATTTCCCTGACTTATGCGGGGAGCCGTAGCCGATAATGGTTTTGACTTCAATAATAGTCGGGCGTTCCGTATCCTGCCTGGCTTCTTCGATTGCTTTTGCGATCGCCTGCATGTCATTGCCGTCTTCAACACGCAAATACTGCCAGCCATAAGCCTTAAATCTGCCTTCAACGCTTTCAGTGAAGGATTTGCTTAAGTCCCCGTCCAAAGAAATATCATTGGAATCATAAAGCACAATCAGGCGTCCTAATTTCAAGTGTGCAGCCAAAGATGCGGCTTCGCTTGATATGCCTTCCATTAAGTCTCCATCACCGCAAAGCGCGTATGTATAATGATCAACGACATTAAATTGGCCTTTATTAAAAACTGCAGCAAGATGCCGCTCTGCCATTGCCATACCGACAGACATGCCAATGCCCTGCCCGAGCGGACCTGTAGTGGCTTCGACGCCTTCTGTGTGGCCAAACTCAGGATGGCCTGGCGTTTTGCTCCCTAATTGGCGGAAATTTTTGATTTCTTCCATACTCAAATTATACCCGGATAAGTGCAGTAAGCTGTATAACAGCATGGAACCATGACCTGCCGACAGGACAAAACGGTCACGGTTAAACCAGTGTGGATTTTTAGGATTGTGGTTCATAAAGCGTGTCCAAAGTGTATAAGCCATTGGTGCGGCACCCATTGGAAGCCCTGGATGGCCTGACTTTGCTCTTTCAATTGCATCGATGGATAAGGTTCGAATTGTTGTGACCGCTAGTTCATCTGTTTTATCAAACATTTTCAACATCCTTTCTCTCGGTAGCTACACTCCTATATTAAGCAAGATTCGCCAATAAAACAACTTTTTTACTGTACGCGAAGCAAGCTTTTGAAATCGATTTACATTTCTCCCCGTTTTTTCATTTCTTCCATCATGCACCTGATCGATTCCAATTCCGCTTAGTGAAGCCTTTTCTTATTCTGGATCTGCTTGATTTTTTCAGGGGTTACATCATTCCCCTCCGTGTCAATTACCCGCACATTTTCAATTGTTTTTTTCATGGAAGCGCGAAATGCCTGCAAATACTCGCTTCTTAACTGTGACTGCTCTTTTGCTTCCGCTGGTGTCAGGCCTTCATTTTTTGATTTCCTGGCCAATTCATTAATTCTTGCCATTTTATCCTTTGATAGCATATCATTTTTGCCCCTTATCATTAAAATATGAAGTAATCTTACTAAAAAAACGGTGCCTGCGCAATGATTCTATCCTGTCCGTTATTGACGGCCAAGAGAATCAGATTGTTCCTGATATTCCTGGTATCTTCGATGTACGGTAGCTTTTGAAACTTTGTATCCGAATCCCCTCATCGTTGCGGCAATTTCTTCAAAGGTAAGGCCGTTTTGGCGCAAGCGGATAATTTCCCGGACCGGGATGTCTTTCCGTTCCCTTCCGTGCACATTGCCCCGCCTTTTTAAATTTTTTTGCGGCCGGTAGCCGTTTTCGACCGCCCGTTTCATTCCGCGTTTAATTTTCAAATTATGAAGTTTTCGCTGGTATTCTTCCACCATACTGACAATTTTTAAAACCATAGAGTCTGATTCCGACAGTTCCAGTTCACCGCTTTGCGAATAGCAGTAAACTTTTACCCCTTCCTTATATAAAAAATGAAGGAGTGCTATTTTTGCATTCCCCCGCCCGATCCTGGTTTCATCCTGTATCAGCACTGCATCAATCTGTTCCTCTTTAATCATATCGAGTATTTCAAGAACACCCGGCCTGTCCAATTCATAACCGCTGGCCCGGTCCTCAATTGTGGCGGCCACATCAAAGCCCCATCTTTTTGCAAGCAGCGCAAGTTCCTCCGCCTGGCGTTTTAATGATGTTTCCTGGCTTTCTTTCGTTGTACTTACTCTGCAATATAAAATGACCTTCATTTTTCAAAAATCTCCCGTTCCTATTTGAAAGCTATTTCCTTATTTCCTTTATGCAAACTGTTTTGTTTTTTTACCGGTATAACTATTTTCTCCCCTGCTTGAATTACATTACCGTCTATTACGTTATGTTTTTCCACCCATTGGATAAATTCCTGCCTGCTCATTTTTCCGGTGCCGGATTCCGCGTACCGGTCAGCAATATTCCAAAGTGTCTGCCCTTCGCCGACAACGATTTTCTCGTAGCTTTCCGAATGGTCCCGGGAGCTGAAAACCAGATACAAGCCAAGAACAAAGACAACACCGATTAAAATCATAACATAATTATACCTTCTCCATACCTTTGCCATTACAATCACCCTTGTCACGAATATTTGTTCGCCGTTCTGATAAATATATTATAAAACGAACGTTTGTTTTAGTCAATAGTTTTTTCGAACTTATGTTTGTGATTTTAAAAGATACATGATATAATAGTAGCAAATAATGGTTAATCAAAAATTTGTCTCTTTTGCAAATTGTAATTGCCATCAAAAAAGGAACGACGAGGTGCTGAATGATGACGAAACTATCAAAAAGGCAGTTAGACATATTAAACTTCATCAAACAGGAAGTAAAAACAAAAGGATACCCGCCGTCTGTAAGAGAAATCGGCCAGGCTGTCGGTCTTGCTTCCAGCTCTACAGTCCACGGCCATCTTGCCCGGCTTGAAAGCAAGGGGCTGATCCGCCGTGACCCCACTAAGCCAAGAGCCATCGAAATTCTGGATCATGAAGATGAATCCATACCGCGCCAAAACGTGATAAATGTGCCGGTAGTCGGCAAGGTAACAGCCGGTATCCCGATCACAGCCGTTGAAAACATTGAAGAATATTTTCCGCTGCCTGAACATCTGGTTCCTTCCGATGACTCCGTTTATATGCTCGAAGTTGTGGGGGAAAGTATGATTGATGCAGGCATTCTTAACGGCGATTATGTGATTGTCCGTGTACAGCAGACAGCAGAAAATGGTGATATTGTCGTTGCGATGACAGACGAAAATGAAGCAACGGTGAAAAGATTTTTTAAAGAAAAGGATTATTTCCGCCTGCAGCCTGAAAATCCGACAATGGAGCCGATTATCTTAAAAAATGTATCAATTCTCGGCAAAGTGATCGCTTTATACAGGCAAATGATCCATTAAAAAAGTTTGAAGCAGTTTTGCACTGCTTCTTTTTTGTGCATTTGATAGAGCATATGCCGGTTAAAGAGAAAATATGTTTTTCCTTGCAAATGAAGAAAATGCGTTTCCATCCATTCAACAGTGGAAATATGTATTATTTATAAAATATGAATGATATGGTTTTTTTTGAAAAAAAACTAACCTTTACGCATTTTTAGTATTATCCTTGATATGGGGAACCATTAAAATGAAATACAATTAAAGGACTGAAAATGATGGAGAGTATTATGATTTATGCGTCCAACGATGGTACTGTTGAAAATATTGTCAGAAGGCTTTTAATGAAATCAAAGGAAGAAATATTATCCATTAATGTACTAAAAGAAGAAGTACCCAATTTGGATGACTATGACAATGTGATGATTGGCGGATCGATTTACCATGGGAAAATCCAAAAGCAGCTTACAAAGTTCATTCATGGCCACTTGCAGATTCTCTTAACCAAACGGGTCGGCCTGTTCCTTTATGCAGGAGAAACCGAAAAAGAAAAAGTCGCCGCAGCATTTGACCAGGCTTTTCCGGAAGTGCTGCGCAACCATTCCGTGTGCAATGAAATTTTCGGTTATTCCTATCAGCTCCATGATATGAACTTATTTGAAAAGATGTTTTTAAAGAGAGCAAAAGGAGCCACGGACCATGATACCTGGCTCAATGAAACAGGCATTGAACATTTTTTTAAAACCATGCTCATTTAAAAATGCGTGTTCCCCCTTTTTTCCTCGTATTTTGGTAAAGAAAAATATTTCCTTTGCCTGTAATGATTCATGATCGTTTTAAGCAAAATCTCAGGTTTTGCTTTTTTTATGCCCAAATGGCAGTCCGGCTCCGTTCCTTTTATTACGATAACTTCGTACGGGTTAAAAATAGCCGGATAATAAAATTGTAATGATTTCGGCCATATTTTGGTCATGGTTTATTGGCACCATCATAAAGTAATTTTGACCAAAATAGAAAAACCCCTCAAAGCCTTACACTTCAAGGGGTTTCGTTTATTAATACATTTGCAGGTATTGGTCTCTTTCCCATTGGTGCACTTGTGTACGGAACATAT
>NZ_KB894057.1 GCF_000374345.1 Heyndrickxia acidiproducens DSM 23148
ATTCGCAAGGTATATTGTACTTTCTTGGCAAAATCGATGTAGTAATGACGAGCGAACGCTTGGTGGCATGTTCTATGAATTGTGTGATGAAATAAATGACCTTGATTGGGCAGTAGCTTTACAGCAATTAATCGAGCTTCTTGAAGATACCCTAAAATATACGAAAAAAAGAATCCAAAAGTTAATTAAAAGTCAACTACAACAATGGATCGCGGGTTTGCCTAACTATATCAAGGCTTACCTGCCAGTTTCAGTCTGCGAAAGTTGAGTAATGATTAAGACATTTTTTTGCCTTCATTTTTGCCCATTTTTTAACCCAAATAAGTATGGAAACCACAATAAGAATGAGTCCGAGAATCAAAAATAGACGAGGAATAAACGATATGCTATCTGCTAAGTCACTACTGATTTCTGCACCAGAATAAGCGTTAACTAAGTTATAAATAAACAACATACATAGCCCTGTAAATGTTAAGATAAAACCATAATCAAATATTTTGAACATTAAAAAACAACCCCTTTATGTCTTTTGTATGTTAATTCTATTTTACAAGAAAAAATTATTTTCCTTCTGTGTATTCAACCAAAAATAAAAAAATCCTTTAATTTCTTGGAACCGTAATGAAAAAAAGTAATCTGTCCCTCACTGGGCTTGTTTATACGTTCCTTGGGAATTCTTTAAATAGAAAATTCAAAACTTATTTCTTGGGGTGCCAAAATAATTTTTTAAGGAAGGAACGTGACAGGCATCCGCGTTCCTTCCCTGTTTCTATCGACTTTGTAATCCGCTTATACCACTTTCACCTTCTACACTCGAGCGGTATTTTTGCAAAATAAAATCCGCCAAAAAAACGGCACCGTTTCAGAAACGGTACGCCGTTTTTTTTTGGCGGATCGGCAAAAGCTTGTAACACAAGGCATCGTTATTTGCTGAAAAATATGAAGTAACTCAAGATCAGTACCAGTGCGATAAAACCGACAATCGTACACGCTACAATGCTTTTCCTGGTAAAGTTATTCATACAAACTCCCCCCAATTGGATGTGGTTCGCTCCATTTGTTCGATATGCTTAGTTTACCCTTTGGAGGGAGAGTTAAAACAGACAGCAGCAGCTTCTTATCATCATTCTCCTTTTGATAATTGCAAAGCCTTCCTGATACTTCTGAGTGAATTGCTTTTTCCATACAATAACACACCGCCGCGGTAAATGCGTGCGCCGATGATCGCCATGAGTACAATCATAACAAGCAAAACGGCTGCACCGGAAATGCCAACCCACATCGGAAGATCAAGCATCCCCACGCGTAAAAACATCAGCATGGGCGTAAAAAACGGGACATATGAAAGCACGGTGACATACGTGGCGGACGGGTTCCCCAACCCTGCCATCGCCAGGAAGAAGCCGATCATTACCAAAAATGTCATCGGCATCATCATTTGCTGCGCATCCTCAATCCGGCTTACAAGCGAACCCAAAAGTGCCGCCAATGTTGCATACAGCAGGTAACCCAGCAGGAAAAACACAACTGCGTAAATAATGGTTGAAACTTCAATATCTGAAAACCCGAAGAAATCGAAAAAACCACCCGATAATGTTTTGAGGTTCGATTTTACCGAAAAGTATGCCGCCGCCAGCAAAACAGCCATTTGCGTCAGCCCCAGCAGCGCACCGCCAAGAATTTTGGCAAACATCTGCTGGACGGGGGACACGCTGGAAATCAAAATTTCCATGACGCGGGATGCCTTTTCTGTCGCCACTTCTGTTCCCACTGCGCTCGCATAAAAAATCACCGCAAAATAGATCGCAAACAACAAAATATAAACGAGGCCCCGTGCCTGCGCCAGTTCTTCTTCCGATTTTACATCGCGCTGAAGGTTTACACTTTTAAAAGACACCGGGCTGTTTAAAAGCATCAGCTGCTCCGAAGATAACTTCAATTCAGCTGCAGCCATATTTCCTTTTACAGCCTGCAGCGCCTGCTTGAGCTGGTTTGTGATAGCCGTATCGGTTAATTCAGTTGCTTTGTAAGTGGCTTGCGGCATATGTGCCTGGTCGAGGGAAATAACCAGATATCCCTTATACTTTTCGTTCATTACAGATTTTTTTATTTCTGCTTCACTGCCCTCCGCCTGATACAGCCGGATATCGCTGTTCATCATCTTCAACTGCTGTTTAAACGGCTGGTAAAGGTTGTGTGTTTGGTCAATCACGACAATTTTATCTTTTTGGCTGCCGCCGGAAAATAAATCTATGATGCGGTTCATATTGCCCATCACCAAAACACCGATGAGCAAAATGGCCGTTGTGATGAGAAAAGATTTCGATTTTAATTTGGATATATAGGAATGTCCCAGCAAAATGCCGAATTTATTCATAAGAAGCGCCCACCTTTTCTATGAAAATATCATTTAACGACGGTTCTTCCAAGGCAAATTTGCGGACAAATCCTTTTCCATTTACGGCAGCCAGGATTTGCTGTGAGACTTCTTCCCGGTCAATTTGCAATTCTGCTCCCTGCGCGGTTTTTTTATACTTTACAATGCCCGGGTAACGGCTCAAAAATTCGAGATCAAAATCAGCTTGAATCGTAATATTTTTCTTTCCAAATGCCTTTTTAATTTCCCGCAAGCTTCCGGATACGACCGGACTGCCATGGTGCATGATGCACAGATGTTCACATAGCTCTTCAACATGTTCCATCCGGTGGCTCGAAAATACAATCGTTGCGCCGCTGTCTTTCAATTCTGTTACCGCTGTTTTTAGAATTTCCACATTAACCGGATCAAGCCCGCTGAACGGTTCATCCAGGATCAACAGCTTTGGCCTATGTAAAACAGCTGTGATAAATTGGATTTTTTGCTGGTTGCCTTTGGACAATTCTTCTACCTTTTTGTCATAATAGTCCCCGATATGAAACCGTTCCAGCCATTTTTTTAATTCCTGTTGCGCATCCAGCCGGCCCATTCCCCTCAAACGGGCAAGATAAACAAGTTGGTCCTTTACCTTTAGCTTCGGATACAGGCCCCGTTCTTCCGGCAAATAGCCAATTTCGGGGCTGGCAGAGTAGTCTATCACTCTCCCGTTCCAAGTGATGCTGCCGCTATTTGCATTCAACAGCCCCAGGATCATCCGGAATGTTGTCGTCTTCCCGGCACCGTTTGCCCCCAGGAATCCGAACATTTCTTTTTCCGGAATGGTGATAGATAAATCATGAACGGCTGTAAATGAACCGAATGTTTTGGTGACGTGCTCGAGTGTTAATGCCAATGCTGCGGCCTCCTTTCTCCTTCATTTTTTATACGCATAGAGGCAAAAAAAGTTTCGTTGAAAAAGGCTGCCGTTTCTTTTTGCGGATTTCCCTTTCCTTCAAAGTATTAAACGCTTTTCATATGCCTGTTTCCCAAGCAGGATCGCGCCGGTAATGCCGGCATCGTTGCCAAGGCCGGGTGCTGTGATGTATTCTGATAACGGTTCCGGAAGCTGGACATATCCGTTAATGAATGCTGCCAGTTTTTTATGGATGAGCGGAAACAGCTGCTTTTGATGCATGACGCCGCCGCCCATGACAATTTTTTTCGGCGAAACGACTAAAATATACTGCATCAGTGCCTGCGCCAAATAATCGGCTTCCATTTCCCAGACTTCGGGGCGGCCGGCGAGTTCTTTGCCTTTTTGGCCCCAGCGTGCTTCGATTGCAGGGCCTGCAGCCAATCCTTCCAAACAGTCTTTGTGAAACGGACAAGCGCCCTCATAATGGTCTTCCGGATGGCGGCGTACAAGAACATGGCCCATTTCCGGATGTGACAATCCTTCAAGCACCTTCCCCTTGACAATTGCGCCGGCGCCGATGCCGGTACCCACTGTTATGTAAAGGCAGCTGTCAAGCCCTTTTGCTGCACCAAGCATTTGCTCGCCGAGTGCTGCGCCATTTACATCGGTTGTAAATCCGACCGGTACACCCAGCGCTTTTTCAACCACCTGTTTCAACGGATAATGCTGCCACACGGTTTTTGGTGTTGTGGTAATGTATCCGTATGTCTTACTATCCGGATTGACATCAATCGGGCCGAATGAAGCAATCCCGATCGCTTTGATTTTAAACCGTGAAAAAAAGGCTTCGACATCTTCCATTGTTTCTTTAGGCGTACGGGTTGGAAACTCGGCCCGGTCCTGAATGGTGCCGTTCTCATCCCCAACCGCACACACAAACTTTGTGCCGCCTGCTTCGATACCGCCAAACAACATAAGAATTCCCCCAAATATGTATTGTATTTTGTCCTTTTGACCGTGGCACGGCCTTTGCAATAAGTGCCGGATTTTGCCGGGAACAAAAGAAAGATTAATATTATTATAACTCAAGTTTCGGAGTAAAAAAAGTGACATAATCCCTTATAAAATCAAGCCTGAAACTGATTTTTTTATTAAAAAGTGTAAAAAAGACACCCATTTCTTGGTAAAATTAAGGTAACCAAACCACCAAAGAAAGGATGTCTTTTATGGCTACCATTTTACCAGATTTAAACCAAAAAGAAAACATTTACTCGGAAACTACACGATTTTTTAAACAAGCGAAGTTAGGCGTATTCTTACATCGGTCCAATATTCACAAGGTAAAGGGGGTCTCCGCTCTTTCTATAATCCGGTTCGTTTTCTCTCTCGTTCTTCATGGAATGAGTTTTTCACGAGCACTTAAATCAGATCGCATCCCGAAAGATTTCCGGAAGGATGTTGTCTATGACCTATTAAAGAATCCTACTTACAATTGGCGTAAACTGTTGGTTCTGGTTTCCACCTATCTCATAGAAAAGTTTATCCGTCCCCTTACGTCTGAAAGACGTGATTGTGTACTGATCTTTGACGATTCTGCCTTTTATCGAAACCGGAGTAAATGTGTTGAGCTGCTTGCACAGGCGAAGGATCATGCACATCATGTGTATTTCAAAGGATTTCGCATGCTTACCCTTGGCTGGTCAGATGGGGCTACCTTTCTACCTCTTGCCTTTTCACATTTAAGTTCTCCCAAAGCTAAAAATCGTTTTCAAGAAATGGATTCAAGCATCGATAAACGGACTGTTGGTTACAAACGCCGTAAGGAAGCTATCCAAAAAACTACGGAAACGATGTTCAACCTACTGAATGCTGTTGATCCCGAAAAGCTAGGGGCTAAGGCCGTTCTATTTGACAGCTGGTTTGCCTTTCCAAGTACCATCGCTAAAATCGTCAGGAATTATTCCCTTGATGTAGTCTGTATGCTAAAAGATTTACCAAGGGTTTCCTACCATTATGAAGGGCAGTCCTATCGATTAAGCCAACTCTATAAAATGGTTCGTAAAAAGCGTGGACGTGCTAAAATTTTGGCATCTATTGTCGTCGGATTAGGACACAATGATGAATACGGACAAGAAATTCAAGCACGTATCGTCTTTGTGCGTGACCGTAATCGCTCAAAAAAGTGGTTAGCTCTACTTACGACCAATATGAATCACACAGATGAAGACGTTGTGCGTATCTATGGCAAACGTTGGGATATTGAATGCTTCTTTAAAGTGACAAAATCATATCTAAAACTAGGTAAAGAATTTCAATGTCAGAGCTATGACTCAATGTTTGCTCATACGACCATTGTATTTCTAAGGTATTTGATGCTATCCTTACGCGCTAGAGAGGAAGAGGATCCTCGAACACTCGGACAATTATTTTACATGTATTGTGAAGAAATAGATGATATCCAATTTGCTGAAGCACTTTTGACAATTACCTGAATCCGTGACGAAATTTTCATTCAATCTCGAAAAACCCGCATGAAATCTAGTATAATATGGACAGAGTTCCATTTTAACCAATTCCACAATCAGGTGATTTCATGAAAAAGTTTATTATAGAAGCTACGAATGAACGAATTACTGCCCAAGCAGGATTAGCTATTGTAGGAAACCTACTAAATCAGACAAATTTAGATTCAAAGTTAAATGCCTATAAATTACCAAATATTTCTCGTAACCCTGAATATTCAAATGGTGATGTTGCCAAATCTTATATCGGCCTGCTTTGCC
>NZ_KB894058.1 GCF_000374345.1 Heyndrickxia acidiproducens DSM 23148
TCCTGCAGGCCTAACCAATCGGACCTTTACTTTATAAAGCGGAGGCGGCTGTTCATCGACGTACGGACTGGAAGGGCTCTGACTGAGATAAAGGAAACACGGTGAGTGGTTTTTTACGAACCGATGTTGACTTATCGCAGGGAAGAGACCAGAAGTACGCTAGTCGATAGGAGCCGCAGCTGGATTGGGCAGTTTGATCTCCCACCTATCCTTCTTCGTACCTTGAATCTTGAGGTGGGAGTCTTACTGCCCGTTATGTTGGGATAAAATGCAGGAAGGTCTGGTGCCCGGGTATTGATGCTGTATTTGTAATGATTCATCCCTGCTATGAACCGGTAACGTTTATGATTGCGCCATTTGTCTGGTCTAAAGTGTAAAGAAACAGGGTGGCGTGCAGAACTTTTACGTCTGCACGCCTATTATTCCATGTTTTTTAGAATTGGATTATAATACACTGTCCGTTCTTCATCTTCCAAATGGTGCTGGATTTTGATATTGTATTGAAGCAGCGGAATAAAATAGAGGAGCCCGTGGTCTAAGGTGATTTCGACTTTTCCGTTGTATTTTTGGATCATTTCCTGGAGCTGTTTGTCTTTTTCCAATTCAATGGCTCTGGATCTATCTGAAATCTCATTTTTCTTTTCCAAGCTTAAGCCTTTCCTTTTGGCTTTCTTGTTATTTTCCGCCAATAATTCTCTGTAATAAGATTCAATTCTATCCAAGTCTTTTTGCATGGGTGCTTCTTGTGTTCGCCGTTTGTTTTCACGTTCTGTCTCATTCCGGATGTATTGAAAGGCTGTTTTAAACGCTTCATCTATATTGATTTCACCGGGTATCGGATATGGATAGACAGGTTGATCATGATAGAAAATACGGTTTTGTTCCTGCTTCATCGTGTCTGATACTTCTCCAGTGAGAAGATTCACCCATATTTGATCGGTTTTTTCATCTTTTTCATCTGTTACAAATGTGACACGAAATTGGAAAACCGCCCAGCAGCCAAGCACACGTGCCTCCTCAAGAATCGTAATTTTTTTGTATTCAGGATAGGCTTCTTGTAATTTCTTTAGCGGGTTTGCGAGGCTTAATCGTTCTACTTCGGCAAAACGGTTAGTTGATACGGCTTCCCGGTTGACAATCGTAAGCAACTGTTCCAGTGTATAGCTTCCGAAAGTGATAAACTCAGATTGGGGGTTTTCCTGGGCGACCTCATAGTCAAAAGAGAGATCAAATTCAGTTCTGTTTTGGAAGTAATGGCTGTATTCTTCAGGTATCAGGACATGGCATAGCGCATATTCAACCGGATCCACGATACCCCCGATCCCTTCCAATACATCTGTTACAAATTTTTGCAAGTCCATCCGCTAAACCTCCATTAAAATAAGGTTTCATCTAATTTCTTCTGCTTCGCCAGTTTTCGTTTATTCTCAAGCAGTTTTTCACCAATTTGATCCAATTCTTTTTCCATTTCTGCTTCATCCTTTGACTTGACCCAGGCGCCCATCATCAGATCCGAGAAATCTTCCTTTTCTTCAATGTCGCCAAGAATTGCATCCACTTCTCCAACGACAAGCTCAAACATATTAATCTTTCTGTCTAGTAAATTAAGAATATAGTCTTCAATGGTACCTTTGGCCGCTAAATTATAGACAACAACATCACGCTTCTGGCCAATCCGGTGAATCCTTCCAATTCTTTGTTCAATCGCCATAGGGTTCCAGGGCAAATCAAAATTGACCATCCCGTTGCAAAACTGCAGATTCCGCCCTTCACCGCCAACCTCCGTACTGACCAGCACATCAGCATCAGCCTTAAAATAAGCGACTTGTGCTTCTTTTTCTTTCCGCTTTAGGCCGCCGTGAAACTCGGCAACTTTAAATCCATTCTTTTGAAGCACACTTGTTAGAAAAGTTTGCGTAGATTTGTACTTCGTGAATACAATCATTTTATCGCCGAACGTTTTTAAAATATGAATCAACTGAACAACTTTCGGGCTGTTCTGAGCTTCATCTTTTGCAATTTTTTCAGCTGCTTCGGTGAATACGGTTAATTTTTTCTATTAAATATAGACACTTTTTCAGATTTGAGAAGATTGTGTAAAGAACCGAGAATAGCGGTAAAAGTGCTGCCCATTTGTTCTTGCAGGCTTTTTAGCTGGAAATGACTGATTTCCGGCCTTTTTTCCTGGTACTGGTTGCGGATAAAAGTGCTGATTTCTTCATACAGCTTTTGCTGCGGTACGGGCAGTTCTATCATCTGTGTAAAAGCTTTCCGCTTCGTGAATTGTACATCCACATTGCTTCTTTTATTGCGGATCATGACATCACCGAGCAGTCCTTTTAATGTTTCGGCATTTTTCACCTCAATGCCGTCATGGCTTTCGACAAAATTCTTTTTGAAATAGCTGTATGTTTTTAATTGGCCCGGTTTCAAAAGTGTAGTTAAATTATATAATTCTTCAAGATGGTTTTGCACCGGTGTGGCTGTTAAAAGGAAAATATACTTTTTATTGATGTTATTGACAAACTTCCATGCTTCTGTACTGCGGTTTTTTAAGTGGTGGGCTTCATCAACAATGATCAAATCGTAATGCTGTTGCAAGATCACTTCACGATGGTTTTTTCTTTTGGCAGTAGTGAGTGAGGCAATCACCTTATTGTGGGAAGCCCAAGCGTCTGCGCCCTGGCTTTTAAAAGCCGGATCATCTGCTTTAATGAAATCCTGATTGAATTTCCGCTTCATTTCATTTTCCCACTGCTGGACGAGAGAGGGAGGCGTTAAAATCAGTATTTTCTTGGCAAGGCCCCGCATAATATACTCTAACATGGCCATCCCGGCTTCAACTGTTTTTCCAAGGCCGACTTCATCACAGAATAGTGCGCGGCCCTTAAACCGGTGCAGCACGGATTTTACAGTTTTGAGCTGGTATTGGAAAATTTCTGCATCCCGGATATAAGGCAGACAAACGAGTTGATCATCATTCGAACTGATTTGAAAATCTTGTGCGATTTGATATAAATAAAACCATTTATCGGCGGTATGCTTCATACTGGACATGGCCTGAAAAACGGTTTCCGCCTGTTTTCGGTTAAAAAGCGGCATGCCCATTGCGTTTCCATCTAACTTGGAATGCGGTGGGGAAGAAACTTTGATCACCCCGTCATCAAGCCGTTCAATGAACAGGTAATCCGCATCGTATAGGGCGAAAAAGCCTTTGATTCCCCTGCCTTTTAAAAGCCGTTCCTCCCAGCTAATAGAAAATTTCCTTGAGACACTTGCATCATTTACCATGGAAAAGGTATCAGGTAGATCTTCAATCTGATGGAAAAAATGCATCAGACCTTCGTCCATTTCCATCGCATTCAAGTCAAAGAGATCTTTGTCCAATTTGAAAAGGTATTTGTTCAATGAAATCATCTGCCTTTGGTTGATTATTTTTTATTATATCATGGAAAAGAGAATTAGTAGAAAGTTGTGTTAACGTCGGGTTTGTCCATCACAAGAAATCCGCTCCGGCGTATTGATTTCCGGGTGAAAATCCGTCAGTATGAAAGTAACATTTCCAAATTCTTATCATAAAAAAGGTGGTAATAGATATGGCAGACTTTAAATACGAAATCAAGGAAGCGCTTGGAACAATTTCGGAATCCCCAAAAGGATGGACAAAAGAACTGAATTTAGTCAGTTGGAACGGAAAAACGCCGAAATTTGATTTACGCGACTGGGCGCCGGAGCATGAGAAAATGGGAAAGGGGATTACACTGAATACGGAGGAGCTGAAGGCGCTGAGGGATTTGTTGAATCAGATAGAATTGTAAAGGAACGCTCGCAAAAGATTGAGACGTGAATGTTGGCGGTGCGGCTGTCGACTTTAGGAAGGAAAAACGGCGTCTCTGGTCGATCATAAGGGGAACGAAAACCCGTGCCGGAAAAAACCTGCGTGCGCGGTCGATCATAGGGGGAGTGAAAGCCCGCGGTGGAGGAAAATCCACATTCATGGTCGACCATAAGAGGAATGAAAGCCCGCGGTGGAGGAAAATCCGCGTTCATGGTCGTTCATAAAGGGAGTGAAAGCCCGTGCTGGGAAAAAACCTGCGAGCGCGGTTGATCATAAGAGGAATGAAAGCCCGCACTGGAGGAAAACCGGCGTCCCTGGTTGATCATAAGTTCTTTGGTTGATGTTTTTTATAGCAATTCTTTTGTATCCAAGGTAGGATTATAAAAGATAGATGATGCTTTTTTCTAATTACAGAAAGATTTAGAGTCATGGATAGGAAAATAAACCCTATTTAGAGCGTTATACCTCCTAAGTAGAAGAGTAAGCGTAAAATAATCCCCACCTGTTGGATGGGAACTATTTTACGCTTACTTTATTCCTACCATAATTTTGATCCACTTTCGCTATTTTGGTCCCACCAAAATCAAGTACTTACAAGGCAATTAATTATCATTAAAGTTTCCTTCACTTGATTTGGTGAAAACCTCATATTCATTTTTATCTTTTCCTTTTGCAAGAATGATGTCCTTGTTTTCTGCGGAAAAATAAATAGATGTTCCTACCTCTAAATAATTTGACGATAGATTATCTTCTGGTAAGGCGTTTCCTGTTAATTTTGTTTTCACTTCGCCGATTTTATCACCTATTGTATAATCCGATGAATTTAGGTTACTGTCCAAGACATAATCTGTATTGTCAATTCTAAGTATTGCAATGGATGAACCTATCTCTTTTTCGGCTATATCCCCATTCTGTAACATGCCGGTTAAATTTGAAAATAGTAATAAAAGTAATGCAAACGCTGCAACTATGGTTGGAATTGCAATCAATGTCCATCTTCGTTTTGGCTTCCCCATTTCAGACTTTGCCTTTAGAACCCCAGCCTGGCTTTTGTAATGAAGATTCTTGGGTAGTTTAATCTTATTGACCTCTTGTTTTAGTTTCATTTATAAATTATCTCCTTCCAGAAATTCTTTTTTAAGTTTTTTTAAAGCCCTGTAAAGTATGGACTTAGCTGTTCCTAGGGGGATTTCTAAGATTTCTGAAATTTCTTTAAAGGTGTAATCCTGATAATACTTTAAAAGCACTACGCTTTTTTCTTTCTCATTCAAATCGTCAATTATGTTTTTTAACGTCAAATTTAAAGGAATATCCTCGGTCATAATGCTGATATTTTCTATATATTTCTGATTTAATTTTGATACACGTTTGTTCATTTTAATTAAGTTGACTGAACAACTAATTGTGATTTTAATTATCCAGGTTTTAAAATACTCCGGATATTTTAATGTGTGTACTTTTTTAAATGATTGGTATGCCACCTCTTGTACAACATCTAATGCGTCATTCTCATTCTTTAGATAAATATAAGCCATTCGATATATATCTTTTTCGTACTTTTTGAAGGCTTCCAAAAACGCATCACCATCGCCTTTTTGGGCTCTTTTAATATGTTTAATAATAAAAATCACCCTTTCCTTTAACCCCTATATATATATTAGACAATTGAAACCTTTATTTGGCTTAATTAATTTTTAAAATTTCCGATAAATGAAAAGGATTTTAAAGATGTATGTAGAATATTATATCTTAATCTGTGTACTTAATTTTAAAAAACGGAGGGGAAATTGGGTCAAGTCTTTTTTTGTGTGTAAATTCCTCTCAGTCGGGATAGAGTAATTAACCCGAATAAATGTCTGTCGCTTTGTTGGATTGGTCAGACGATTTCGGTTGTTTGGCTTTCCATTCAAAATAGTCTTCCATCTTCAAATAGCGGCGTCCTTCTGCCCATTTTTCATCCTTTTCCATGAGAACAGAACCCATTAGCCGGATTACGGAATCCCGGTTAGGAAAAATACGGATAACCTGTTCCCGACGGCGAAATTCTTCATTGAGTCGTTCCATGCCGTTTGTCGTTCTC
>NZ_KB894059.1 GCF_000374345.1 Heyndrickxia acidiproducens DSM 23148
GAAAATCTTATGGGGCGGTCTTTCATGCGGCCGATGAACGCCCGCAGGAGTAGATTTTCCGCCAGCGCAGTCTTTCATTCGCCTTATGAACGCCCGTGGATACGGAAAATCTTCCGACACGGTCTTTCATTTGCCCGATGAACGCCTGCAGGAGTAGATTTTCTTCCAGCGCAGTCTTTCATTCGCCTTATGAACGCCCATGGATACGGAAAATCTTGTGGGGCGGTCTTTCATGCGGCCGATGAACGCCCGCAGGAGTAGATTTTCTTCCAGCGCGGTCGTTCATTCGCCTTATGAACGCCCGTGGACGCGGAAATTCTTATGGGGCGGTTTTTCATGTGCCCGATGAACGCCCGCAGGAGTTGATTTTCTGCCTGTGCGGTCGTTCATTCGCCTTATGAACGCCCGTGGACGCGGAAAATCTTGTGGGGCAGTCGTTCATTCGCCTTATGAACGCCCATGGATACGGAAAATCTTATGGGGCGGTCTTTCATGCGGCCGATGAACGCCCGCAGGAGTTGATTTTCCGCCAGCGCAGTCGTTCATTCGCCTTATGAACTACCGCGGACGCGAAAATTCTTCCGACATGGTCTATCATGTGCCCGATGAACGCCCGCGAATGCTGATTTTTTGCCTGTGCGGTCGTTCATTCCCGTAATGAACGACCATGGATACGGAAAATCTACCGTGGCGGTTTTTCATGTGCCCGATGAACGACCATGGATTCCGGTTTTCCCCCTGTACGGTCGTTCATTCTCCCTTAGGGGAAGCAGCCAAATAGAGCATGGCCACCCAAGCTGGCATGAAATTGGCCAAACGAGAAACAGACTGTTTACTTAAGCAGTATGCACTTTCAATAAGCAAATGAGACTGCTGGATCAAGAGTTGGAAAGCCTGGATGAACCTCCGCGGGGACAGTCAAATGTTAAGATCCTCAGTGCCAGGAGGCAGGGCTTCGTTATCCACAAACTCTCCACATTTCGGGCAGCCGATCCATACATTATTCAAGTTGTATCCTACGTAGCCATGTGTAGTTTCCTAAATGTCCCATATTGTTTCCCACTCTACTTCAAAAATATGGCCGCAATGCTGGCAGTAAAATGTTGCGGATCCAAAATCCTCTTTCTTTTGTTTCTTCTTTTTTGCTTTCTTTGCACCCATTTTTATCATCCTTCTTTAAAATAATTGCATTTGCTCAGGCTTGCCGCTTTCTTTCCGGGTGAGCGCATAACCCATTGCCCGGTATCCTTTCAGACGTTTGGCATACATTCGCTTGAACACGGGAACTTTTATATCCACATAATCGTATACTTTTACTTCTTCTTTATTTGCATGATTACGATGAAGCCGTCCGGTGTATTGCTGGAGCGTCCCTTTCCAGGAGAACGGCATTGCTAAAAATAAAGTATCCAGCCGGGAATCATCGAATCCTTCCCCAATAAACTTGCCTGTCGCAATGATTAGCCGTTCCGAATCATCAGGTATGTTTTCAAGCCGCTCAAATATCAATTCCCGCTCTTTTTTAGATAAATTTCCGGACAGAACAATCAAATTTTTTACAAATCCCTTAAATTTGTTTTCTAAGATTTTTACATGTTCGACCCGTTCAGTCAGGATCATAGGGGAGCGGCCGGCCTCGAGTTCCAATAACACATCGTTAAATATTTGTTGATTTCTCTCATTATTCTCAGCTAACTCCTTGTAAAGTGTTTGTATATCCGAGTGGGGAGAAGTAAAGTTTGTTTTCTTTGCGATTAGTTTTTGGATAAACGGCCGGATTTTTGCCTGCGTCTTTGCATCTACTTTAAAACGAATGGATCCGCATTGCATGAAAATGATAGGATGGAGGCCGTCTTTGCGGATTGGTGTAGCAGAAAGCCCATAAACATATTTGGCGCGTATGTTCTTTAATACTTTTTCAAAAGTAAAAGCCGAAATATGATGGCATTCGTCTACAATCACTTGCCCGTATTGGGTAATAACGGATCGGGTCTGCCCGTTATGGTGCAGACTTTGAATGGTTGCCACATCAATTCTTCCAATTGCCTGCTTTTTACCGCCGCCGATTTGTCCAATTTCTTCTAGCGGAATGTTAAGAAAGGCCGCTAGTTTTTCTCTCCATTGCCGCTGGAGCTGGGTACGATCGACAACAATTAAAGTGTTGGTTTTATTTTTGGCGATAAGGGCAGCTGCGAGTACCGTTTTTCCAAATCCGGTCGGAGCAGAAAGTACACCATTGTGAAACACGGTGAACTGTTGCAGCGCTTCTTCCTGCAATGGCGTTAGTGACCCGTGAAACTTTATGTCTATCGGCTCCCCTTTGTAAGTTTCATCCACCCATTCTGCTTTTATCGTGTGTTCTTCCAGAAGTTGTTTCAGTTTGCCGCGGCATCCTCTTGGCAGAATAAACGTTTCTTCATTTTCATCATAACACTGAATCACTTTCTGAATGTGGTAAGTTGATTTTCTTTGTGCCTGTGCCTTATAGTAGGCAGGATTATGAAAGGAAGAAATGTTTTTTAGCTCAAGAAGGAGTGTATCAGAAAGCTCATTTTTCTTAATGTGCATCCCATTTTTTAACCGGATTGTTATTTTTTCCGGCAATATTTCATTCTCTTTCTCAAAGCCCAAAATATTTAATGCCTTTAATATGTCGCTTTTAGAGAGTCTCATGATAGTAGATAAATACAACCATTGATCCGGAAATGGTGTCCATGTCTGATCAACAAAGACACTGTTGCCTGCTTTTTTCGAATGGAGTTGAAGCGGCAGCGCAATTAAATTTCCAAAACCGCCTTTACTTAACGTATCTTGGTTTGGAAGCATACGGTCAAAAGAATCAAAGGCCAGATCGGGGTGCATTTTCCGTGCTGTTTCTAAAAGAGCATGTCCGAATTTTCTTGCGAGTGCTGCGGGAATGTTTTCAGTAAAAAAAATCCAGACATGGGCACCGTTACCTGACCGGGAACGCTCGATGTTTACCGGGACTTGAAAATTTGAACATACCTGTACAAATGCGGCAACATCTTCCCGCCAATCTTTTTTATCAAAATCCAGGACTAAAAGTGAACAAGTATCGTCCTTCTGAAGCGGATAGAGGCCAATGGTTTTCTTTCCGCTTAAATGATCATAGAGTACTTGGTTTGTCAGAGGCAGCAATTGGCGATTCGCGCAATCACTGCACAGGATGTCAGGCTTGCGGCAAATGGGTCTTTGCCACTCCAATTGGCAGGCAGGCGCATAGCCGGACTTCCCGTTTTTTGTCTCCCAGCGAACCGCGTATGTATCGGATCTGCCTTTAAATAGGAGCTTAAATAATGCAATTTTCTCCTCGGGTGATGAGCGTCTGGTAAGGATTTTATCGGGAGGGACCGCGAAAGCATGATGATTGCCATGCTGCATGATATACGACAGCAACTTTTTTAAATATTGGTTTTCTTTTTTCAGCCCTTCCAATTTAAATAGCTCTTTATACACTTCAAATCCCTCGTTTGTTCAATTTGTATAATTTATTTTAAAAGAATAGGTGCTATGGTTCAAAGTTTTTACCCAGTATTGGCCAGGCCGGTCAAAAACATACCCCATTCAAACGCCGTTCCTAGTGATCGCTGTGATGGAGTATGGGCATGATCAGGCGGAAAAATACATTGATATCCTTTTGAAAGGTACAAAAACGATCCGTTATTGTGATAAAATACTTGCCTATAGGTTAACTTGAGAACTTTTCATATTGGTGATTCCTTTTCTATAAAAGTGGTAGAGAACGACGAATAGGGATGCATAGTTTAAAAACAAGCATATGGCTATACCATATAATTTTAATTGTAAGATGAAGGAACAAATGAACATAAAAAGTAAGGAAATAGATTCGACAATGAACGATGCCCCAAGTACAAAATTACTTTGATCGATAGATTGCATTGCTGCCTTATAAATTTCAAATAATGGTCTAAATAAATTCGCAAATAACAGAAGCAATAGTATTTCTTCGGCATAATGAGCTAGATCTGATTGGTTAGTAAGAAAATGGATAAGAGGATTTTTAAAGAAGTAAGCCAAACAGCTTAAGATGAAAAAGAAAGACATAACAAGTACTGATGCGATTTTAGGAACATCGAGTAACTCTTGCTTTTTTCTCGATCCGTAATATTCGCTAACTATGGTAACAATAGCTGTTCCATACATATATGTTGGAATAAATGCAATTTGAAAAAGTTGAGTAACGAGTAAATAACCGGATAAAACCAAACCACCAATGTGTGAGAGTATCGCATTCAGACCAATAATAAAAATGCTTCCTTCAAGTATTTCTTGTCCCATAAATGTAAGGCTTTTAGTGAACATTAAATTCACTGAGATTGGACGATGTTTAAGGGAATTCATTAAGTCATTTCTTAATAGGACCGCGTATAGAATAATATCCAAAAAAATAGTGGAAACATCGGACAAGGCGGCTCCTCTTACGCCTAGTTGGGGAAAACCAAGCTTGCCAAAAATAAGAGTATAATTTAATCCGGTATGTATGAATGTAGTTGTCGTTGAAATTATAAAAATCCACTTTGTCATTTTCCTGATTTTCAAGCAGTTGGTTAGAGTAAAACTTATGAGCTGTAAAAGAATGTACCCACTGGCTATAAAAAGATAAGCATTTCCTGCATTTAGGGTAGACCCTGAAAAGCCATAAAACCCACTTAATAGGGAGAGTCTGCTAATAATAATAAGCAACGCAAATCCCGACCCAAGGATTGCATTTAATAGAAGTGATGAAATTAAATATTTATAATATTTATCTGGCTGATTCTTGCCCATCGCCCTTGAGCCCAATATATTAAACGTTATTGCAGCACTTCCCAGAACACCACTAATTGTATAAAGAAAATTACTAATCGTTCCGACGGATTGAAAAGCAGCGATCGAAACATGACCAAGCATCGCCTGATCAATTAATTGAATGATAAGAGCAAAAACAGAATTAGCAATTAAAGGAACAGCCAATTCATTTTGGTCAAGTCTTTTTTTGTGTGTAAATTCCTCTCAGTCGGGATAGAGTAATTAACCCGAATAAATGTCTGTCGCTTTGTTGGATTGGTCAGACGATTTCGGTTGTTTGGCTTTCCATTCAAAATAGTCCTCCATCTTCAAATAGCGGCGTCCTTCTGCCCATTTTTCATCCTTTTCCATGAGAACAGAACCCATTAGCCGGATTACGGAATCCCGGTTAGGAAAAATACGGATAACCTGTTCCCGACGGCGAAATTCTTCATTGAGTCGTTCCATGCCGTTT
>NZ_KB894060.1 GCF_000374345.1 Heyndrickxia acidiproducens DSM 23148
GATCAAATAACAGAACAGCGTTCGAAATGGAACACCTTTTGTCTTTACAGCGTTTGAAACCTTCGCAATTTGAGATAAGCGAAAACGCAAAAAAAATGCTTCGATTGAAGATAAAACTTCAAGAGATTGATGGTCGTTTTGTGTTATAATTTTCATAACATGAACACTCCTCGATTAATTGTTAGTTAGCACTTCAATTATACCGAGTTTCCAGTGTTCATGCTTTTATTTTTGCTCTAAACCCTTGTAAGACAAGTAATGAGAATGAATTTTAGTGTTTCAAGTTTTAGTTATCGGTTAAAAATAAGGAGAGCCTTAAAAAATTCAGGCGATCTCCTTTTTTGCCTTTTCAATTTTTTTACCAAACCCATTTATACCCAACGCCCCAAACCGTCTGTAAATGGTCGTAAATCGGGAACTCCGCATCCCTTAATTTATCCCGTACGTTTCGGATATGGGAGTCAATGGTGCGGTCTTCCGTTTCAACTTGATATCCCCAAATTGAGGTTAATAATTGTTCGCGTGAAAAAACCTGGTTTGGGTGCTGCAAAAACAGCCCAAGCAGTGCAAACTCTTTCGGCGTCATGCTGACAGACTGATCCAGATAGGATACTTGGAAGGAAGCAGGATCCCATTTTAACCCGTTTTTTTCTATCGTTTCATTCAGATACTGGCTTGAACGTCTCAGGACCGCAGCAATTCTGGCGAGGAGTTCTTTCTCATCAAAAGGTTTGGATATATAATCGTCCGCGCCGATTTTCAGCCCTTTGACAACATCAGGCTTCTCTGTCCTTGCAGTTAACATGATCACCGGCACTTGACTAACCTCCCGGATTTGCCTGCAAACTTCCCAACCATCCATTTCCGGCATCATGATATCAAGAAGAACCAAGTCATATGTTTTGGTTTGAATACGGCCGACCGCCTCGGATCCTCGTGTCACCTTGTCACAAGTATATCCTGCTGGTTCCAAATACAATGCAAGCAGATTAAGCATCCTTTCCTCATCATCCACGAGCAGCAGTTTCTTCAATGATATCTCCTCCTTGAAACCAAATTTCCATGGTTGTTCCTGTACCAATATGGCTGTCTGCATGAATTTCCCAACCGTGGGCTTCAATAATTTCTTTTACAATTGCAAGACCCAGCCCTGTCCCGCCGAGTGAACGGGTCCTGGATTTATCAATCCGGTAAAACCTTTCAAAGATATAAGGCAGATCTTCCTCCGGTATCCCTTTACCATTATCCTTAATAATTAGTTTCCAAATGCCCTCTTCCTTTTTTACGGAAAGGGCGATGCGCGAATGCGGGCCGGAATATTTATAGGCGTTATCCAGCAAATTCATAATGACTTGTTCAAAACGAACCGGATCTGCAATCAGCTGGATATGGGGATTACACATCACTGTTAAGGTGATCTTTTTATTTCGGAAAGCCGGGTTTAATTTATGTTTAATTTGCTCAAGCATCGGAAGCAGCGGGAAGTTTTGCTTTTGGATTTGAAAAGAATTCTGATCCATTTTTGCCAGATCAAAAAGATTTTTAATCATATCTGACAATTTATCGGCTTCTTCGTAAATGATGTTTAAATAGGTTTCGTTATCGGCATGGTTGTTTTTCCGTGCAATATCGGCATAGCCTTTGATATAAGTCAACGGTGTCCGCAGTTCATGGGAAATAGAGGCCAGAAATTCGCTTCTTTCCTGGCGCAGGTGATTCCACTCACGGGCAAGCGTGCGAATCGATTCAGCAAGCTGGCCGAGTTCATCCTTGCTGTAAACAGGGATTTCAACAGATAAGTCACCTTTCGTGATTTTTTTCGTTGCTTCTTTCATATTAATCAGCGGCCTGGCCAAAATGCGGGACAATAAAATAATCATAATGAACGTGATGCCAAATGCCAGCAAGCCGGCGATCCAAAAGTGGTGGTTCATTTGTGAAATCAGCTGCTGCACTTGTTTCGTATCTTTAAACATATAAACATAGCCGTTTTTAAAAGGGCTGACGGATGCAATGTATTTTTCTTTTTCCCATTCACCCTCTATAATGTTCCCTTTATGTGAGACATGACTGACTGGCTTGTTGAGTATTTTGCGCATATCCCGGTCAAGCGGGCGCGAAGAAATAATGGGCTTTTTATTCTTGTTCAATACAATGACAATGAGATCCGATTTTGATTCCATCACAGCAACATGGTGAATGGTTTTTGCATCATTATATTGTTCCAGAACGTCCCGGTGGCTGTTGCCTCTCAGCAAAAGTGAGTTGAATTCATCTTTTACGCGTTCCCTGACAATATTTTGGTGTAAGAAAAAAATTACAAATCCTTCCAAGTCAATCATGATCACAAAGAAAATTAAACCGATTTTAAAGGAAATATGATTTAAATATTTCAGCATCATCACCCCCGCTCATTTGGATTCTCTGATAAAATTAACTTGCCTTCGATGAAGTTTTTACCTGTATATAGGTTTGGCCGTCTTTTCCTGGAATGACATTCACTTTTTCTCCTGTATTATAGCAGCGGTAATATTCCATATTATGTGGCGAAATCACTTTAATCACGTTTCCGTTCGCTAACTTAATTTTAGATTTACAGCGGCTTACGCCTTTTTTGTCCGCGGCGCAGTCCATATCTGTCAATACTTTTCCGGCTGTTTTCTTATTGAGCTTTCCGAATGTTAAGTTGACAGCATACAGATTATTTTTGCCGTTTTGCTGCACATTTATTTTGGCTTCTACCTGTTTCTCGCTAAGCCCGACATCGTTTTTAACTTCAGTGTTCTCTTGCTGGCTGGTTTTATTTTGGCAGCTTGCAAGGATGAGCACAAACCCCAATATTGCAATGAATCCCATTATTTTTTTATTCATCATTTTCATCTCCTGTATTTTAATTGACTTGGCATTTGATGGTATCTGCAAAAAATGATCAAAGATAGTATAAATCATAAATTTGAAGAAAGTATGCACATTGATGCATTTTATAAAAAGTTGCACGTTGTTGTGAACATAGCGTGAAGTTTAAATGAATGCTGTAAATCTCGATATTTTCTGCACTAGGAAAATTTAAGATGAAAACAGGAAAGGAGGAAACACAAATGGAATGGTTAAGTTATTTGTTGTTTCTTGCATGCCCGTTAATGATGCTATTCATGATGAGAGGGGGACATGGCCATGGTGGAGGGCATGGGCAGCATTCGCCTCAGGAACATGACCATGAGATGCATAGAAGACTTCAGAATTTAGAAGAAGAAAATCAAAGATTGAAAGAAAGAGTAGATGCATTCTCCGATTATCCGGATCAGAAGAAGACATCGTGAAAAAGGGCAGGATGAAATTTCATCCTGCCTTAAGACTCCCGCCTCAAAATTCAATGTAAAAGAAGACAGGGGGGAGATCAACTGCCTGTAAAAGTAACCATCAATGGGGGATGAGAAACCCCCTACTGATGGAAGTTTCACTTTATCTTGCGTTGCGCATGACCCATCCAAACAGGCAATGGTATAAAAAATACGCAGATATCTGCAGTTTGATTACATGGCGGCAGGGGCAAAGAATAAAGGAAGACAAAATTTGGAGGTAGATACAATGAAGATGTCCTATGAAGCATGCATCAATGCTTGCCGGGAATGTATGGAAGCCTGTAATCAGTGCTACAGCGCCTGCTTGAATGAAGACAATGTCAAAATGATGGCCGGCTGCATCCGCATGGATCGGGATTGCGCAGACATTTGTGCGTTTGCACTGCAAGCGATGCAAACTAGCAGCCCGTTTGTGAAGCAAATTTGCAGCCTGTGTGCAGAAATTTGCGAAGCATGCGGCCAGGAATGCAAGAAACACGACCAGGAGCATTGCCAAAAATGCGCCGAAATTTGTTTCAGATGCGCGGAAGCTTGCCGGGAAATGGCTTAAACGGCAAAAATTCAAAAGCCGATTCCCTTTTGAAGGAGAATCGGCTTTTGAATTTGGGGAATTTTTGGAAGGAAGCCTGAACTGGCTCGGTGTGGACCATGCTGATAATATCATGAACAATGCTAGCAAACTCCTCCACAAAAAAACAAGGATCCCAGCCAAATAGCTGAAATCCTTGTTGTTCGTGATGCGGATGAAGGGACTTGAACCCATACGGTATTTCTACCACTAGAACCTGAATCTAGCGCGTCTGCCGATTCCGCCACATCCGCAAATTATTTTGTTTCGCTGTATCAGCGACAAATTTATTATAGTACGGCTGCAAAAAAAATGCAATGCTTTTTTTAAGTTTTTCCGAAAAACTTTTTTCAACACATGTTTTTAAAAAGAAAGTGTGGACCCAAAAGCAATGGTATAAGAATATCCCGGCTGTAAATGGGAAATAAGAATCTTGTGGGTTCCGCGCTCAATTGCAGCGCCATTTTCAAAATGGAGGAGATAAAGCCATGAAGGATTTTAATCAAGCAATCGAAAAAAGGCGTTCGATTTACGCCATCAGCAGTGAAGAAGTTGTCCCGGCTGAGCGTATCCATGAACTAGTAAACCATGCGGTAAAGTATACGCCGTCTGCATTTAACTCGCAAAGTGCACGGGTAAACAGCAGTTTTCAATATTATATACACAGGTAGACAAGCACATATTTTTGGGTATATAATTCTTCTATGGAAAAACTATACAGAATGAATGAAGCCGCAGCAATATTAGGTGTAACTGTAAAAACACTTCAAAGATGGGACAAAGACAATAAAGTAACGTTTATCAGAACTCCGAGTGGAATGAGAAGATTGAGTCAAAGCGAACTGGATCGTTTGCTTGGCAACAAAAAAACGCCCAAAAAACATAAGGTTTTGGCTATATATGCCAGAGTGTCCTCCCATGAGCAAAAGAAGAAAGGGGATTTAGAAAGACAAGTTCAAATTATCAAGGAAAAAATAGACTCTCATCAATATCAAGACATTATCGTTATTGATGAAGTGGGTTCCGGACTAAACGATAAACGAAAAGGCCTCTTAAAAATAATGGAACTCGCT
>NZ_KB894061.1 GCF_000374345.1 Heyndrickxia acidiproducens DSM 23148
GGAGCCGCCTCCGCCCATGTTGGCATTAGCCATTGATTTTTGCCTCCTTATACGGGAATTCCAACTCGTCAAAGAGCAATTTTAAAAACCAGTACTGGCTTGCGCGGTAATATTTTTTCCGGGGAACATCCACTATCATCAGTTTTTCACCTTTTAAAAATATCAGCCATTGCCCGTAAAATTTCGGGTTGCCGGCTTCCATCGGTTTCTCATTCAAGTGAAAGATTTCAAGGTTCATAAACGATTGGTCAGGCTCAAAATTTTCAACTTCCCGTCTTTCTTCAATTCTTAGTTTCTTGGCTTGTGAATAACCTCCATATTGGCAAGGAAAGCGTCTTTAAACAAAAAAGACAAGAAATTTTATTTCTTTCTCGGTAATATAAAGTAATTAATTTGCATTCTCAGAGGATTCTGCTCTTTTTTCAAGCATTTGCAAGGTGTTCAAATTTGTTTGAATCAGGCCCATTGATATATAATCTCCGATCGGTAATATGGAGATAACGGCGCATAGGACGGACTGGTCGGGAATTCCGCGGTAACCCCTTAGCTGTGCAAAATCATACAATTCCCTGGCCATTTTATAGTGCCAAAAAATGAAATAAATCCTAAGGGTAATGATCCCGAGAATAATATCCCTTGCAGGGCTTCGGTTATCATTCTTTACGGTTTTCCATTGCTTTGCTGTCACATATACCCAGTACAAATAGTAAATTCCGAACGTTAAAAGAGACAATAGAAATAATGGAAAAACAGGCTTTTCTTTAAAAGAGTATCGTTTTTCTATCATTCATAGACCGCCTTGTTTTCCATGAATTTCTTGCCGCAGGATTGGCAGTGATACTGCATTTTATTCATGCCAAATACGCCTGTTGTAATTGTCCAGCCCCTCTTCTTTTTCACTAAATCAATTCCTCCGCATACCGGGCATTTTGGAACCTTTTCTTCAGCCATTTACAACCACTCCTTAATTTATTTGTCTCAAATTTTTTAATTTGAGTTCTTTCCTATTCAATATTCTTCAGATTTCATCCATCTACTCGGCTGGTGTGTTCTTCTCTATTCCATTTACTTTATGATTTTTTGCCAATAAAATTTGAATTCCTGCGATCATAAAAAGAATTCCCGGAATTAGTTCGTTTTTCAGAAGAGCGAGCCCGCATATAATAATCAATATTATTCCTTTCGCATTGCTAGCCTTTTTGTAAACCAGGAAGCTCATGATAATACCCAAAATTGCAACAAGCATGGGGACAACAACAAGAATAATATATGGAACGATTTGTACAGATTGAATGTTATAAATAGTAGAGCCGTATTCTAAGAAAAGATGTAAAACAATCAAAAGACCTCCGATCAATGTGAGTGTAAAAGCAGTAACATTTTTCTTCCTATTCACACCTCATTTCTCCCTTCCAAATATATAATTATTTGCTTCCCTACTCATAAAAGCTATTCTACTTGTCTTTTTCTCGGATGTTTTCTTCTATTACGCGTCCACTCGTGCTGTAAAATCGTTTCTCCAAAAAATAAACTTTTGATGAACTTCACGCTATCTTATCAGTACGCTCCTCTCAATCAGATTTGCGTACTATAATTATTTGAAGCATCAAGATCCGCTTGGTTTCTCAGATACACTTTTCGCGCTCTGCTTAATAATAGCAAACTCAATTGATAGTAGCTCCTGTTTCTGCTCTGCGCCATGTCATCACCTTCATCAAACGATTGACCGAATCAATGCGTCGGAAAGCGTACACTGTTTCTTTATACATTATGCCCTTTAATGTCGTTAGCGGATATTCTCTCGTTTCGGTTCAGCACCGCGAACAGAAAGATGATAGAAGTTTGAGTGAATTTTATCTCGTAATCAAATGAATACTGACATTACCTTTCTAGAAACTATTCAGCAGCTTGTTTTGCAGTCTAGATTCTTTTTCTGTATACTTTTTCTCTTACAGAATATTTTCCCAACAACGTCAGCTTTATTTTCTTGGATGGGATACTGCTTTTATTAGGAACTGGCTCCGTCCAATGAGGCTGTTATGCCCACCTCTCCATGTAAAGCGGCACTTCTATGTTTATAGGAACTGGATGCTTAATTAATTTGAAATTCATAATCAGGAATAACGTACTCGTTTATACCGTTATGACTGCTGGAAAAATATAAATATAATAAAGAATGATCAGCTTCCATATCTTCTAAATCAGAGTATTACCGGCTTCTTTTTTATTATAGTTTTAACTCTACTTTTCGGTACCCAATCTAAAAATAAGTCTCGATCTTTTCTATCTAATTCTAGTTCAATTCCTATTGCAACATCTGATGTAGCAACTAAATATTCAGTATGATTTTCGTCTAAAAGTTGTACTGTTAATCCATCTATTTCTCCATTAAGTTCTATATCATAAATATCTTCTACCTCTACCTTATCAACTTCTTTTATATATAATTTTGGTAGACCAGCGATGTTAGTGTAACTATCTGGGTACTTTTTATTTTGAAAACCCTCATCCAGATCTTTTGCATTTTTACTAATTAGCCTAATTTTACTTCCCAATAACCTTGCCTTATATTCCTTACCCTTATACTTGGCGTATCTTCCTTTTTTCAAAAGTAGCTCCCCTTTATTTTATTTAATTTGAATGAACCTGCCAAAGTCTTCATCATATACAGCACGTAGAATTTTTTTTCCATCAATTACCTCAAATAATTCGGCTCCATCTTTTGGTGCAAAATAACCATTGAATTTCCATTCAGGGACTATTTCTCCGTTTCTTGACGCTGTAAAACCGTTTTGTGTACACGGAGGGTCGTCAAAGACTGTCCCTCCCATTCTTTTTCCATAAGGAATTTCTATACTCTCTATATGCTCAGTCCTAAATAAGATTTTTCCATATGAATTTCTATTTTCTGGAAAGGGCCTTACTACACTATCATTATTTACATAACTGTAATCTAGTCTGGATGATTCTACAACATGTGCATAATCTTTAATATGACTTACATCTTCTTCTTTTGCAAAATAACCACCAATTTCTTTATATTTTCCACTAAGGTACTTCTCAATATCACCTGTAGGAAATGTTTTTTGCAAAAGTGTTTCTTGAGTAATTTTTGGTACAGAATCCCTTATTGACTTCATAATGTTTATTTCTGAATCTGTCATCTCATATATTGGTTTTATCTTCATTTTATGAAACTCTTCAATTGAAATTTTATATTTTTTTAGTTGTTCAACTATTTGTTTTGCAAATCCATTACTGCGACTTAAAACAACCCTGTTATTCGTATTAATTTTTTCATTTACATAATCCCAATACTGCTGATATCTCTGTGCATCTTCTTCACTCATATTTTCTGCAAAAGAATGGTTTGATCTTTCTCCAACATTTATCTTATCCATCTTACTCAACAATGACCTGATTTTATTCTCCGCCGCATGTGCATTTTCTGCAGGAATATCAACCCTGCCTCCGCCTTCAGACGCCAATCCCATTTGACGGGTTGGCAGGCCGTTTTTCATAAAGGTTGCTGCATTGTCCGCCAGCCTAGCTGCACCGATTGCACCGTTTTCTGCGCCCTTTTTAAGATAGGCCGGCACTTCCTTCGCCCACGCTTTCGCACTCCGGATCCGGGCGGCTGAATCTTTTCCGGCATCGATCACCATGTTGGCCACATGCCGGGATTCGCGCTGAATGCCTGCTTTGATGCCCGTTTTTAAACCAAGTTCTGTCACATCCCCTAAATGTGCCATGCGAACAGTACTGCTGAATTTCGCTAGTCCGCTTACACCAGGCACAATGTCGAGCGGTGCCAGTACCCCGCGGAAGACTCTTTCCCCGGTGCCAAGTTCGCGGCCGGAGATCCAGTCCTTTCCGGAGACGGCTGATTCTAATTCTAATGTACCATATGCAATGCCCAAAGCCATTCCGGCAGGCGGGCAGATGATGGAGGCGCCGACGATCACAGTTAGGGCTGCAATTTGGCCCCAGAATTCTTTTTTCTCCTGCCCGTCATGGATCGAGTCATACTGAAAAGCACGCGAATGCAGGACAGCCTGTTCATAATCTTTTTCGGAAATTTTCTCGTCAGGGTTCTGCAGTTTCCAGTTGTCGTATTCCTCTTTCATCTGTTTTGCGTAAGCATTGCTGCCGCTGAAAAGGTCTTCCAAGCTAACTTCTGCTTTTGGGACTTCCATGGTGTTCGAACTGTAGCCGCCTGGGATGACAACTGTTTCCTTGGCGCCGATCCTGTTTTTGGTTTTGACATCAGTGATCGATAAGTCGCGCATTGCCGTGGC
The DNA here is from genome assembly GCF_000374345.1 of Heyndrickxia acidiproducens DSM 23148. Classification (GTDB taxonomy): domain Bacteria; phylum Bacillota; class Bacilli; order Bacillales; family Bacillaceae_C; genus Weizmannia; species Weizmannia acidiproducens. The sequence continues at coordinate 4,299 of NZ_KB894061.1, forward strand.
AAATGCATCGATATCCTTGTAGAAAGGTTCGTCAATCGTGCGGTCGACAATATCGCCGACTTTTCCCGCAAAATCGTAGAGCACTCTAAAATCCTCGTAAATCCCCTGGTATACTCCTTTATGCCCGGTATGCGAAAATGAAATGGCGCCGTCGACATCATATTTGGCGATGTCAGACTGGGCGTCCTCGAGGTTTTCGCTGATGTCTTTCAGGCTGTCGATCATGCCTTTTCCCCATGCACCGAGCCCAATTAAATGGCCAATTCCTTTTTTGGTATTTTCCCATTCTGAAGGCGTATATTTGACATCCACCCGCTTACACCTCCAGTTTTGCAATGATTTGTTTCGCGATATTTTCGTCCAGTTCGATCATGGTGTTTAAAACGTCAACAATAAGCGCGGATGCCCGGCTGTAGTGGTCGTATAATTCCATAATCTTTTCATTCGCTTCATCATAAACTTTCATTGCATCTTTCGCTTTTCCAGCTGTATAGTAATCAAGACCACTGAGCTTTTTTATATTGGCAGCAGCGGTATTTTCAAGTTCTGACAAAATTTTATGCAAATAATTATAAATAGACGCCATTTCATCCGGGTTGATATCAATCGTGCCGGAGCCGCCTCCGCCCATGTTGGCATTAGCCATTGATTTTTGCCTCCTTATACGGG
>NZ_KB894062.1 GCF_000374345.1 Heyndrickxia acidiproducens DSM 23148
AAAAAAGAAGCAGAACAATGCCTCCTTGAACCTGTAAGGAAGAAAAGGATCACATATTCTGCTTTGTAAGAACGCATTTTATTTTACAACCAGTGAGGCTAACAGCCTTTCCAGAGTGGTGGGCGACCACTATCCTTCGTCGCGGGCTTTTTTGTTTTTTAAACAACTAAGTTTCGTTACGTCGTGACAAAGCGTTAAAGGTAAGATAGGCCGCAAGGCGTACCTTAACCTGATGCTTTATTCTGGAATTAGGGTGAGATTCCCTAACACGATTCGCAAAAAACACTGTTTGTTTTGCGTGGTAAGATTTTTCTTATAACAAACGTTTGATATTTATGTCTATAGATGTCTGCGTTTTTAGAAACGGTATGATCCCACTGTTTTTCATCTGAAACGGTCTTTTAAAGTAAAAGCCTCATGGCAAATCATTGCCGGCAGCAAAATAGATGTCATACCATTCTTGGCGGGACAGTGTGATGGTTGACGCCTTTGCAATTTTTTCAAGGCGTCCCGGGTTCATGGTTCCGACAACGACTTGAATCTTAGCCGGGTGTCTGAGGATCCATGCTGTTGCAATCGCCATTTTTGAAACGCCTTTTTCTTTCGCCAATTGGCCGAGCTTGTCATTCAGTTCAGGAAATTTCGGGTTATCAATAAACACGCCTTCAAAGAATCCGTATTGGAAAGGCGACCATGCCTGGATTGTCATATCATGAAGGCGTGAATATTCGAGCACACCGCCGTCATGGTTGATGCTGCGTTCGTCCTTCATGTTTACATGCATGCCATAATCAATCATCCCGGTATGTTTGATACTGAATTGCAATTGGTTAACAATCAGTTTTTGGGAAATATATTTTTGGACCAGTTCAACTTGGTAAGGGTGGAAGTTGCTTACCCCGAACTGGCGCACTTTTCCGGAATTTTGCAGAATCGAAAAGGCTTCCGCAATTTCTTCCGGTTCCATTAACGGATCAGGACGGTGCAGCAGCAAAATATCCAGGTAGTCCGTTTGCAGCCGCTGCAAGCTGCCGTCTACCGCTTCTAAAATATGTTCTTTAGAGAAATTGTACATATGGTCTTCGATTCCGCATTTTGACTGGAGAATAATATCTTCCCGTTTAACAGAGGTTTGTTTTAAAGCTTCTGCAAAAGTTCTTTCGGATTCCCCTTTACCGTACTTGTCCGCATGGTCGAAGAAATTAATGCCCTGCTCGACAGCCGTTTCAATCATCGTTTGGGCATCTTTTTCAGCTAATGCGTCCATGCGCATGCAGCCTAGTGCAATCTCTGACCCCAAAATGCCGCTTTTGCCAAGATCAATTTGATTCATTTGCAATTCCTCCTGTTAGAATGTATTCACAACCTTATTTTAGGGGTTAGACCTAGTCTTTAGTCAATTAAAACGGTTTGGGATAAGTTTTGCAGCCGGGAAGGAACAGAGATGGAGATTATGATAAAGCCATTAAAAAGGATGATACATTATAGCAAATATTGAAATGGACAGTACCATTTTAAACCTGCCAATTAACGCTGTTTGTTAAGGTTCGTGAACCTTCAGATATATTTACTTTTCTTGATAATATTTCCGATATACGTTAGGGGTTATATTTTCATATTTTTTAAATGTCTTAATGTAGTATCCTGGTTCGTTGAATCCCAATTCATCGCTGATTTGTGCAATAGACAGGTCTGTTTTCTCTAATAATGGTTTAGACCATTCTATTTTTTGGAGGGATATGAAAGTAGAGAAATTAATTCCCGTTTCTTTTACAAATAACCGGCTGAAATAACCGGTGCTGATGTGGCATAAACCGGCTAACTTTTGTTGCGAAAACTTTTTGCCTTTATTTTTGAAGATATAGTCAAAGGCAGGTTGTAATGTTTTATTTTTACAAACAAGGTGATCATTGAGCGATGTTTTTACATAAGCGCTTGTAACCGTATTTGCCAACTCCTTCTTTATATGTTGAATATTATCCAGGGAATATCCGGTTGCAACGTCATCCATTGCAGGTTTTTCTTTCAGCGGAGCCAATTTCTTATACGCTTCTAAAATTAAATTTTTATTCATCGCCTCCTCGACGATATAGTTGGATAGACGATAGAGCATTTGAGCAGCTTCTTTAATTTCGGAATAAGAGAGAGTCGGGATTGAATCGTATAATCGATTTATTTCTTCTTTATGGTCAACTTGTGCAAGTCTTTTTGCCGGAACGGTCAGCATTTGTTCAAGTGTTTGCTGTTCCCCGCTGTCGGCGAGCCTTACTTCCCCTGCCATGATAGCGCCTACATATTGATCATCAACAATAATCGGGATGGCCATGTCAATAATATTCCAATGGCATAAATAGATATAAGGAGCATTTGTTCTGACAGCTTCCAGGCCTCCTCTGGCATCACATTTTTCACAAAGCTTTGCCGTTTTTGGATTGCCACGCATCATTTTACAGAAAGGGCGAACATCACTGTGATGCGTAATGGGTACTCCTCTATAGTCAACGGTGATGATCGCCAGTTTTGTAACATTGGAAAGAGAGTCTTGAAGATTTTTCCACTTCTTTAAATCCAGTATTTTATCCAAATGCATGTAACGCGTATTCAACGTGCTTCTCCCTCCCTTATATTTATCGGAAAAATAGGTATGTGTTCGAAGACAAAAATCATCCCCCTGTACATAAAGTTAAATATTACAAAATTGCCTGAATATCAGCACGTTCATCATAAGATTGGAAATGATATTTTAACGCATCCCTATATCAAAATAATACCACTTTAATAGAAATAGCAAAATAATACAATAAATAATTGTAAAAAGTCGTTGTTTAAGTCCAATGTATTTCGGGGAAAAGGGTGGTAAGCTTAATTTATGTAAGGGATTACAAAATCTGATTTGGAGGGAATATCCATGAGAAAAGCATTTATTTGTCCTACCAAATATGTCCAAGGCGAAGATGAAATTTTAAACTTAGGTTATTTTGTGAAAACATACGGTACCTCTGCATTATTAATCGCACATCCTGATGATGCAAATCGTGTAAGGGAAAAATTGGATGCAACGGCAGCAAAATTTGGCATTACATTTATAGAAAGCGGATTCAATGGTGAATGTTCGCGACAAGAAATTGCCAGATTAAAAGAAGTAGCGAAAGCAAACAACTGTGATTGTACAATCGGTTTAGGCGGTGGAAAGGCGCTTGACACATCAAAATGTGTGGCAGAGGGAGATGCATTAATCATTGTGCCAACGATCGCCGCTACGGATGCACCAACCAGCCACTCTGCAGTTATGTATACACCGGAGGGGGCTTTTGATGATTACGCATATTTTAAACAAAGCCCGAGTGTCATCTTAATTGATACGACGGTAATTGCCCATGCGCCAACCAGATTTCTGGTTTCCGGAATGGGGGATGCATTGTCCACTTATTTTGAAGCAAGAGCAACAGCACGTTCATTTTCTAAAGTTAATGCAGGTTTACCTTGTGGCGTCAGGGAAGGCTTATGTCCGCCGGCAAGCGGTACAAATGCAGCATTGGCGTTAGCTAAACATTGTTATCAGACATTGTTGGAAGATGGGATGAAAGCAAAAGCTGCGAGCGATTGTAATACTGTAACGCCAGCCTTGGAAAATATTATTGAAACCAATATTTTATTATCAGGCTTGGGGTTTGAAAGCGGCGGATTGGCAGGCGCCCATGCGATTCATGATGGTCTGACGATTTTAGAAGGAGCGCATGCGTATTATCATGGTGAAAAAGTAGCTTTCGGTACATTGGCACAATTAGTACTGGAAGACGCACCGAAACAGGAAATTGAAGAAGTGTTAAATTTCTGTTTGGCAGTGGGGTTGCCGGTATGTCTTGCTGATATTGGAGTGGATCATATTACGCAAGAAGAATTAATGGAGGTTGCCAATAAAACTTGTATCCCGGAAGAGTCGATCTATTCTATGCCATTTCCTGTTACACCAGAGTCGGTAGCGGCAGCAATCATTGCGGCTGACAAAATTGGAAGCGATTATAAAGCTGAAAAACTGCTAAAAGCGTGACCATTAAGGAAAAACTTTAAAAATATCAGCCAGGCAATATAAGCATGCATGCCTACAGTGTGCATGCCCGCCTGCGCTTAAATGTTCCATTTTACATAGAAAGAGATGGGGGGAAAAGCCATGAAAAAAATTTTGAATGACCCGAAAAATGTGCTTGATGAAATGCTGCAAGGCTTTGTGTATGCAAATGAAGACAAGGTCGGACGGATTGAAGGAACCGGCGTCATCTACCGCAAGTTTACAGACGAAGGCAAGGTCGGGCTGGTGAGTGGCGGAGGCAGCGGGCATGAACCGAGCCATGCCGGTTTTGTAGGAAAAGGGATGCTGAGTGCGGCTGTCTGCGGGGAAGTATTTACTTCGCCAACGCCGGACCAGATTTTTGAAGCGATAAAAAAAGCGGACCAGGGTGCCGGCGTATTTTTAATTGTGAAGAATTACACGGGTGATGTGATGAATTTT
>NZ_KB894063.1 GCF_000374345.1 Heyndrickxia acidiproducens DSM 23148
TAAGGTCGTAAACTTTAGAACCGCCGTGTACGGAACCGTACGCACGGTGGTGTGAGAGGTCGGCTAATCAAATAATGATTAGCCCCCTACTCGATTACGGCACGATAAACCCTTTTCACTTTTGAAACGAAAATGAAATAATAATTGGCGAAATATGTAGTATAATGGACAAGAAAAAAGTCGAAAATGGCTACGCATACATACGATTCTTCTTGATGAGAGGATGTTTTAGTTTTGACCGGTAAGAAAAATCATTTCCGGAAATTTATGCATTTTCTGCTGGAAAAGTGGAAAGAAAGACCAAGAATATACACCATCACCGGTATCCTTTTATTTTTATTCGTTTTATTTGGAGGCATCGCAATTTACTACCAGTCGGCACTAAAGCCCGCGGACCCGTCAAACCACAAAATGAAAATGGTCGAAATTCCGCCCGGGTCCAATGTCATGGAGATTGGGTCGATTTTAAAAGCAAAAGGCATAATAAAAAATGCATATGTTTTTAGCTATTATGTCAAATCCAGTCATAAGGCGGGCTTTCAGGCTGGAACCTATAAAATGACGCCTTCAATGAAGATGGATGAAATTATTAATAGCCTGCAAAAAGGCGGAATTGCAGCGATTCAATTCACAATTCCGGAAGGGTCCAATCTTGGACAGATCGCAGCCATCATCAGCAGGCACAGTTCATACAGCAGCAAACAAGTATTGCAAAGGGCCGGTGACCGTGCTTTTATTGAAGGACTGATGAAAAAATATCCCCGGCTGCTGACAAAAGATGTCCTGAATCAAAATATCATGTACCCGCTTGAAGGTTATTTTTATCCGGCAACCTATTCTTTTTATCATAAGCATGTAACACTGGATGAAATACTGGACAGTATGGTGGCCAAAACAAATGCCGTGTTCGCTTCCTATCAAGAGAAAAGGCATGCCATGCAATTGAGCCCGCATCAGCTCTTGACCATCGCGTCTTTGATTGAGGAAGAGGCAACACAAAAAGCGGACAGAACCAAAATTGCCAGTGTTTTTTACAATCGCTTAGAGAAGAAGATGCCGTTGCAAACGGACCCTACCATTATATATGCGCTCCATAAGCATAAAGAAAAAGTGACGTACAAAGATTTGCGGGTAAACTCCCCATATAACACGTATAAACATAAGGGGCTTCCGCCCGGCCCGATCGCCAGCCCGGGAGAACAGTCACTGCAAGCGGCTTTAATACCGGCAAAAACAAACTATCTGTACTTTTTGGCCGATATGAAAACAGGCCGGGTGTATTTTGCAAAAACATTAAAAGAACACAACGAATTAAAAGAAAAGTACATTGCAAAAGCAAAACAGTAGGCGGTTTTACCTGGTGCTGCCGTGTTGACAGGCGGGCTGCATCATGGGTTTTGCCGTGTCCCTGCGTTTTTTTCAAAAAGATTCGCTTTCCGTAAAAAAATATGCTACGATAATAAACGGAAAATTGGACTGGAAGCTTTAAAACCCGATACGGATGAAAAAGCTTTGTTTTCAAGTAGGTAAGGAGAGTTTTATGGATAGATTTGGCCTGAACTTCATGATGGATTGTTTTCTGAAAGGGTTCGGCGCTGGGAGGCCGTTGGATGAATGATCCGGTTGATGCTTATATTACATCCTTAATCCGCGGGCGTATGCCGCTGTTTGAAGAAATGGAGACATACGCGCACGAACAGCATATCCCGATTATGGAACTGGCTGGGATTGAGGGATTATGCCAGCTTTTACGGCTGCAGCAGCCGAAAAAGATTCTCGAAATTGGAACCGCAATCGGCTACTCGGCATTGCGGATGGCAGCAGCCCTTCCTGATGCCGAAATCATTACGGTTGAACGGGAAGAGGCACGCTTCACAAAAGCATATGATTACCTGGCGCAGACGCCCCTGTCAGCGCAAATCCGGCTGCTGACAGGCGATGCATTGGATGAAAGCACATTTAAGCGCATTCGGTCGTATGCGCCGTTTGACGCGATTTTTATCGATGCGGCAAAAGGGCAGTATCAGAAATTTTTCAGTACGTTTAGCCCGCTTTTGGGTGAACACGGCTGTATTTATACAGACAATGTGCTGTTTAAAGGCCTTGTTACTGAAACATTCATTGAAAAGAAACAAGTCCGCAATCTTGTCCGGAAAATCAGGAACTATAATGAATGGTTAATGCAGCATGAACAATTTATCACCACCATTTTTCCTGTTGGAGATGGATTGGCAGTCAGTCTAAAGAGGTGAATGGAAATGGAACGTAAGCCGGCTGTGATCGGTGTTGCGGGGGGTTCCGGTTCTGGCAAGACAAGTGTCACCCGTGCGATTTATGAAAGCTTGAAGGAAAACTCCATTTTGGTGCTGGAACAGGATTATTATTATAAAGACCAGAGCACCCTTCCGTTTGAAGAAAGATTAAAAACCAATTATGACCATCCGTTTGCATTTGACAATGATTTGCTGATCGAGCATTTGCAGAAACTGCTCCGTTATGAACCGATTGAAAAGCCGGTTTATGACTACTCCAGGCATACGCGCTCAGACCGCACGATACATGTCGAGCCGAAAGAAGTCATTATTTTGGAAGGCATATTGGTATTGGAAGATGAAAGATTGCGCAACTTAATGGATATTAAATTGTATGTAGACACTGATGCCGATCTCAGGATTATCAGGCGGCTGCTGCGGGATATTGAAGAGCGCGGGCGGACGCTCCAATCTGTCATTAAGCAGTATACGACCGTTGTCCGGCCGATGCACAACCAGTTCATCGAGCCCACAAAAAGGTATGCCGATGTGATCATACCGGAAGGCGGCCAGAATCATGTCGCAATTGATTTAGTTGTAACAAAATTACAATCAATTCTTGAACAAAAGTCATTTTTGTAATACGATAGTCTAGAAAACATGCTGAAAGCGCGCCGAATCATTTTGGCGCGCTAAGCCATATGGCGAAAAAAGAAGGAACAGGCTTGATATACAGATGCGGCTGATAAAGAGGCAGGCCCCTATCTGCAGCTGAAGCCGGAAATACAGCTTCTTATCATATGCATAAAAAGGTATGGGAGAAAAGTTTCTGCCCATACCGGTCTGATTACTAAGAGAACTAGGAGTGAAGGCAATTGGCTCAAGAAAAAGTTTACCCAATGACACAGGCAGGAAAAGAAAAATTAGAGCAGGAACTGGAATATTTAAAAACAGTGAAAAGAAAAGAAGTGGTGGAACGGATTAAGATCGCCAGAAGTTTCGGTGACCTCTCCGAAAACTCTGAATACGATTCTGCAAAAGAAGAACAAGCTTTTGTTGAAGGCCGGATTACCACGATTGAAAATATGATCCGCAACGCAAAAATCATTGAAGATGACGGTACGGATACAGTTTCCCTCGGCAAATCCGTGACGTTTGTGGAACTTCCGGACGGCGAAGAAGAAACCTACACGATTGTCGGCAGTGCCGAGGCCGACCCGTTTGAAGGTAAAATTTCAAATGACTCGCCGATTGCCAAAAGCCTGATTGGCAAAAGCGCAGGAGAGGAAGTAATCGTTCAAACGCCGGGCGGGGATATGAAAGTCAAAATTGTTTCGGTTAAATAAGATTGATCCAACGGCGGGCCATGGCTTCGCCGTTTTTTTGGTGCGCCGCGCATGACGATTCGCTAGGCGGCGAAAGTCCGCTATGGGGGTAGATAGCGACCAACCATTAGCCAAGAGCAAGGGTGT
>NZ_KB894064.1 GCF_000374345.1 Heyndrickxia acidiproducens DSM 23148
GATATCGATGCATTTGCCACGGCAATGCGCGACTTATCGATCACTGATGTCAAAACCAAAAACAGGATCGGCGCCAAGGAAACAGTTGTCATCCCGGGCGGCTACGGTTCGAATACCATGGAAGTCCCGAAAGCAGAAGTCAGCCTGGAAGACCTTTTCAGCGGCAGTAATGCTTACGCGAAACAGATGAAAGAGGAATACGACAACTGGAAACTGCAAAACCCTGACGAGAAAATTTCCGAAAAAGATTATGAACAGGCTGTCCTGCATTCGCGTGCTTTTCAGTATGACTCGATCCGTGACGGGCAGGAGAAAAAAGAATTCTGGGGCCAAATTGCAGCCCTAACTGTGATCGTCGGCGCCTCCATCATCTGCCCGCCTGCCGGTATTGCTTTGGGTGCCGCTTATGGTACATTAGAGTTAAGCTCGGCAGTCTCCGGAAAGGACTGGATCTCCGGCCGCGAACTTGGCACCGGGGAAAGAGTCTTCCGCGGGGTCCTAGCACCGCTTGATATCGTGCCTGGTGTGAGCGGATTGTCGAAATTCAGCAGCACCGTCCGGCTTGCGCATATGGGCGATATGGCGAAGCTTGGTCTAAAGACCGGCCTAAAAGCCGGCATCCAGCGTGAATCCCGGCATGTGGCCAACATGGTCATTGATGCGGGAAAAGATTCGGCAGCCCGGATCCGGAGTGCGAAAGCGTGGGCGAAGGAAGTACCGGGAAAAGTGAAACAAAAAGTGGCAGATGATATAATAGATACAGCAAGATTAATGGATTCCACTCACACTTTCGCCAAAAATATCCTTCCCCCGCGCCAAATGGGCCTGTTAACCGAAGGAGTGGGGAGAATACGGGCCCCTGCAGAGAATACGCATACGGTTGAGAATGGAGTAAGGGCTCTGTTTAGTAAAACGGATGAGGTTAGTATTGGGAGTGGGCCAGTTACTAATGGTACGGGTAATGTAAAGCATTTAGATAATGTATCAAGAATAAAAGAAATTGAAGTGAAATTTAATAGAAATGTAAAACATGACTCCGGAGAGTTTGCAAGACAATTAAAAGACCAAGAAAAGGGTATGAATGAACTTACGGTTGATGAGTATTTAAAAAATCGTGAGAAGTATATTGAACAAGGGCGTGCAATTGAAGGTAACGCTGCACAGCAAGCGACTCGGGAAAAAGCTTTAAATAAAAAAATAGAAGAATTATTTGAAAGTGGTATGTCTTGGGAAGAAGCTGAGATAAAAGCAAATAGTTGGTTGAAAACGCAAGCAGCACTTCACAATCCAGACCAAATAGCTGGAGGTAATCCGCTAAATATTGGTGGTATGGGAGATAAAAGAATAAACTCATCAATTGGATCACAATGGAAATACAGAATTGATATTGTGGATGAACAAATAGGCGAGCTAGCTAAATTAATGACACCTGAGCAGCGAAAAAATACCTATTTAAATGTTAAGCTTGCACATTAGAGGAGGTTTGTAATTTGAGTTTATTCAAAGATTTTAAGAAAGTAAGTGAAGTAGAGGAGTATACAATTAATAAATATAAAGATATGCTCCCGGAAGATTTGATTGAAGCATGGAGAACATATGGGTATGGTACATTTATGAATGGGTATTTAAAAATAATTAACCCGGATGAATTTAGCTCTTTAGTAAATGACTCTTATTTAAGAAGCGAAGGAACAATACCTATTTTCAGTACATCCATGGGTGATGTTATACTTTTTGAAAAGGATGAAAACCAAGAGTCCTATCTTGTAATGATTAACTACCGAAAAGGAAAAACAAAAGTGGTAGCTTCAAAATATTCCTTGTTTCTTAGATTTTTAGAGGAAGAAGCGTTTAGACAGAAGGCATTAGATTGGCTTCCTTATCCAGAAGCAGTAGAAAAATATAATGAACCAGAGTATGATGACTGCTTTGGATATACACCTTTACTAGGTTTAGGTGGAGTAGAAAAAGTTGAGAACCTAAAGAAAGTAAAATTGAAGGAACATATTCTTATTATTACTGAATTTATGGGACCAGTTCAGTAATGTTCAAGACTATATTTAAATATAAGCACTTGATTGTCTTATTAGGCAACAGGTGTTTTTGTTTTTTTGTCAGAAATTTTAGCTTTGAATGGCATTAAATGATGAACCATATGGCTTTTTTATAATGCAACATGCAACATCCGGATTACTTAGTAACTTTTAGAGCCTCTGCCAAAATAAAAATATACCCTTGAGCGAGGCTCTGGAAAATTAATTATCCCGATTTTTTTGCCTTTTCATCCTGATTTTTAATTCAATAGAAGTAAAACGGTCATTTTCCTTCAAAAAAGGGCATACGTATCCTGCCTTCACAAAATGGAAGTTTTTTTCACTACCCTTTGTGGAAAGAAAACGTTCATTTGACTTATTCACATATCCACCTGTGAATAACTTAATTTGTTCTTTGCAGTCGATTGCGTGTCCATCCACAATTGGCCTTTCCTGTCTGATGGTACGCCATATTTGCCATGATATGCATAGATATCATGCATCGATCTACATGAGCTTCAACTGCCTGTTTTCCACGCTTGTGAACACGACGGAGACTGTATCCGTCTTTTAGAATGCCAAAGATTCGTTCGATGATCGTTCTGGCACTATATAACACTTCAAATGTGCGCCCATGTTGAGGCAACTCGACATCTACTTGAGGCGTTTGATCAAAGTCCATCCTAAATACTCTTCCTTGTGCTGCCCCATTGCAACATTCCACGTGATTCGCTAGCGGGCAGGTGAGTCCTTCTTGCTTGGCATTTGGATGAAATACAGGACAAGTGTAAATATATTGCCCCTTTTCCCGATCAGATCCTCTAAGTTCCATTTTATGTCCACTGATACAGATGGGAGTGCCGTACCGGTTGATTTTTTCAATCCCCCGGGCGGTAGTTGGTTTATCCTTACGGTTTCGTGGATTGATCGGTGCCACCAATTTCGCCTGTAATACATCCTTTGTCACTTTTTGATTTTCCGGCGTTTGGTAGATTCCATCTGCCAAGATAAAGCTCAACTGCTCAGCCATCTCGGGGTGCTCCGCCTTAAACGTTTCCAATGTCGGTTCTAATGTTTTCCCATCGGGTGTATTTCCTTTAAATACTTCCCGCGTCAAAGGCAAACCGGATCTCACCCCGCATACCATTGATAATTTATGCGCAATATAGGAGACTGCATTACTTTTACGCATTACCCCTACATTGTCGTCCGTAAGGACTCTGGGGCAATCGCAATTACCCTCACAAGAACACGTCTTCCTTGTTTTATTCAAGGTTGCTTCTGCCTCTATATGTGATGTATCCACGGCGGCTGCTTCCTCATTCGTTTCAACCACGCCTTCCCCTTTATTATACCTGAATCCGTGACGAAATTTTCATTCAATCTCGAAAAACCCGCATGAAATCTAGTATAATATGGACAGAGTTCCATTTTAACCAATTCCACA
>NZ_KB894065.1 GCF_000374345.1 Heyndrickxia acidiproducens DSM 23148
TTGAAGGAAATTTTCACATTCTGGAACAACGGAAATAAAATATGCACATTTTCCCGGAAGTGTACCTGAATTAATTTGAAAAAAGGTTACTGGAATAATGTGCTCGTTTACAGAAGAGATCACGTATTTCGCGCCATTATAACCCATTGAGATATAGGTTCTTGGCTTAAGGAGTGTTTCCAGGCCTTCGATCGTATCACCGACTGCTTTTCCGGATCCCTCATAAATGCCGTTCCAAATATCCATATAAAACGGGTCATCCGGATTTTCTGAACCCGGTATGGTCTCTTTCGGGATTTCGTTCACCAGTTCATATTAGAGATGCTTGCTTCCGGGTTTCCTGTATTCCATCACAATGGACCCGTCTTTATAGATATGGAACTTGGCGGACAAATACCTGTCAAAATCCTTGCCGCTCACTCTTTGAGCCGGTTTCATACCAACCTTATGAATGAGCTCACCTTCCAGACTGCGGTAGGCTCCAGTTTTGATAAACTGTTTCGGGTTATAAGCGGTAATGTCAGGTGAGCCGTCACTCGCCATCGATTCCATCTGCCCGACAAACCGCACCATGGTATTTATGCCTTTATCAAGGGTGTCAAGGGTACGGACAACTTTGGTATCAAAGTCATGCAAATGTTCAACTGTTTTGTTCACTTTTTTTTCCAGCCTTCTGAATAGAGTATAGCTTTTCCTCCACATCCAGGTTTGGAAGAGAGATAAGATCCGAAACTCTTCGCATTGCTGCATTGGCATCCTCAAGTAAGTATCCAACGGTACTCACCAGTTTTTTCAGCGCGGAAATAACACCGTCCTGAACAAAAGCTTCCTGAGTATAGCCGTCCGAATCCGGTTCAAAGAATGATAAATCTTTGCGAATTTTGTTCTGCTGCTCGTTGTATTCGGATAACGACTGCAGTCAAGAGAAATGAAATCCTGGAAATATCCACGCATAGCATTGCCGGCCTTGCTATTATACGCATTTTGCATGTCTACAAAATTATCAATTGAACAGCTTTTAAACAATGGATTCATTTTATCCTACTTCTTAATGGAATTGATTTTTGCTGTCCATAGTTCTATAATTTTTACCAGTTCTTTTGTTTCTATAATACATTCATTATCTTCATCACTATAATTATCTGTTATGTTTGTAAAATCCTTTTTTATTTCTAATGTGCAATTATTTCCTGTGCATTCTTCATGAATTGACTCGCCATTTAAAACCCTGTATAACAAATCCAGCCAAGGCCTGCTATTACTTTGAACATCACCCATTAATAAAATTGCAACAGAAGAAATTTCATTTGGTACTTGTACTGTTAATCCCGTATTGCCTTTTTTAAATATAACTTTGTATTTCATTTTCACACTTCCCTAATATAATGGATATGCAGTTTTAATTTTACCTTGAGGATCTATTCTCATTTGTATTTTCATGCCACTTTTTAATGTACCTTCGTATAGATTATCTTTTATCAGTTTTTTATTATTGTAAGCTTCTTTTATCGCTTCGGTTACTTGAACTCTGTTCCAGTCTTTAGGAAAAAAGGTAGATGGTACTTTCTTATTCTTACCTTCAATCTCAACTATTGCACGATATACGCCATATTGATTTGGAGGGTCTGTCACTTCAACTATTTTTCCACCCATCATACTTTCATGGTGATAGCCTACAGCTTTTCTTTTTTTGTTAACTTCTCCGCGAAATATGTGTTCGAATGTGCCACTATTAAAAATTCCTGGTTTATCCCCTGACCATCTTTCCTTTGTCGCATGCTGTAGTCTTACCCCTAACTCATTCATCATATTATACGGAATCTTTACATGCCCTGTTCCGGCTGCTTCAAACGCAGGTGCAACCCCGATATTCCCTCTCAGATTCCCGGCGCTTTTTTCCGGCTCTTCGGCAACAGCTTTCGCAGGTGTACCAAGTTTGCTGAGTCCTTTGTCGCCAAACAGGGATATTCCGACTGTTCCAATGCCGTGAGTAAAAAACTCTGTCCGGCTTTCGGCATTGCCATTGACGACATCACGTTCGAAAGCATTCTTGACGGACTGACACATATATTTGGCCGTATCGATCCCCTTGTGGACACTGCTGTATAAGTATGCTTTTGGGGAAGGGGAAGAGACAAGGTGATCCGCGAATTCCGCGCCTTTATAGCCAATCATATATGCCATCTTTGGAATCTCCGCCACGGTTCCGATAATATCGCCGACCATTTCACCGGCGCCTTTATAAAATCCATTCCAAATATCCATATAAAGCGGATCATCCGGTTTTTTCTCTCTTGGAATCGCTTCTTTCGGGATTTCATCGACCAGTTCGTAATAAACCTGTTTGGATCCCTGCTTGCGGTATTCCATCACGGTGACCCCGTCTTCATACACATGGAACTTGACGGACAAATGTCCGCCAAAGTCTTGAGCCCTCATCGTCTTAACCGGTTTTACACCAGCTTTCTGAATGAGCTCGCCTTCCAGACTGCGGTAGGCATTCGTTGTGACAAACTGTTTCGGGTTGTAGGTCGCAATGTCAAGTGAGCCGTCACCACTCATCGATTCCATCTGCCGGATAAACCGCACCATGGTATCCAAGTCTTTATCAAGGGAATCTAGTGTACTGGCAGCCTTTGAGTCAAAGTCATACAAATGCTCAAGTGTTTTGTTTGCCTTTTTTCTAGCCTTCTGAATATAGTATAGCTTTTCCTCCACATCTAGTTTTGGAAGAGAGATAAGATCTGAAACTTTCCGCATTGCAGCATTGGCATCTTCCAGCAAATAACCAACGGTATTCTCCAGTTTTTTCAGCGCGGAAATGACACCGTCCTGAACAAAAGCTTCCTGAATATAGCCGTTAGCGTCCGGTTCAAAGGATGACAAGTCTTTAAGAATTTTGTTCAGCTGCTCGTTGTATTCGGATAAAAACGACTGCAGGTACAAGAGAAACGGCTGGTGAAAATCCCGGAAATACCCACGCATGGCATCGCCAGCCTTGCCTTTAAACGCATCCTCCATGTTCACAAACGCATCAATTGCCTGCTGGAGGTCCGCGATTTGATCAGATTTCTCCTTCAAAGCACTTTGCGTATCCGCGACAACTTGTTCAAATAACTGCACATCAAGAATTTTCATTGTGTCACCTGCTCATCGCCCGGTCTTCGAAGCCCTTTTCCAATTGTTCATCATATTCCTTCATGGCATGGACTGCTTTTTTGGCTGCCGCTTCATTTTTCAATGTGACAGCATGGTAGGCAGTGAGCAGGTTATCCAGCTTTTGATTCAAGTGGACAAGATGATGAAGGGACAATAAATGATTCGAGCCACTGTCACCCATTGATTTTGAACTATCCGGGTTTTGTGCGTTTGAGCGGATATTTGCGAGTGATTTTTCAACCGTGTCAAATTGAATTTTGACTTCCATCGTCACACCTCTTTTTTGCGCATTTTTACGATTTCT
>NZ_KB894066.1 GCF_000374345.1 Heyndrickxia acidiproducens DSM 23148
CTGAAGGCTATTTTTTCTTTTGGCTTGTTTTTCTCATTATTTACATAAGCCAAAACTTGATCTAAATCATAACGGCGATGACCGGCGCTCGATCGTTCAGATTTAATTTTTCCTTCTTTTTCCCAACGTCTAATCGTATCTACGGTTACACCAACCGTTTCAGCAACTTTCCCAATATTTACTCTCATTGGTATACTTCTCCAAAAGTACTTTTTTCTAAATTATATTAAAAATCCATTTATTTAGTCAATAGATTTGATTGCAATTTTATATATTTTTCTCAGCTGTTTAATCCTCATTTAGCGGTGAAACAGCCAGCATAAAAGATGCAGTACGCTCTTTAAAAATAAGAAATGTTCCGATTGCATCGATTACGAGATTTGGCCGCAATTTTTTAAGTGAACATGCCGATTATCCATTCTTTTTTGAAGCCACCCCGCTGCCAAATCAGCAGGGCCAATCCATTCATTCGCTGATCGGTTTGGAAGTGATCCTTGATGTGATCGCACGAAAATACCGTGAGTACATTCTTTTTGATGAGTAACCAACCTCCTCTCTATAAATGAAGAGGTTACCGATCAGCTAAATAGGCTTCAACGGAATTTCTCACTTCGCTTACTTTAGGCCCGTATACAACTTGGATGTTACGGCCGTTTTTTATGACCCCCGCTGCACCCGTTTTCATTAATATCGATTCATCAACGATCCTGCTGTCTTTCACTTTTACCCGCAAGCGGGAAAAGCAATTGTCAACGGATTCTATATTTTCTGCCCCGCCAAGCCCCCGGACAATTTCGCCCGCCAAGTTCCGGCCATCTATGTGTTTTCTTGAATGCCAGGCTTTGTTGGACGGGGTATCTTTTTCGGCGGATAATGAATTTTTTGTATTTTCCCTTCCCGGCGTCTTAAGGTTGAACTGTTTAATAAAAAATCTAAAAACGATGTAATACGTTCCCAATTGCACCATACCGACAGCTAAATATACAGGCCACCTGGTTCTCGAAATGCCAGCCGGCAAGTTATACGATAAGAAGTCGATTAATCCGCCTGCCCCATATGTCCTTGCCCCTAATTGCACGGTAATGACTTGAAATAACCCATCCATGACAGAATGAATGAACCATAGCAGTGGGGAAGCAAACAGAAATGTAAACTCTAATGGTTCAGTAATGCCGGCCACGACGGATGTAACAACCGACGGGATCAAAATTGCTTTTAGTCTTTTCTTATTTTCCGGTTCGGCCGTTCGATAAAACGCAGTGGCCGCACCGACCAGGCCAAAAATTTTCACCATCCCGTATTGTAAATACCTGGATGATGGATCAAATACCTGAATAGCAGGATCGGTTAACTGCGCCATGAATATATTCGTTGCCCCGAAATAGGGTTTACCATTTATGAGAAGTTCCCCTCCAATATTAGAAAAACTGAACGGGGTATAAATTAAATGATGCAAACCGGTCGGAATTAAAAAGCGATTTAAAAAGCCGTATATAAATAAACCGAATGATCCGGACTGATCCATGAATTTTGTTGCGCTCGTAATCCCGCTTTGAATAAACGGCCAAATATAGTTCAAAAAGGCTGCTAAAAAAAGCAACAGGGGAACCAATGCCATAAATACAAGTTTGGTATTGCCATACGCCCCAAAAGCACCTGGCATTTCTTTATCATAAAACTTGTTGTGAACAAGAGCCACTACAACGCCCAGTATGATTCCCAGGAAAACGCCCATATCGATGACTTGAAATCCTAAAATAACCGTTTGCCCGGTACCGGCTAAATCCGAAGCTGCTTGATATTTGATTAACTTACCGGTTAAAGACAGCCATTCATGATTCGCACCCAAGAAAACCAAATAAGAAAATAAGGCGATCAGCGATGCTTCCGCTTTCTTTTCCTTGGCCATTCCCACTGCCATTCCTACACAGAAAACAAGGCTCAGATTATTTAAAATGGGCCAAAGACCGCTTCCGATGAAATTGCCTGTATTTGTCAAATACCCGTGCGTGCCAACAACTGCCGGGTTAGAAAGAATCGAAGAGATCGCTAATAGGATCCCGATAACAGGCAAAAACAAGATCGGAACCACAATGGCTCTCGAAAAAGTCTGCATTGCATTCAACAATTTTTCTTTCATCGATCAATGCCCCTTTAAAAGATATTTTTACATAATAAATGGGCTTTCCTATTGTGGCAGCTATACATTTTTTAATATATCATATCGCCGGTCCTGATTATCAAACAACTATCCTATTGCAGAGAGGATTTTTTAACTGTTTTAGGACTTTCGTTTTATTTTTTCAAAGAAATTTGGCTGTTTATCTTAATAATCCCCCAAAAAAGACGATAATTTTACTAGACTGACAGGATAAAGTTTTGGGTATTTTGATAGAGAAGAACCAAATTTGTCTAATCGTGTCATCATTCTTTTTGACAAGTGCAAGAATCCCCAAAGCTGGCAATATCTTTCATTCGAAAGGAGATTGAAATGAAAAAAAGTCTAGTCATACCTCTATGTTTTGCTGTACTATCTACTCCGGCTTTTGATAAAGCTATCCAAGGCGTTTCACCAACTGAAAACATACATAATTCACATGTACAGGCGGCAGCAAAAACAGAAACAAAATATGTAAATGTCGATGCCAATTCAAGCTTGTTATTAAGAGCAAAGCCTTCATCAAGCGCTGCAAAATTAGGCAGTTTAAAAAAAGGAACAGCTGTATTGGTATACTCTGTATTTGATGGTTGGGCAAAAGTAAAAGCCGGGACAAAAACGGGCTATGTTAGTGCAAAATATTTAACCAGTACAAAACCTGGCCGTACTGCAGAAACAACGAGCACAAAAACAACGACGAAATATGTGGAAGTGGACAAAGGATCTCACTTAATCCTACGTTCTAAAGCTTCGGCAAGCAGCAGCTTATTAGCTAGCTTACCAAGGGGCGAAAAGGTTACCGTTTATTCAACATCTGGCTCGTGGGCAAAAGTGAAAGCCGGAAATAAAACGGGCTATGTGCATGCATCTTATTTGGTAAACACAAAGCCTG
>NZ_KB894067.1 GCF_000374345.1 Heyndrickxia acidiproducens DSM 23148
CTGTTTAACAAATAATCAGTCACTTACCGGAAGGCTGCACAATGAAATCTACCTATTAATGCCGCAAATTAGGTTTTTGTCACGGATTCAGGTTAGAGGTAAAACCTGCTCCTATTTATCTGAAAAATGAAAAGATGTTGGAAATTTATCGCAAACGGGTATCGGAGAAAAATTGGACGTCGATCTGGTATAAGCTGAATATAAATCTGTAGTTTTGAAGAATGTTGGGAAAAAGGAGGATTTTATAGTGGTTCATATCAAAGCAAATGGAATATGGGTGGTGATGATAATATTAAAACATTATTACTCAGAAAGTGAAAGTCAGGATTCTCATTCAACTGAACAAGAAAAATGATGTTGCTTTATCAGCTAGGCGAACGATGCCGTGTTACTAAGAGCGATCTTGCGTTACATATGGAAAATAAACAATTTATATGAACACGATAAGTATCAAGCAATCAAAAAACGTTGGAGGAATGATTATGATAAAGGGATTATACGAAGCGCATTTACCTGTCAGCGATTTGCAGCGATCGATTGATTTTTATCAAAGTCTGGGATTAAAGTTTTATAAAAAATACGAAAAAATTGCATTCTTTTGGGTAGATGAGGGCAAGAGCTGGATTGGATTATGGGAAGGGGAACAATCAGAACTTCCTTATCATCCTTCAATTCGGCATATTGCATTTTATGTTGAACTGGAAGATATCAAGAATGCAAAGAAATGGTTACATCAACGTGGAATTGAAGTTAGAAAGTCATTTAATATGGAACCAATAGAACCTGTCGCAGTACCTGATCAGGCCCATGCAATGATCTACTTTAATGATCCGGATGGCAATAGTCTGGAATTTATCACCAGACTGCCAAAAGAAATTGACCGGCTGGATAAAATGTATTTGAGTGACTGGGAAAATCTCTGTCTGCATGATAACGAGAAGTAATGATGGGGTTATATTACCATCCACCTCAACCAGGATGTTGCCTGTCAGAATCATCGTGTATAAACGTGACTGTATAGTGACTATGAAAAAACTATTGAAAAAGTTACGAGAAATAAAATTAATATGGCAAATCTGCAAAAGGGTGCCTGTATGGAGGATGAGATGAATGCATTTTGTTAGACTGTTAAATACAAAGAATGTGGAATTTTATGAAGTATATAGAGAGTATTGCGGAGAATCTCTTGGTTACTTATTAATCATAGACACAAGACGTCCGGGAAGATTATCAGACAATCCTGTTATTGATGAAATTGAAAAAGAATTTGTAGGAGCATCCAATTTTATAAAAGTTAACATCATAACTAAAAAAGAACTTCCACAACAATTTTTAGAAGAAATACAGTTATTTGTTTCCGGGTTAATTGAGGAGAAACCAGATAGCGGATTTTTTATTCATACATTTGTGAGCAAGAAAGAGCTGAGATATGACTTGCC
Organism: Heyndrickxia acidiproducens DSM 23148; assembly: GCF_000374345.1. GTDB lineage: Bacteria > Bacillota > Bacilli > Bacillales > Bacillaceae_C > Weizmannia > Weizmannia acidiproducens. The sequence continues at coordinate 1,440 of NZ_KB894067.1, forward strand.
TAGTGATATGGTTTCCATTGCTGAATTTGTCAAACCCTATTTAAAAGGTGTAAATGACGATGTCAGTTTTGCAAAATTGACAAATGAAAAATTTAATTATTTGTCCCAAGACTGATCATAGTGTATGACCTGTTTTTTCATAAAATATCTAATTCCACATCAATGTGAAACGTTTTGTTGTTCACATACTTTTTAAAATAAAAAATTCATTTCTGAGTAATCTGTTCATATCTTTTATGAAAAAATCGGAATGACAATGTTAAAAGCTGAAATGGCTGGGAGAGTGGTAAGGATGTCGGGAAAGGTTAAGAGATGCAATTGATTACAAGGGGAATAGTGATCAATGCCAAACACAGGAGTTGTTAAAAGTGGAGATTCGTGAACCTAACCAAGTTGAATTTGAGCAGATCATGCAGCTTTCTCCACAGGCAATCTATGATGGGACACTTGGTGAAACCAGGCCGGCACATGGGAAAATAAAGCAGCTTATTAAAAAGCTATTGGAAAATGGATGTTACTATATCATTGCAGTGGCGGATGAACAATTATTGGGCTGGATTCTTGTTGGCTCAAGCAAAGACCAGTTTTCTGATCAGTTAACCGGATTTATCTATGAATTATTCGTTAAAGAAGAATACCGAAGCAGGGGGATTGCCAAACAATTAATGTTAAGTGCCATCAACCGGTTAAAAACTGAAGGTTATTCTGAAATCCGCTTAAGTGCCTATGCGAATAATCCTGCAATCAAGCTATATGAAAATTTGGGTTTTAAGGTGAGAACAGTTTCAATGTGCCTAACTTTAAAAAAATTGAATTAGTGGAGAAGAAATTCTAAAAAATGGTATGTATTTCACAACAAAAAGTTAATTTAGGCGAGGTATTGTTAAATAGATGGATTTTTTACCATGCCCATTCACCAAACTAAGTAGTATGCTGCTTGAAAGGCTGGCTGACCAGTATTCAGATGGCAAAACAGATTTATAAAGAAGATCATTTTTAAAAAGGATGTATATAAAATGAAACAAATCTACGCCTTTGAAAATAAAGTGGACTTTGATAAATATCAAGATAGGATCCAGCGTTTTAGCGGGAGATTGAATGAATACCAAAAAATACTTGAAAAGCAGTATGCCTTAACTGAACTGCCCAAAGGTATCCTGTGGACAACCGAGGAATTGGCAACGACTGTTTTCTCTAAAATCCCTATACCGGCCTATACAAATGAAAACCTGATTTATATGACCCCTGACTTAGAATCCTGGAGAAGGCTTTTTTTAACGCAATTAGAGGGGAAAGAGCTGCCAAATATAAAAAGCTTTTATGAAAATTTTTCCGAAAACCAACTATTTATCATATTGGCACACGAATTAACCCACCATTCGGATTTGTTCCTGGATGATTTTGAAGATGGTTTAGAAAATGGGATATGGTTTGAGGAAGGCATGTGTTTTTATCTGCCCAGAAAACTTTTGTTAAGTGAGAAACTCAACTTTCGCAGACTGAAACTGGCAGGTAAGCCTTGATATAGTTAGGCAAACCCGCGATCCATTGTTGTAGTTGACTTTTAATTAACTTTT
>NZ_KB894068.1 GCF_000374345.1 Heyndrickxia acidiproducens DSM 23148
TATCTGCTTTTAATAGCTCGATTCTATGATGGAAATCATACTCTTTCTTAAAATGCCTTGCTATACTAGCCCAATTACTAAAATTAGATTTTTCTGTATATAGTAATCTAATTATGGACCACGGTAGTCATTGAAAAGTCCCCCAGTTTATAATTATACCTGCAACTTAGAATGTATTGCAGGGAGCTGGAGAGTTGATTACTTTGATGAAAAAACAACAGGTCTTACTTATGTACTTAAGAGAGGAGAAATCAAAAAGAGAAATTGCTAGAATTACAGGAATTGATCGTAAGACAATCAGCAAGTATATAAAAGAATACGAGTCGAAGAAGAAAGAGCTGGAGAAAAGCACTGACGAAATACAGAAGGGGGAAATTATTCAGGATCTTGTAGAAGCACCAAGATACAAAGTGGGCAACAGGAAAAAGCGAATTGTTACACCAGAAGTGGAGGAAAAGATAAAAGCTTTTCTTGAAGAAAACAAAGAAAAGCGTAAAACAGGGCTGCGGAAGCAACAAAAGAAGATAATGGATATCTTCGAGGCTCTGGAGGCAGAGGGAGTTGATATTAGTTACAGTACAGTTCTTCGAACTGTAAGGCAATTAGAGAAAAAAGTGAAGGAAGCTTTCGTCAAGGGGATGTATTCACCAGGGGATATTTGTGAATTTGACTGGGGTGAAGTGAAGATAAAAATAAATGGAAAGCTAACAAAATTCCAGATGGCTGTATTTACATCAGCATTTGGTAATTACCGCATGGCTTATCTGTTTACAAAACAGAAAACAGAATGTTTTCAGGAGGCCCATTCCCTATTTTTTAAGGAAACAGGGGGTGTCTATCAGACGATGGTTTATGACAACATGAGAGTAGCCGTTAAACGATTTGTCGGTCCGACGGAGAAGGAACCAACAGAAGGTCTCTTGAAAATTTCAATATATTACGGATTTCAATTTCGATTCTGTAATATAAGAAAAGGCAATGAAAAAGGTCATGTGGAGCGAAGTGTTGATGTAGTTCGGAGAAAAGCTTTTGCCTTTCAGGATTCCTTTAAATCCATAGAAGAAGCAAATCAGTATTTGTACCAAGTATGCCAAAAATTAAACAACAAACCGCAGCCATCCCGTGAAAACCAAACTGCCGAAGAATGCTTAAAAATGGAACAAAAAGCATTTCTTCTTCTTCCACCTCCCTTCGATGCAGCACGTATCCAAAATGTGCGAGTCGACAAGTATTCGACGGTAGTTATTGATCAAAACCATTATTCGGTCCCCGATCATCTGGTTGGCCAAGTTGTTAAGGCAAAAATCTATTCGAATCGAATTCTATGTTTCTATGATGAGCAAAAAATTGCAGATCATATCCGTTTAACTGGCTTGCATGAATGGAGGCTGGAATTGAACCATTTCATTGAAACTCTAAAGAAAAAGCCAGGTGCATTGGCCGGAAGTGCGGCACTACAACAGGCAAACAAAAACATAATAAAAATCTACGAATCTTATTATACTAGTCACGAGAAAGAATTTATAGAGCTTCTGCAGTTTTTGCGGGATGAATCCTCACTAACCGAAATTGAAAGAAGCATTGAAAAATTAGAGAAGATAAACCCGGCCCATGTCACAACTGAAAAAATCAAGATATTGTGTGCGAAAAAACGGGAAGAGGTCCATTCTGCCTCATTGATGACACTAGAATCAAAAGAAATAGCTGAACAAGCAAAAAATCAGTTAAAGGGTTACGATGCATTATTTGAAACCGGTGAAGTCGGTGGGAAGGAGGACATCGCATGAAACCGTCCAGTGTGTGGGTTGAAGATATTAACCAGTACAGTAAAGATTTAAAGTTGCCTGAAGTCCGTCAGGGGTTTCAGGAACTTATTAAAGAGGCAAATCAGAAGGATATGGGATACGAGGAATTTTTAGCCCTACTCCTGCAGAAAGAGTGGGATTCCCGTCGGGAAAATGCCAAATACAACCGGATTCGGAGAGCAGAATTCCCATATAAAAAGTATCTGGAGGATCTGTCTATTTATGATTTACCGGAGGATGCCCAAAAGAAATACAAGCAGCTTAAAACCCTTGATTTTATAAAAGAGGGGCGGAATCTTATCTTGGCTGGAAATCCTGGGACCGGGAAAACGCATATGGCCATTGGATTAGGAATCAAAGCTTGTATGGAGGGATATAAGGTCTGGTTTACAACGGTCCCCTTATTGGTTAACCAGATAAAGGAATGCCGGTCAGAAAGGACCCTCAGGGCGTTTCAAAACAGGTTTGAAAAATATGACCTCGTCATCGCCGATGAAATGGGCTATATCTCATTTGATAAAGAAGGAGCTGAACTCTTATTCACTCACCTATCATTGCGGGCTGGACGTAAATCCACAATCATTACGACCAATTTATCATTTGAAAGATGGGAAGAAATCTTTCAGGATCCTGTAATGACGGCGGCAATGATTGACCGGCTGACATTCCAATCTTATTTAGTCAATATGAATGGCAATTCTTATCGGATGAAGCAGACGAAAGAATGGCTGGAAAATCAGCCATTTGCGTAAGTTTATATAAAAACCATAATGGATAGTCCTATCCTCTGCCTAATTAGATAAATTAGGTGGGGGAATTTTCAATGACGATGTGGGGGATTTTTCAGTTGACAATTACATTTTTCTTTATTATAGTTTTTCGGCAAAGATAAAGCCGTATCGTATTTCGGTTTTTCGATTCTAAAACCATATCCTCTCCTGGCGATAACACAAGCTGCTGAACAATGAGAACTTAATCCATATCGGGCCATAAATTTCATATGTCCAATCTGACTTGTATAAGCCGGATTTACCTTGCGTACATAAACACCTTGCTTTTTCGCTCTAGATTCAAGTAATTCTTTAAAGAGTTAAGTCCGTATAATTGTGTAAAAAGGG
>NZ_KB894069.1 GCF_000374345.1 Heyndrickxia acidiproducens DSM 23148
AGATTCCCTAACACGATTCGCAAAAAACACTGTTTGTTTTGCGTGGTAAGATTTTTCTTATAACAAACGTTTGATATTTATGTCTATAGATGTCTACGTTTTTAGAAACGGTTGTCATTTTGTTAGGGGAAAACCACACAAAATTATGGAACATCACCACAGAGGCACTAAGGAAAACTGTGCCTGCCGACAATTTTGCCCCGACAGAAGAAAAAATGCGGGCATTTGGCAGCGGCTATGGCACAATCCTCTTTTTTGAAGACCAAGCAGTCATCGAATCACTTCAGAAACAGTTTGAATTATATAAGGAAAACTTTCCTGTCTGGTCGCAGCAATCATCCGGTATGCTGCAGCTCGTGGTTTGGGTCAGCCTTGAACAGGAAGGCTATGGCGCGAGCCTCCAGCACTACAACCCGCTGATTGATGATGATGTGAAAAAAGCGTGGAACATTCCGGATAATTGGCAGTTGATTGCGCAAATGCCGTTTGGAAAGCCTGAAGCGCCGGCGGGGGAGAAAGAGTTTAAACCGCTGGATGAGCGCGTGAATTTATTTAAGTAAACCTAAGGCAGTTGGAAACCTTCCAGCTGTCTATTTTCGATATTGAAAAAGCAGCCGGAAATAAAAATCAGCCGAAGCCTTTTAGGACATGATTTTTAGAAAAAGGCCGAATCAGCTTTCAACTTCCACTGCTGTAACATCTTCAATCGCGGATATGTTGTGGTATACTCCGGTGGCCGTTTGCCGGTAGCTTGTCCGTACCTTTAAATCAATTAAATGGCCATGGCCTTCCAAGTCTTTAATACGGACATTTTCTATTGTAATATGGTGCTGCTCAATCATTTCGAGCACATGGTCAATGGCCAGGCTGTCATGGACAGTCACCTTTAACAGGAGATCTTTGTTGCGTAAATAGCTTTTTGCTGCCATATTTAATAAAAAAGGAATGATTTCAACACTGATCATAATCAGAATGACGCCTGCAATTGCCTCGGGATAAAACCCGGCACCGACTGCAATCCCGATCCCGCTTGCCCCCCAGATCATGGCAGCGGTTGTCAGCCCTGTAATCGTATCATTATCTTTTTTCAAAATGACGCCGGCGCCAAGGAAACCAATTCCGGATACAATTTGCGCGGCAAGCCTGAGCGGGTCCATCGTAATCTGCACATATTCCGAGTGCTTAAAAAGATACGCCGATTGGATGGAGACAATCGTTAACAGGCAGCTGATAATCGAGATCACCAGGCTCGTTTTTAAACCGAGCGGCTTTCTTTTTAATTCCCGTTCCAGTCCGATAATCAGCCCGAGTACAGCTGTAATGCCGAGCTTTACCAAAATTTCAACATCCCCGAATACCATTTTTCTTCCCTCCCTTTCTAGTCAAAAACAGCCGTGTGTTATAGAATAATAGTAGCATTTTTAAAAACTTTAAAACAATGAAAAGGGGCAGATCGAACAGTGAATCCTTATTTGGCATTAATTGCAGGTGTGCTCGCGGTCACCTCATCCTCCATCCTGGTTAAATACAGCACAGCAGATGCGGGTGTGATTGCATTTTACCGCCTGTTCTTTACGACACTGATCATGCTTCCAATCTTTTTATCCAAACATGTAAAAGAAACATTTGGCATGGCGAAAAAAGATATGCTCCTCTCCAGTCTGTCAGGCGGCCTGCTTGCTTTCCATTTTATTCTTTGGTTTGAATCACTGAATCTGACATCTGTTGCCAGTTCAACTGTCCTTGTCACACTGCAGCCGATCTTTACATTTGCCGGCACCTATTTTTTCTTCCGCGAATCACTTCCCCTAAAAGCTGTGATTTGCGGCGCTGTTGCCATATTCGGCAGTATCCTGATCAGCTGGGGTGACTTCTTTATCAGCGGCCATGCTTTATATGGCGATATTTTAGCGCTGATATCCTGTGTGTTTGTCACCGCCTATTTGATGATTGGCCAAAATGTCAGGAAACGCGCGGGCGTTATCCCTTATACATTTATCGTTTACTTGGCATCAACTTTTGTTTTGTTTATTTATGTGGTCTTTACAAGAGAATCATTTTACCCGTATTCTGCCCGCAACTGGGTTTGTTTTGTGCTTTTGGCAGTTCTGCCGACACTTGCCGGGCATTCCGTCTTTAATTGGGTGGTCAAATGGATCAGCGCATCCGTTATTTCAATGGCCATTTTATTTGAACCGGTGGGCGCTGCAATCCTGGCTTTTTTTCTGTTTCAGGAAAAACTTTCGTGGTTCCAAGTGAGTGGCGGCTGTATTATTTTAGCGAGTATCGCTTACTTTATGGTCAATGAACATGCCGAAAACCGCCGGACTGTCTCCATAAAAGAAAAAAGCAAGCCGGTTGGATAAAACATGTAATGGTCCTGAAACAAGAAACTATATGATATATATTCATGATGTGCAGGTTTTCATGCTTTTCAAATCTTTTTATCGTATATTATAACCTGAATCCGTGACGAAATTTTCATTCAATCTCGAAAAACCCGCATGAAATCTAGTATAATATGGACAGAGTTCCATTTTAACCAATTCCACA
>NZ_KB894070.1 GCF_000374345.1 Heyndrickxia acidiproducens DSM 23148
CTGCAGGAAGCAGGTCGCAGGAGGCGTTGCAACAGGACGCCTGAGTTCTTAGCCTTTGTTCATTTTCTAATCAGTGGGGGATGAAGGAAAACCCCACTGATGGAAGTTTCACTTTACTTTTCGGCAAATTTCCAGAAATGGTCATGGACAAGCATGCAAAAATCTGTGATAGTGGAAGTATGAATTTTTTTACGAATTGGAGTGGGTAACATGAAAGCCATTTTAACGGTTATCGGCAAAGACCGTGTCGGGATCATCGCCGGAGTCAGCACACAGCTGGCAGAATTGAAGATTAATATTTTGGATGTAAGCCAGACGATTATGAGCGGCTATTTTACGATGATGATGATGCTGGATCTTTCAAATGCGGAGGCAAACTTCGATGAAATTAAAAAATCCCTTGCTGAAAAAGGGAAATTGCTGCAGGTTCAAATCAAGATCCAGCGCGAGGAAATTTTCAAATCCATGCACAGCCTGTAAAAAGTGGGGGAACGAATGTAATGGAAACAAAACAAATACTTGAAACCATACGCATGATTGAAGAAGAAAAACTGGATATCCGCACCATTACGATGGGCATCTCGCTCCTGGACTGCATTGATGCAGACGGGGAGAAAGCACGCCGGAAAATTTATGAAAAGATTACGGCGCTTGCTGAAAAACTCGTCCAGGTGGGAGAGAATATTGAATCGGAGTACGGCATCCCAATTATTCATAAACGCATCTCTGTCACGCCGATCGCACTGATTGCCGGTGCAACGGATGACAAAGATTACGTCGCATTTGCCAAGACGCTTGATGCGGCTGCAAAAAAAGTCGGCGTCAATTTTATCGGTGGATTTTCGGCGCTCGTACAGAAAGGCTACCATAAAGGAGATAAGATTTTAATAGACTCCATTCCGCAGGCTTTGGCGGAAACCGAGCGGGTCTGCGCCTCTGTCAATGTTGGCTCATCACGCTCCGGAATCAATATGGATGCAGTCCGGGATATGGGCGGGATCATCAAAAAAACCGCCGCGCTCACTGCGGATACACAGGGCCTCGGCTGCGCCAAGCTCGTGGTTTTCGCGAACGCTGTTGAAGATAATCCGTTTATGGCCGGCGCTTTTCACGGTGTCGGCGAGGCAGATGTGGTCATCAATGTTGGTGTCAGCGGTCCCGGTGTGGTAAAGCGGGCTTTGGAAAAAGTCAAAGGTGAACCGTTTGATATCGTGGCAGAAACGGTGAAGAAAACGGCGTTTAAAATTACGCGCATGGGCCAGCTTGTCGGCATGGAAGCATCGAAACGGCTCGGCGTCCCATTCGGCATTGTCGATTTGTCGCTTGCACCAACACCGGCTGTCGGAGATTCTGTCGCACATATTTTAGAAGAAATGGGCCTTGAGTCTGTCGGCACACACGGGACCACGGCGGCGCTTGCATTATTGAATGATGCTGTGAAAAAGGGCGGTGTCATGGCATGCGGGCATGTTGGCGGCTTAAGCGGCGCGTTCATCCCGGTTTCAGAAGACGCCGGCATGATTGATGCGGTCAACCGTGGCTCATTGAATTTGGAAAAACTGGAAGCGATGACCGCCATCTGCTCGGTCGGTCTTGACATGATCGCGATCCCGGGTGATGCAGCGGCTGAAACGATTGCAGCAATGATTGCGGATGAAGCAGCGATCGGTGTGATCAATAACAAAACGACGGCGGTACGGATTATTCCGGCGCCGGGTACTCATATCGGCGATACCGTTGAATTTGGCGGTCTGCTTGGCCATGCGCCTGTAATGGGTGTCCACTCCTATTCGTCAGCTGAATTTATTGCCCGCGGCGGCCGAATCCCGGCACCAATCCATTCTTTTAAAAATTAAGGGGAAAGAAATACATCAATCCGGAAGAAAGGCAGGCTGTCCATCAGCCTGCCTTTTTCAATCACCTATTGGCTATTCCTCGCTCTCCCGCATCCTGAGTGCCCTGTTTGCATTTTTTACATCATTGCTCAGCAGCTCCCGAAGATGATATGCCGGATACAGCCCATTTTCATACATATAATGAAATACCCGTGCATGCAAATCAATTGCGCTGTTCAAATGGCGGACGAGCACATTACGCAGCGCAGGGGTTGCGGTTTCGGTAATCGCAATAGCGTAATTTCTAACAGCAGATTTTGAAGTGACCAGCAGTTCGCCAGCCTGGAATCCGACGCCTGTCTGTCTTTCCTCCTCTTCTTCTGCCTCATCTTCGCGCGGGGCCTGCGAATAAAACGGCAGCAGTTCACGGATGTTTTTCTCCAGGGCCCGCGCTGAAAATGTGTACAGTTCTTTTAATCTCGGCTCCGTTACATTTTTCAAAGAAGATTTGCACCGAACCAGGAAAACCGTTTGCGATGCGACCAGTTCATGGACTTCCAATGTTTCATGCCAGGCTAATGTTCTCGGCATTATAAGCAATACCTCCCTCTATAAATATTGATTTATCAACGGTTTAGGCCGTTGGTGGGGTGTCAAAAAAAATATTTTTCAACACGTTTCCTAACAAAATTTTTAT
>NZ_KB894071.1 GCF_000374345.1 Heyndrickxia acidiproducens DSM 23148
AATGGTGATGGCATAGAGCAATTGTGTGTACAGCTGTTTCACTGGCTCAACCAAGACCTGTTTTCAGGAGCGAATCATCCGGATATCTAGATAATATGTATTATTATATAGCTTTATATAGGTTTTCGGAACCAGAAATCTGCTATTCGTCCTTTTCAAGTTTTTGTCTTATGATGCAAAAGTTGGAGGAAAAAGCCGTGACATGGAAAGCAATACTCGCATTCAAGATAAGCTCAATTTTTGGTAGGATCATGGACGATTGGTATCCTGTTTGTAAAACTTCAAGCTGAAAATCTTCTTATTTCCAGATGCCCTGATATTTTTTTTGATATTTGGCATCTTCCTCTGACCCGATTAATTGAGCAGCCAATTCTTTTATATGCTCATCCTTAATTGCATCGTATAAATTTTTCAGACCAACGATGATGTCGTATCGAATCAAAGTGTGATTTTTTTCGTGCATGCAATTTCGAAAACGGGCAGCCATGTGGGTGAGCACCATTTCCCTTTGCTCCGGTCCGGCTAAGCCCACTTTCCAAATAGATTGCAAACTATGCCGGGCCGTTACAAATTTCGGATCCTTTGTCACTTCCCATACCGCTGGGAAATCACGAAGCATGCGTTTCTCCGGATCACTGATGGCTAAACCGGCTAGAAACTGTGCAGCCCTTGATCTTCGATGTTGATCCCGGTCGGCCAGCCATTCGATTAATTGGTCCCAAACTTCATACGCCCAGTCTACTTTTCCTTTCGTGGCATTCATAATGTTTTGAAAGGCTTCATATTGCAGATTTTTGTCCTTTGTTTCCAGATTTTCAAAATAAGATTTCGTTAGACGGTCCACTGTATCACTCCCGGGATTTATGAGTAAAACAATTTTACCATTTCAAATTGTTTTACTCAAAGAAGCCATTCTCTTTCAGGCACTGATTCAGGAAATAGATCATTAAAAAAGGGCAGCGCGGGATTCTATTCGTAAGTTGTTTACTTTTGCTTAGCCATATATAGGTCGGCTAAATCCTTTAGTTCCATAGGATTATATCCCTCTACTCTTTTGATTTCTTCATTTTGATCATTGAGCAACAAAGTTACCGGGACACCTGTTAATTTATACTGCATAATCACTTCCGGTGTTTGATAAATGTCCAGTTCTTCGTATTCGATTTGGTGATCCTGCAAAAATTTTGCAGTAGATCGGCATGGGATGAATATGGCTTGCTGATCTTGATCATTTTCATTTGTTCGACCTCCTCACATTCCTTTTTTTACAAAAGAAACGTTCTTTTCTAAGTGGAATAGTAACACGGCAGGGAGATATAATAATTGATGCATATCAAATTTCAGGAAAATAGCGATGTTTCAAGGCTTTTTTTTGCAGGAGCGGTGGACATGATTGAGGAAGCGATGAAAAAAACAAAGCTGCCGGTTTCTAATGAAGGTTTGAAAGTTGATGCCATTCCGGATGAAAAGATCAAAGCGCAAGAAACGACTTCGTACAGCAGCCCGATTCATCTGGCCAATTAATTTACAGCCACAGCTATGAATTGACCTATTCAGAAGGCGCGTACTAAGATGGAATCGCAGAATTTGAAAAGGGGTTGAAAAAGTTGAAAGCATGGTGCATCGAAAAACCGGGCAGTATAGATGATCTTGTGTGGATCGGTTTCTGATTGAATCAAAAAACCAGCGGCCTTACTCCGGTTTTGGAGGAGGCCTGCTGGTTTTTTGCTGCTATTTGAATGATTGAAGGCAGGTCGCTATCTACCATCATTGCAAAACGTTTCGATAATCCCAAATTACGAAAGTGCAGCTATTTGATAGCTAAAATCCACACACGTGGAAGTAAATGTAAAATATGGAATCCAAATCTATAATTTCAGGTGGTTGAAGGTATACTTTCCCCCTC
>NZ_KB894072.1 GCF_000374345.1 Heyndrickxia acidiproducens DSM 23148
CCTCCCTCTATAAATATTGATTTATCAACGGTTTAGGCCGTTGGTGGGGTGTCAAAAAAATATTTTTCAACACGTTTCCTAACAAAATTTTTATATTATGTGAAACTATTCCAACATATGGGTACGCTACGCGGTCACTACTGGATAATGGTGGAAAGTAGTGATAGGAAATTATACGATGCACAATGGATCTCTGCGTAACTTATGATGACGTACCCTCCCATGTCTCTGGGCATCTGTGTGCCTACATTCCTTCGTTCGGTCTAGTCATAAGGCAGAGGCTAGCGAAGCTCCTTTAGGGACTCGAGGTCGAATGGAAAAAATAGTGCCAGCTTCTCCGTGTCATCCTGTTGTCTAGGTCTTACTAAGGGGATGTGGGGCCTTATTCAGCCTCTGCGAGACCAGGAATATCCCTCATCATTCGCTGTGCGTCAAACGCTTTGTGCTTCGTGCTAATTCCGTGTAACACTTTTAATAGCTTACCGCATAGAACCACGATGGATTGCTTCTTGCGTAACGGATTAACCTGACGGTTCGTGTAGTACTCGTGTAGCTTTCTAAATGCTTCATTGTGTCGAATCATCGGCATCATTACCCGGAAAAGGAGAGCACGCAGCTTTCTTCTGCCTCTTTTGGAGATGCGTTTTTGCCCTTTGTGCAGACCGGAGGAGTTTTCACGTAATGTTAATCCCGCGAGTTTAATTAATTGGCGTGAATCTTGATAGTGTGAAAAGCTTCCGATTTCAGCTAATAAGTCGACAATCGTTGTATCTCCAAGCCCTGGTACCGTTGATAGCCATTCGTATTCTACCGATGTTTTTACAAGCTCAACTAAGCGTTGAGTAATACTTTCGATATCTTGTTCTAGCTGATGGTAGCGGCAGACAAGTGTGGCGATTTCAATACGGGCCATCTCAAGTCCTTCTGTCACTCCGATAGAGCTAGCCGCGACTTCAATAAGGCGCACTGCTTTTGGCCTTTGGGGGCATTTTAGCCCCTCAACCTTACGATAAAGAGATAAAACTTCATCAGCTTGTTTCTGGCGAAGATCACTTGGAAATGGTGTGCATTCAAGTGCAGCTAAAGCCATCTTCCCAAAAGACGGAAACACCTGGACGAACTCTGGAAAATAGCGATCCAACCAACGAATGATCATGTTTTTGACAGCCCCTAATTCCTCTGTCAATTTACTTCTGAACGTTGACCCAGCGCGAAGTTCAGCTTCCATGCCTTTTAAGATGCGTGGGTAACTATAACGCCCATCCTTAACTAAACGGGCAATGACCAATGCATCTTTGCGGTCATGTTTGGTTGGTAAATTGTCGTCCAGCTCCTTTGATCGCTTAACATGCATAGGGTTAACCATGACCAAGGGAATACCTCTTTCTTCAAGAAAGTAGGCCAAATTGAGCCAGTAGTGTCCCGTAGGTTCAATCCCGACAATAACTTCTGATTTTTCGTGTTCTTTCATTGCGGCTAGAACGCGTTGATAGAACAGTTCAAATCCATTTCTTGCTTGGGACACAGAAAATGAATTATGGAGCACTCGTCCGCGGTCATCTACAAAGCAAGCGTAGTGTGTCCGCTTGGCAATATCGATTCCCACCACAAGTGTTTGTTCGGTGACTTGATTAATTTTCTGATTTTGTTTAAAATCCATTATGGAGTCCTCCTTGGTTACAAATTAGGGGTCAATTCTTGCAGATTTGACACCCCGCATCATACCAAGAGGGCTCTTTTTATTCAAGTCCCCGAAAATCCTTCTAACAGGAATGCTCCTT
>NZ_KB894073.1 GCF_000374345.1 Heyndrickxia acidiproducens DSM 23148
TTGACCTGTAATGAAGTTCATAAGCGAGATGAACGCCATCTCCGGCAAAAAAGTAGATTGTAATCACGTTCATTAGCAGGATGAACGCCATCACGGTGCAAAATTTGATTTACAATGACGTTCATTAGCGGTATAAAAAGTTTCGTTTACAATATCGCATACGCTTGCATTATAAGGCATCTAAAATTAAAGTGCCGTTTTCAACCAAGTATGGCAGTTTTGTGAGCATTTTCTGAAAATGGTTTTAAATTTAAACGGGATGCGTTAAAATGAAAGCGTTATAATGTTAATGACTTCACAAACAAGGAGGAAGTAACATGACAAAAACAATCATCTCCCCAAGTAAATACATACAAGGACCGGGTGAATTGTCCAATCTTTCATCCTACACCACACAGTTCGGTCACCACGCCTTTATTATTGCAGATAAATTTGTAACCAGCCTTGTTGGAAAAACGATTGCCGGCAGTTATGCCGGCAGGGAAGACCGTTATACGCTGGAAACATTTAATGGTGAATGCTCCAAGAAGGAAATTCAACGATTAAGCGCGGCCTGTAAGTCTCAAAATGCCGATGTCATAGTCGGGATTGGCGGCGGAAAAACTTGTGATACTGCAAAAGCAATCGGCCACTACAATCACAAACCTGTGATCGTTGCGCCAACAGTGGCCTCCACAGATGCCCCAACCAGCGCACTTTCGGTAATTTATAAAGAGAACGGCGAATTTGACGAATATCTGATGCTGCCGCTGAATCCGTCTTTTGTCATTATGGATACAAAAGTAGTCGCTGCTGCTCCTGCCCGGCTGCTGGTTGCCGGAATGGGGGATGCACTCGCCACTTACTTTGAAGCACGGGCAACCAAACGGGCCAATAAAACCACAATGGCCGGGGGATATGTCACGGAAGCGGCGATCGTACTGGCAAAGCTTTGTTACCAGACACAAATTGCAGAAGGCCTGAAAGCAAAATTGGCGGCAGAAAAACACCTGGTTACTGAGGCCGTGGAAAAAATTATTGAAGCCAACACCTATTTAAGCGGAATCGGCTTTGAAAGCGGCGGCCTGGCTGCAGCCCATGCCATCCACAACGGCTTGACGATATTGGAAGAAACACACCAAAAATACCATGGCGAAAAAGTCGCTTTCGGCACCCTTGTCCAGCTCATTCTGGAAGACGCGCCGAAAGAAGAAATAGAAGAAGTCATTGCCTTCTGCCTGAGCGTCGGACTCCCGGTGACACTCGCTGATCTCGGCGTCTCGGAAATTAATGAAGAAAAATTAAGAAAAGCGGCTGAACTTTCCTGTGCAGATGGAGAAACAATTTTCAATATGCCGATTAAAGTAACGCCCGAACTCGTCTACGCCGCAATCGTAACAGCCGATTCAGTCGGGCACTATTACCAATCAAGATACCGTTAAAATTTGTGAATACATTTGTCAACAGTATTAAATAACGAAAAAAAGCATTATGATGATAAAAGAATTTCTGAATACTTTCCCTTTAAAAAAGGTTATTTACTATAATCTAATTGAGACTGGTATTTATAAAGAGTTATTGCCTTTTAAGAAATGACATATTTGAAAGCTAGATAACAATAAGTTTATCTAGCTTTCACCATGATTTAGGAGTTGCGCAATGAAAAAAAATACCTTTACTGAATATACAAGATCTTTGAATGAATAGTTAAGTCCGTATAATTGTGTAAAAAGGGTTATCTGAATATGAGGGAATATGGAGTATAGGGGCTGTTTTTCTGGAGGGGGCTGGCCAGCCCC
>NZ_KB894074.1 GCF_000374345.1 Heyndrickxia acidiproducens DSM 23148
TTTTCTTCCGGCGCAGGCTTTCATTACACTTATGAACGACCGCGCACACGGGTTTTCTCCCGCCGCGGGCTTTCATTCCCCTTATGAACGACCAAAAACGTGGGTTTTCTTCCACCACAGGCTTTCATCACACTTATGAACGACCGCGCACACGGGTTTTCTCCCGCTGCGGGCTTTCATTCCCCTTATGAACGACCGCGCACACGGGTTTTCTTCCACCGTGGGCTTTCATCCTCCTTATGAACGACCAGGCGCGCGGGTTTTCTCCCGCCGCGGGCTTTCATTACACTTATGAACGACCGGAAACGTGGATATTCTCCCGCTGCGGGCTTTCATTCCCCTTATGAACGACCAGGCGCGCGGTTTTTAGCTTTAGGGGATTTGTTAAATTAGGAGATGGCTTCCTGGCCGTATGAATCTTTCTGCCAGCCTTTGCATACATCCACCCATTTGACTGCATTGCCATATGTATATAACTCATCGCATGTCAGTTCAATCGCAGAGTTTCCGCTCCCGCATGCCGGAAATACGGTTGTAAACCGTTTAAGTGAAACATCCATGTAAACCGGCAAATTGTTTTTTAATCCGAACGGGCAGACGCCTCCCACAGCATGGCCGGTTTGTGCCAAAGTTTCTTCCGGCGCCAGCATCCGCGCTTTCGTACCGAATGTATGGCGGAATTTTTTATTGTCAATTTTGGCATCACCCGCTGCAACTACCAGCATGGCTTCTTCTTCACCCGCGCCCCTGAACGCAAGCGTCTTGGCAATTCTCTCCGGTTCTACATGCAGCGCATTTGCTGCCAGTTCTACCGTGGCGCTGGATAAAGGAAGTTCAAGAACATCCCCTTGCCTGTCCCATTGTTGAAAATATTTTTTTACAGCTTCCAAAGACATAAATTAATCTACTCCTTTTATAAAAATCTTCTGTATAATAAGTTTAATACGATGGGTTTTGAAAAACAATTTTTTTCACCGTATACTTTTTTGCTTAATTTTTAAACCTAATATGAAATTGAGAAAATGCCTTTATACAAGTGAAGTGATAAAAAATTAAGGGAGATTTTGCGAAACATGAACAATCAAATTTTTTATGGCAATCTGTTAAAACTAACAGCGCAGAAACCTAATGATGCTGATGCTGATGTAATGGAAAAATGGTATGAAGATGCAGAATTTCTGCGAAATGTTGACACTGACATAGCCATACCAAAATCCGCAAATGAATTAAATTCAGAGGAAGTAAATACCAGTAGCAGCAATACCGAATTTAGAGTAAGAACTCTCGGGAATAATAATTTAGTTGGTTTCGTAGCAATTCACAGCATTGAATGGAATAACCGTTCTGCACTCTTATCGATTGGAATTGGAGAAGCAGAAAATCGAAATAAAGGTTATGGAAAAGATGCTCTTAGAATTATTTTGCAGTATGCATTTAACGAATTGAATTTAAATTGAATAGGATTAGATGTTATTGAACTAAAACTTGAAACACTAAAATTCATTCTCATTACTTGTCTTACAAGGGTTTAGAGTAAAAATAAAAGCATGAACACTGGAAACTCGGTATAATTGAAGTGCTAACTAACAATTAATCGAGGAGTGTTCATGTTATGAAAATTATAACACAA
>NZ_KB894075.1 GCF_000374345.1 Heyndrickxia acidiproducens DSM 23148
CTCAACTTTCGCAGACTGAAACTGGCAGGTAAGCCTTGATATAGTTAGGCAAACCCGCGATCCATTGTTGTAGTTGACTTTTAATTAACTTTTGGATTCTTTTTTTCGTATATTTTAGGGTATCTTCAAGAAGCTCGATTAATTGCTGTAAAGCTACTGCCCAATCAAGGTCATTTATTTCATCACACAATTCATAGAACATGCCACCAAGCGTTCGCTCGTCATTACTACATCGATTTTGCCAAGAAAGTACAATATACCTTGCGAATACGATGGTCGTGTGACTGATTAAAGCGTCATAAGACCTGCTTTGAAACTCTTTTTGGAGCTTCAACAACGACTTGGCCGCTTTAAAAAAGACTTCAATGTCCCAGCGCATCCCATAGATCCGAATGATCTCCTGGTCACTCAACGTACGGTCTGTACTCAAAATAGCAAGCCAGTCACTTTTCTTGTTACGGTTGCGGATAAACACGATTTTAACAGGGACACCATTCGCCTGCGTGGTATGGATAGAGCGCAAAATACCATGCTTTCCATCAGTCGGCGTTGCCTTTTTATAAAGCTGTTTCAAACTCAAACGCTCACCATTCACAAGGTACCGCTGGTTCAAATGTTTTACCATACCGATAACATCCAAGCCTTTTTCAGTAATAGCTTTAATAAGTGGCTGTTGGGTAAACCATGTATCCATCAGTACATAAGTGGCATCAATACCAGCATTCAGCGCACGCTCAAGCATACCCGGGATCTGTTCAGGTGCCGATTGTAGTGCCTCCTGACGACGTTTGTAACCGGAACTGCGTTTATCAATATGGGATGAAATACCGTTAATCTGGCTTTTTTTCGAACTAAGCAGTGAAAAGTCCACGGGTAAAAAGCTTGCACCATCTGTCCAACCCAGTGTCAACATACGGAAGCCTTTATAATAACGCATTTTCTGCGAAGCATGGTCGAAGCAGCGTGCCAGCAGTTCTACAGATTTACTGCGATTACGATCATAGGACGAATCATCAAGAACGAATGCCTTTGGACGGTCATGACTGGTAAGTTTTGTGACCTTTGCAATGGTATGAGCAGACAAGTGAAGCAAAAAACGGCGCCAAGCAAATGTAGACTGGTTTAGAAAACGATAAACAGTATCTTTTGCTGGAATATCCGTGGATTTTTTGCCTTCAAGCATGCGAAACCAGTTCTTATTCTCGAAAATCAATCCAAACACCAACTGAAAAATATAAGCACAGGAAAATCCAAAATTCTTTGTAATACCGGCGTTTCGTAGATGTTTCAGTATTTTTAGTTCCTTGAATGTGCTTTTTATTTCATTTGGCAGTTGCTTATTTAGGTCATTATTCGCTATCATAATAGGAGGCACCTCTTCTGTTTGGTAGTTTTTTCTCGTCAGTTAAACTATACCAAACGTTGGGGTGCTTTTTCTTTTATGAAGCATTTGTCAAGGAACATATTCAGCTGTTCATTGGTCTACGCAGTGATTGGGGTAGACTATATTTTTACACTGCGAAAGTTGAGT
>NZ_KB894076.1 GCF_000374345.1 Heyndrickxia acidiproducens DSM 23148
TTTGACTATTTAACACTAACCCGCAATTGCTTTTTCATCGGCCGTGCGCTCGACTATTATGTATGCCTTGAAGGGGCATTAAAGTTAAAAGAAATTTCCTATATTCAAGCAGAAGGTTTTGCAGGCGGCGAACTTAAACACGGTACGATTGCGTTGATTGAAGAAGGCACCCCGGTTGTGGCGCTTGCAACGCAAGAGGATGTCAACTGGAATATCCGCGGCAATGTCAAAGAAGTGCTTGCCCGCGGCGCCAACCCTTGCATTATTTCAATGAAAGGCCTTAATACGGAAGACGACCGTTTCGTGCTTCCGAAAGTACACGAATTACTCACACCTCTTATCTCTGTCGTACCACTGCAGCTGCTTGCCTACTACGCGGCCCTGCACCGCGACTGCGATGTCGACAAACCGCGCAACCTGGCCAAAAGCGTAACAGTGGAATAAGAAAGAAAGACCCCGGAGGAAAGCCAAGACAGCCTGGTTTCTCCCCGGGGTTTTTTATTTAATCAAATGATTGATTAAGATCAGCCGGCTTTCTTATATGGATAAATGATGGTTTAATCAAACGATTGATTAAGTATCTTTCTGTCAAAATCTCCGTCCCTCTGATAAAAAGCCGGTACCTGACCGGCGGGGGATTGGGTCAATTCGGCAGGAGAATATGGATATTCATGGGTCACAATAAGTCCCGATTCATGGGCAATATAAACTCTAGCTGGATCCAAACCGGGTCCAGTTTTTCTTTTGCCCAATTCCCTCCAATCCCTTGTCTTGTAAGGACTCAATAGAGTTTTTCTTCAATCAGTTCTCTTCCGGTATCCTTTCTAATCTGAAAATCTGGTCGGCTTTCAGTTCTTTTTTGTGTGATTTTCAACCTTATCATTCCGTTATTTTTCCTCTCTTTCTGGAATCAACTTTTAGCTTTTCCAGACTATTCTGCATAATCCAGAGTGGAAAAAAGACGGCAGAATCGGGCATATTGGGAAACAACTTTTTAACAGATTGGAAAGTGGGTGAATTCGGCGGATGCCTTGCGGGAGTTAATGGAAGGGGGACTTTGAGGAGGAAGGACTTTTTGGCAGGAGAATACAGTAGAGAGAAGAAAAAATCGAGAAAAGAGGTAGAAAGGGATATTCTGATCCTTTTTTCGTGCTCTTTAATCAAACGTTTGAATAATTCATTCCGGCTTCTTTTCCTTATCAATGTTCAATGATGCCTATTTGTTTTTGCTATGGTTTTTCTTATGCAGTACTATTTACAGGAAGAAAATCGCCTTCACTCTTGGGTGTTTCTGACATCCAAAAATAACCGAAAGTTGACGGTATTGCCTGTCCGGAATTTGACGAGTATAATGTCCTCGTATTTATTCTTGAGAAAGGA
>NZ_KB894077.1 GCF_000374345.1 Heyndrickxia acidiproducens DSM 23148
AATTATACCGAGTTTCCAGTGTTCATGCTTTTATTTTTGCTCTAAACCCTTGTAAGACAAGTAATGAGAATGAATTTTAGTGTTTCAAGTTTTAGCATGTTATTAGTCAATCGCAGCGGAACAGGGTAAACTAAAAATACGATAACCCTTGGAGATTTTCTCCTCCTTTACTTTGCAGATAAGAGGATACAATAAAATCCCATAAAAATGTTATCTTTTTTTGATTTTTCACAGAGAACTTTTCATTCTACAGAACATATAACTACAAGTAAAATCCTTGGGATAAAAAAAGATAAATGAAACGGTTATGGCTTTTTCTTGGCATTATACTCATCATTATGGTTATAGCAATCAATAATTGGTTAGGTTATTTACTGATCCTTATGTTGGTTTTTCTTATTATGTACTCAAGTATCATAATCCATGAAATAGGGCATCTAATAGCTGGGCTACTTCTTCGTTACAAATTTCTTTTTTTGATTTTGGGGCCTTTCGTTATTTCAAAAGAAAATGGTAACTTGACGGTAAGAATCAATAAAAATAATACTAACTGGGGTCAATGTGGCATGTTGCCGAACTTTGAGAATTATGATATTGACCGCAAAAAATATATTCTGTGCTTAGCATCAGGAAGTATTGCAAATACATTTACAATATTATTATCTATTGCATTTTACTTTACTTCAAATAATTTATTATGGCTTATTTTAATCATTACTCACTTTTTTGTTGGTGTCTTAGCAATTGCTCCAATTCGTTCCGATGGTATTTATTATACTGACGGTCTGGCAATTAAGATTCTGACTAGTCATACGGAAACTAGCGAGTTCTATTATGACTTATTAAAAATATCTTATTCTCTGCTATTTAAAAAAGCTCTAAAAACAAAGGATAACGATACTTTTGAAAACATCGAAATGAAATGCATGAATATTTCAAATAGACAATTCATGGATAAAAACAGTACGCAACGAGAGATAGTAACCTATTTACTGTATGAATTAATAACCTGGCATTTGATTAATGGAAGATTTCAAAGGTGTATTCAACTGCTTCATCCATTTATAAAAAATAATTACTTAAGCGGTATGCTGAAGGAAGAGCTGATCATCTCTTATTTATATGCAAAATTGGCTGTCGAAAAGAAATTTGAAGAGCCCCCTCTTCAACTTAATTTTACAAAATCAAATTTTCATTCCATTCCTAAAATTAGGTCAAGTCTTTTTTTTGTGTGTAAATTCCTCTCAGTCGGGATAGAGTAATTAACCCGAATAAATGTCTGTCGCTTTGTTGGATTGGTCAGA
>NZ_KB894078.1 GCF_000374345.1 Heyndrickxia acidiproducens DSM 23148
AATTTTGACTTCCATCGTCACACCTCTTTTTTGCGCATTTTTACGATTTCTGTTTGAATGGCTTTCTCAATCTGGGTGTTTTCTGAGGCAAGCTGGCTGATTTTCCCGTCCGACAGTTGAAGGGCCGTATTGATTTGCTTTGCAGTAGCTTTATAGCTTTCAAGGAGTTCGTTTTTTCTTACTGCCTAGAACTGCTTCGCCAGCTGTCCCTGCCAAGTGGAGGCGGAAAGGGCGGGCTGGAGGCAGAGCTGTTCTTTCTCAGCCAGTGCGTACTTTGATTCCAAAAGCTCCTTTTTGCTTTTTTTCAGGCGTTCCAGTTCTTCCTGATTCCGTGACAGCTGCAGATTGTGTTTTCAAGTTTTTTCAGGGAAGGGGATGCTGTCTAGTATAAAAGCTTCCTGAATATAGCAGTTTGGCTCGGATTCAAAGGCAGATGTGCATAAACATCATTCATATGCAATACGTAAATCAATGTCGTAATTGTTCCTGAATCGCTTTTATTTTATTTATTTCATAACTATAATTTACATTACCTTTAAAGTATGACGTTAATTTAGTGAAAAACATTTGAGCATTATTTAATAATGCATTTAAGAATTCTTGTTTAGGTAATGTCACACTGATTATTTTTCCCTCCGCCAAGCTAAATAGCAGCATATCATTTGAAATAGTCTTCATTTCAACTTTAACTGGCTGGTCGGGGAAAAAAATCGTACCATACCCGGTTTGCAATACCTCTTCAACCAACTTAATGAAATAACTCCATAATTGATCAACTAAATCCCACAGGCTGAAATCCATTATGAAACGATCATAATATTGAATCGTAATAGCACCATTTATATAATCAAAATCTATTTCTTTGGAGAGATTTTTAATTTCGGTTTCATTGTCAATTCTTATGAAATATTTATATGGATTCTCAATCATCTCTTCCAAATTGCTGACTTCAAGATTGGGCTTTTTGATAAATGTATTAATTTTTAACATTAACTCACCTACATAGTTCTTTAAAGTTGCCTCTCGTTTTTTATCTATTTTAAATGTAATTTCAAAGATGGAAGTTAAGTCCGTATAATTGTGTAAAAAGGGTTATCTGAATATGAGGGAATATGGAGTATAGGGGCTGTTTTTCTGGAGGGGGTTGGCCAGCCCCC